>JAADHH010000091.1:0-26826 GCA_013151955.1 Chloroflexota bacterium
ACCATCATTATCTCGCCGTTTGCCATCGCGGTGAAGGTAATTCGGAGACTGTAGCGGGAAACGCCATATCCATTCGGCCCGTAGGCAAGCACATTCCAGAAGTACTGAACGCCTGTGCTGAATCCGGAGGGAAGAGCGTTCAATGTGTAGGCGCTGCTCGTGTAGTCCGAGATACTGCCCGCACCAAAGGGCGACCCGCCGGAGCCGAACAACTCGAGCTGGTATAGATCGGGGAACGCGGCATTTCGGCGGTTCCAATCGAAGGTGATTGGGAAAGAGAGCGATGCGCTATCACCGGGACTGACCAAGCCAATATCGGCGATATCGAAGTTGCCTCCCCGCCGGTCGGTTCCGGCAGTGTATGTGCCGATATTATCGGTATACCAGGCCACGACGTGGCTGCCCGTCGTCGAGGTCGTTTTTTGGAGCACCACGTTGTCTACAAAGGCCCCGTTGGCGTAGGTTATACTGCTATCACTATCCCACAACAGTTCAATCCACACACTGGAGCGTCCTAACAGACTCCCCAGCGTATACACATTGCTCAGGTCGAGTTCCCGATCAATCCAGCCGCTGGAATTGCCCGTCGTGCAAGCGCCGTAGAACGTGGTCCCGTCCGTAGAAGCAAGGCGGCACAACGCATCATAGCTCGACTCCGATTTCAGCCACAACTTGAAGGTCAAAGAAGCGGCGGTGGCGTCGCTGAGGCTGAATGGCCCAAAAACCATCTTTCCCTGCTCGCTGGTGTGGTAGTTGCTGCCACAGGACATCCCGGACGCGCCTTCGATCCAGCCGCTATGGCTGCCTCCGTAGGCGCGACAACCGGACTTGCCCCAGTGCCCGGTTACCGTCCACCCGGACGGGAAGCTCCCCTCGAACGTCTCGTTCAGCAAAGTAGTCGTGCCGGCTGCGCCCACCAGTGGCTGCGGCGGGGGCGTACGAAACTGGCCCACATCGCCCAAGGTTTCCTGTGCAGGAGTCTCCTGGATGTCGGCCCCGGCGGGCAGGGTGGACGGGGTCTCTCCCGTGGCCTGGGATGTCGGATTGAGGTAACGGACGTAGTAATAGGCACCGGAGAGGGAGGGCACGCCGGTGAAGCGGTACACGCCGTAAGCGTCTGTGGTCGTTGTAGCTTGCGTGGTACAGGAGCCGCCGTATACACATCGGCGCAGGTCCAATTGCACCCCGGCGGCCGGGTTGCCGGCATCGGTGACCTGTCCATAGATTCCCGGGGTGTGCTCCATCGTAGACAGGCGTTGGATCACCGGAAGGTAGGCGTGTTGGGTCATGGTCGAACTGGGTCCAATGCCCACGGCCGCGAAGCCGTTCTGTACCGCGTTGCAGTCGGTGCTGGCAATTCCAAAGGAGCCGATCAAGTCGTTGCAACTTTGAATGCTGGCCTCCCGCGCATCCCAAAATGACGATGCTGGGGTCAAGTAGTGTACGAGTGTGCGGTAGTAGATCTGTTCGGTTTTCGCAATGCCAATCCCCGAAACTACGATGCCGTGATAGGTTCCCCCATGAGCAATCAGGTAAGCTGCTTTGTTGGGGATACCACTGTTGACGTGAACGCCGCCCTGGTCAATGCGCAAGGAAAAGTGGGCATACTTGTTCATGTGGTCGGGCTGGCCTCCACTGTTGCGCGGGTCGTTGGTGTCGTAGACGCCTTGCGAGGGATCGGACATGCTGCGAAGCGCGTCGCCGGGGGTTCCCGGCGTGTAGACATCTTCGCCTACGAGCCAGTCGGCGTGTGCCGGATCGGCGTAGAATTCTGCAAAGACGCCGAACACATCGGAGTACGACTCGTTCAATGCACCGGACTGATTCTCGTAAATCAAATTGGCAGTTAGGTTCGTAACCGCATGGGTCAGTTCGTGAGCGACGACGTCAAGTGCCCCGCTAAGATACGAAAACCTCACGCCGTCTCCATCTCCATAGACCATTTGCGTGCCGTTCCAAAACGCGTTGTTGTAGTTGGTCTTGTAGTGGGCTGAGGAGATCAGAGTAGCACCCGCGTTGTCGTAGCTATCCCGGCCGAATTTGGTGAAATAATAGTCGTAGGTCAGTCCGGCGTTGACGTGCGCGGCCTTTTCGGCGGCGTCGCCGGCGCTGCAGGAAGGGTC
The DNA here is from genome assembly GCA_013151955.1 of Chloroflexota bacterium. Taxonomy (GTDB): domain Bacteria; phylum Chloroflexota; class Anaerolineae; order Ardenticatenales; family JAADHH01; genus JAADHH01. The sequence continues at coordinate 2,124 of JAADHH010000091.1, forward strand.
GGCTTCGTTGCATACCAGCGTGCCGGGCAGGCTGCTGCCGTAGCCGGCATCATACGTCTGCCGGTTCTTTGCGGTATCGAGGGCGTCGAGGCGGTGTACGATAGCGCCATTGTGCGCGTCAACAAAGACTGTCCAGTTGCCCAGCGGATTGTCGGCAAAAATCTGAACCTTCCAGGCCAGCGCGGTGGTGCCATATCGCCGGTAGACGACCAGCCCGGATTGAGCCTGGTTGAGCGCAGCCCGGTCGTCCACCAGCAAGTTGGTACGGGCCAGTCGGACGGCCTGGGCGAAGTCTATGGTGGGCGTGGTGTCCACGGTTGTGCCGGGCAGGTACGTGCCGTTGACTGCGCGAATGCGGCCTTCGGCATCAAAATGTACCAGCATTTGCGCGCCCCACACCGGCACGCCGCGCACCACCTGTTGCAGACGCACGTGGGTCATGCCAAACTTGTCGGTTTGCACCGCCATTTCGGCCAGTTCGGCTTTGGGGCTGTGCATGAGGTACAAGTCACGGTATTGCTCGAAAAAGCTGAGCGCGCGCGCCGTAGCTGTTTGCTTCGCCTCAGGGGGCACGAAGGGTATTGCGCCGCGCAAAAATCGCGGAACGCCGGTTGTTTCATCCCAGTGAACGAACAGCGGCCCTTGGGCCTGATGTTGCATCTGCTCGAAAAGGGTCGCCGGGGAGGGCGCGTCTGCGGGTGGGGCGGCCACTGTCGCCGGCACGATAGTAGAGAGGGCGAGCAACAAGAACATCACAATCCAGAATCTGCGGAGATGGGTTAGTGAAAACATGTGTCGAACCTTTCTATATGAGCGAAGTTGGTATCTTCTCAATAATTCGGGGTGAGTAGACCGTCGTGCCCCCCTATCCCCCACTTTGGGGGGAATGTGCTCCCCCAGAATTGGGCCCCGGGGGCGTTCCCCAGGTTGTTGAGAAGATACTGAAGTTGTTGGAAACGTGTGCTCGTTTACTATCCCCGTTGCCCTGAAGCCAATCGCAGAGACCCGGAGGAAAACAAAGGAAAGGTAAATTGCTTTCGCTAATAGAAATTATACAGTGATCGGGAGAGAAGCGCAAATCCGGGACCCCGGGGGCATGCGCAGCAAATGTCCGGGGAAAAAGGGATTTTTGACAGATATCCTTTCCTCTGCTATACTTGGTGTGCTTTACGAGGGAACACCGGGATGGCTAATGGAGGGATGGCCGAGTGGACGATGGCGGCGGTCTTGAAAACCGCTGTGGGGAAACTCACCGGGGGTTCGAATCCCTCTCCCTCCGTCCTAACTTGTGGGGAGGTCGCATAGTCTGGTCGAGTGCGGCCGCCTGCTAAGCGGCTAAGGGGGCTAAAACCTCCTTCGCGGGTTCAAATCCCGCCCTCCCCTCCCCGCCATGCACCGAGGGCTATCTGTCCCTCGCAGAAGACCGCCGGCGCTTCCAGGCCGGCGGTCTTTCTTTTTTCGCACTGGTTACCCTTCAGGCTCCTTCTCGATGTGGTAGCGGCAAGCGTCGTCGCCGGCATTGATGCAGGTCGTTTCGTGGACACGATAATGATTGCCGGTGGCCCATTTTAACCCTTCTTGCAGGGCACCCACTGTGGTAAAACAGCAGACCCCTTTTTCCTTGCGTTCTCGAAACGCGCAAGGGCAGGCTTCCACGACGAAGATGAAGGCGTCGTCCTCTTCTTCGACATGCGCAGGTTGGTTGACCGTCTTGGTGTCGGCTTCGGCCAAACGGCCGAGGATCAATTTCATGCGAGTGCGTGCCGGCAGGAGACGCAGCGCCAGGCCGGCAACACCCAAAATAGCGGGCTGTTCGTTCAATCCATAGCGAAAGGTGGCCCGTCCAATCTGTTGCAGAATCGCTCGCGCACCACGCTTGCCATAGAAATCTTCGATGGCCTGCTGTGCTATGCCGTACTCGCTGAATTTTACATCCTGGTCCAAATTGTTGGGGGGGTAATTATCGATATATTCTCGGAGACCGCTGAGGTTTAGGATGGCATTGGTGCCATTCTTTCCCATCACTTCTTCGATAGCCAGAAAAAGTGTCCGCAGGGCGGCGTTGGGCATAGGTCTGTCTTCGGCCATGTTTATTCTCCTTCGCTACTACTCGTAGCTTTCTAGAATAGAATAGAGGAGCTCCAGAAGAACCGTTTTTACACTTTCCCGGTCGGTAGACACACAGGGGAGGATCTTGACGCCGTTGTCCAGTCCCAGAGCCAGGCGCAAATCTTCGGGTGGCCATGCATCAGGCATGTCCTGTTTGTTGGCGACGATTACGAATGGTGTGTTGGCGTAGCCCTGAAAGGTGTGCAATATTTGCAGTGCCTCATGGAATGTGTCCGAACGTGTGCTATCTACGATGACGATAAACCCTAACATTCCTTCTGACAGGATTTCCCACATGAAGTCGAACCTCTTTTGGCCCGGTGTGCCAAAGAGGTACAATACGAGGTCGTCGTCTACGGTGATACGGCCAAAGTCCATGGCTACGGTAGTCTCGTCTTTGACGGCCGCGGTTGTGTCCGATATTCGGCGATCTGTAGAGACGACCACTATCTCGCTGATTGCGCGAATGAATTCGGTTTTTCCGGCACTGAATGGGCCGGTGATTACCATTTTCACGGTTTGCATGGAGAAACCTTTCTGCAGAAGTTTATGCCGCAAAGATGGGCTAGAGACCTCGTATGCGATCGATCAAACGTAAGATGACCCCTTTGCGTACAGGTGGGGGCTTGATTTGTGGCACTTTTAGCACCGGTGCCCTCTCGACCTGTTTTGCAGGCTGGCCCGCAGGTGTACCGACTGCTTCGACCAAGCCTTTTTCCATGAGTTGCGATACGATCTTCCGAATCTGGAAATCGGTCATGTTGTTGTAACGGGAGATTTGGCGAATTGTGTTGCGCGGGTTGATAAATGAAATCACGCGCCATTCTTCTACACTCAGCTTGATGTCTTGCAGGCTGGCACCGGGCTTTTCCGTAAATCGGAGGGTAACATCGAGGCTAGGCAATGCGGCCTGGAGCCATTCCCATTCTTGTACGCGCCGGCTCCCCTCCATGATGATGCCGTCCAGGCTGATTGATGCCAGTATCTTGCCGTCGGAGGGGTTTGCGCTTGCCTCGAAAGAGAAATCGCCATCTTCCCAAGTGAAAAGGGTGTATACTACATCCAAAAGGTGTTTGCGAATTGTCTGCAAGACATCGGATTGGGAGACGAAGCCGGCATTGATGAGCACCAACCCCAATTCTTTGTCGCTCTGTCCCACCACATGGCTACGAATCGTTTGTGCTTGCTCCTCCGAGAGCTTTCCCCCTTTTTGCAGAAGGGTCAACAGGTTCCCATCGGAGCCGTGGTTGAGGTTGGCATCAATAAGGCGGCCATCGCGGAAAAAGAGGCCCGCTCGCTTTTTCCCACTAGACACCTGCAACTCACCTGTTTTGTGCGCCAGGTTGACCAGGTTTAGGAGTTGAGCCAAACTAAAATCGCGTAAGTGTCCCTTGAGTGCCATTTCTAATGCCTTGTGCAACTCTCTGCTTGTATTGCCGGAAGATGCTTGAAATGTAATAATGCGTAACCGTGCCGTTGGTATTTTGACAATGTCACAGTGGACCCGTAAGGCTCACAACTCTTGTCCCCCCATCATTGACTCACGGATGGAAAGAAACGGGGATAGCATTTCGTATCTCTGCAATGGACTCCTTACGAAGAGACAAAGGTTTGCAGAAAAGAACTTCTTTCATGCTTTGTATCTTGGAGTCTTTGTGGTAAGAAATCCTGTGCGGTTGTTTGCACGAGTCATACCCATACTGCAAAGATAGTGGCATTGTCAAAGTATTCAGAATATGCTACGAATTGCACGCAATATTGTTGCCGCTCCTTTTGTGTAATTCGATTGATTCGTGGTGAAACGTGCTCGAGTCCAGTGTGCCCGGAGCAATCCTTGAACGCTCCTAATGATTATACTGCCAGTTGAATGATTCGTCAACTATGCCGTTTCAGTTTTGGAAATGATGGTAAAGCATTCCGTGGGGTGGCGCCCGCATCACACGATTAGCCCGTCATGTCCTCCTGTGTCGCCATTTCTGGACTTGCCGGTAGGCCCAGTAAAGCGAGGGAGAGAGAACCGCATCGTATCCGCCGGCTGATCGGAACTGACGTCCTCCGAAGCCTTTCTTGAACCGGTAGACTCCCCAAAGGGAGCCTTTGGACGAGCCGGGCAAATCTACGTCCTTGTTTGGATCCGCGGGCACTTCGTCTGGTATGCCCCACAAGTCATAAACCGTACACCCGCGCGATTTGGCCCAACGCATGGCCGCCCATTGCAAGGCGTGGTTGGGCATTTTGTTCCGGTGGCGATTTGACGAGGCCCCATACATGTACCAGGCGGTTTTGCCAAACGCAAAGGGCATCAGGCCAGCCAATACTTCCCCCTCGAATGTGGCCAGAAGCAGCGTAGCCAGTCCGGCGGGGGCAAACGCTTCCCATGCCTTGCGGTAATAGGCCAGGTCACGAACGGCGAAGTGGTCACGTTGTCCGGTGACGGCCATCAATTCATGAAAGATGAGCAGATCGTCCTCGTCTCCTTCGCGCACTTCTATGCCTTTCCGGCCAGCCAGACGGATGTTATAGCGTGTCTTTGATTTCATCCGGCCCAGCCAGGTCTCTTCGCTGCCGGTCAGGTCTACCATGATCGTATTCCGTGGTTGTACCGTTTCTCCCGGTTGCATGCGCAGTGCTTTCCACAGAGCCGGCGGGTCCTCGGCAACGCCCCACGCAGGTTCCACCTTGAGAAAGATGGCCCGGTGCCGGCGGGCAAGGGCAATCGCGCAGTCCAGGATCTGCCGTAAAGCATCGTCGTGGCCCGGTGCAACGACCGGGCCGCGTGGAACATAGGCCAGCGTGCGGCCCATCGGCAGCGGACGCATCAACACTTGTATGCCTCCCACGATGGCACCTTGTTCGACGAGGGTCAGGCGATGCGCTCGCCAACCAAACTGTTCTTTGAACTGACCCCAGCGATACGATTGCAGGATGTGGCCCCACGGAGAATGGGCCACAAAATGATCCCAATCATCCGGTTGCTCTGAATCCTGGTTGCTTTCGAGGTGAAGTTGATATTTATGTGGTTGTGGTTCTTTCATAAGCGATCTACGCATTGTCCGAGACCTTGCTCGGAAAATGGGCCCCTGGAGGGGCCGTTGACAAAAGGGCAGGGGACACAGATTTCCGCAGGCTTCGCACACAGATTTTTCTGAATGTTTTATCCGTGTTTTTCTGTGAGAATCTGTGTCTTACAGAAACATAGACAACTTTTTGTCGATGTTCGCGCCGTAAGCGCCTAGCCGATTTGGCCAAAAAATCTTCACCCCGTACACAGGTGAATACGAGCTCGCATCGCCTTTTCCGTCTCCGCAGCAAGCCCTTCGACAGTCCGGAGTGGTGTCAGTCGGCCAAAGCAGTATAGCATAGGTTCTCGATTCTGACAAGGGGGTCATTCAGGGAGGGTGTGCGGCATTTTTTTGCGTTGGGGCACCGGTAGAGGCGGGTTTTGCGACCGCAAGGGCGACCGCAAGGGGTCGCCCCTACGTTCCACCGCCCTGGAATGGGGATTCCAGGGACTACGTCTGACCGTAGCGACGGAATCTCCATTTCGTCGCGGCCAGGCCTGCCTTTGACCAACCCAAAACGCAAAAAGGTGACGCACACCCCCACGACGCGCTCTGTTGGACAAGATGCGCAAGAAGGATTATAATGGAGAGCGCAAAAGAGAAAGTGTTGGTCATTAGATTGTGAGAGACAACGATGCAGATTTGTCCCCGCTGTGGAACAGTAATCCGTGAAGGCGAGACAGAATGTGCCTGGTGCAAAGCTCCTCTGCTTACCAAGGAAGTGGTTGCCCCACCATCCGCCGAGAAAGATTGGGCCGGCGACATTGCCAGTCGTTGGCCGCTGCGGATTTCTCCCCGAGCCTGGCTTAGCTTATTCTTGCTGACTGCCGGCTGTCTCCTCGTAGCGATGACAGTTTTCGGCATCTTGGGTGTGTATCGCGGAACCCGTGACAGGACTTTCGAAAACCGGCGTGCGGCTGTGGTACACTATCAAAAGGGGCTGGAATACTTGCGTGCAGACCGCAGAGAGTTGGCCGCTGCCGAGTTTCGGGAAGCGGTACATCTGGTGCCCGATTTCACCGTTGCGCAAGAGGCCCTTCAGGTCGTCGAAAGCGAGGAGGGCAACATTCAGAGTATCCCTACGCTGACGCCGGCCTCTGATGTCTTGGCTGCTTTATATGCGGAGGGAAAGTCTCTCTATGACAACGGGCAGTGGGCCGAGGCGGCGACGAAGTTGGAAGAGTTGGTGGGCGCTGCTCCCGATTATCGGGGGGGAGAAGTGCAAACCCTTTTGTTCGATGCGCACATGCAGGCGGGAATCGCGGCCACAGAAGCAAACGCGTGGGACAAGGCCTTGCGGCAGTTTGATCAAGCGCTTGCGCTCCGCCCAAACGATTCTGACGCAATGCGCCAACGGCGGTATGCCGAAACGTACCGGCAAGGCTTGCAAGCGTGGAATTCAGCCTGGGACCTTGCCATACAGGCCTTCGCGCGCATCTACCAAGAGGCACCGCAATACCACGATGTTGCGACCCGTCTCCGCGAAGCACATATTCAGTATGGCAATGTGTTCTACAGCAAGCATATCTGGTGCCAGGCCGCAGAACAGTACCGGGCCGCGATACAAGTCGACCAAACGGCAGAGACCTCGCCCCAAAACTTGCAAGCCCAGAAAGCAGATGCCGAAAGACGTTGTGATGCTGAAAAACGTCGTGCGGCGGCAACGCGCCCAGCCACACCGCCACCTGAATCCACGCCTGCTCCGGAAGCCGGCGCACCGCCGGCGCAGGGCTATAGTTTCGTGGCCGTTGCTCCCCCGGCCGCAGACTATGGACGCGGATGCTCAGGCCATTACATATTTGGTGAAGTCTACAATGGTGGCGGGGAGCCTCTATCCGGTGTGCATATCCGTGCTGTAGATCAGTGGGGCAACGTCTATGCAAACACTTCCAAGAATCCCCCCGACCAAGGGCTGTATGATATTCCCATAAACGATGTGGCCACAAGCTACCAGGTTTCTGTGGTAGATGAGGCAAACGTTGCCTTGAGCACTCCGGTGATTGTCACCGATACCGGTCGGTTCGTGGATGGGGCCGAAGCTTGTTGGCACCGCCTGGATTGGCAGCAGAAGTGAGGCCATGCCGCCGGAAAGGGAGGGCGTTCCATGATAGAAAAGCCAGAATATGAACATTTGATCCGGGCTGCCGGTGAGGCACGCAAACGGGCGTATGCGCCGTACTCGCAATATGCTGTGGGGGCTGCCTTGCTGACAAAGTCCGGAAAAGTTTATACCGGTGCCAACGTGGAGAATGCGGCTTACGGCCATGCCATGTGCGCGGAACGTGTCGCCCTGTTCCATGCCGTCGCCGACGGGGAGCAGGATTTCCAGGCGCTGGTCGTCGTCACGGAGAATGGGGCGTCGCCTTGTGGTGCCTGCCGGCAAGTTTTGCGGGAGTTTGACGCGGGCGCGCTGCTCGTTATCATGGCAGACGAAGCAGGGGATACGCGCGTGGCGACCCTGGCCCATCTCCTACCCGATAGCTTCACGGCCGGGGACTTGACCTAGCCACACCGCAACGTATTGCGGGGCCGGCGCATTGCGAACTAGCCCAGGAAGTCTCGCAGTTTCTTGCTGCGTAACGGGTGGCGCAACTTGCGCAATGCCTTGGCCTCGATCTGGCGGATCCGCTCGCGCGTTACGCCGAATTGTTGTCCCACTTCTTCCAGGGTGCGACTTCTACCATCTGTCAGGCCAAACCGCAGTTCCAGCACTTCTCGCTCCCGCTTGCCGAGCGAATTGAGGATACCGCTCATCTCCTCACGCAACATTCTGCGCGAAGCAATATCAACCGGTCCCGGCACCGTCTCGTCTTCGAGGAAATCGCCCAGGAAACTGTTGTCCTCACTGCCGACGGGGGTTTCCAGCGACATCGGTTCTTGCGAAAGACTCATAATGCGACGAACTTTAGATGCCGCGCGTTTGATTTTGCGATCCAGCGCCGCGTCCAACGGTTTTCCCTGGAGTAATGTGCTGTCAATTTGCTCCCGTTCTTCTTCTGTGAGAAGATTCATTTCCAGGGCGATTTCTTCGGAGCTGGGTTCGCGCCCTAGCTCTTGCAACAATTGCCGGGAGACTCTCACCAGGCGGTTGATGGTCTCGTGCATGTGTACCGGAATGCGAATGGTGCGGGCCTGGTCTGCAATGGATCGCGTGATGGCCTGGCGAATCCACCAGGTGGCATACGTGGAGAATTTGTACCCCTTGGTGTAATCAAATTTTTCGACGGCGCGGAGCAGCCCCAGATTGCCCTCTTGAATCAAGTCCAGGAAGGACATGCCACGCCCCACATACCGTTTGGCCACACTGACCACCAATCTAAGATTCGACTCGGTCAGTATCTGTTGCGCTTGCGTAGCTTCTTCGGCAATCTTTGTCCAATGTTCAGGAAGCGCGTCGCTGTTGGCGGCCATAATCTTTTGGAATGTCTCCAGAGACTGCAAATCGTGGGTTTGTTCATAGAAATTCCGAAGTGTCTGAAGCAGGGGGTAGGGGAAGAGGTGCAGGACTAGCGGGATGTCGAACAGTTTCTCCCGCAATGCCTGTGCTTCTGCCGAAAGTTCGGTGGGTTCTCCGTCGTTTTCGAGACCCCCTATGTCTGGGAATGCCTGCTCAAAAAGGTCTTCTGGGTAGAACGTAGTCGCCGAGATCGCGGAAGTCTGCATGTTCCGAATGTCGTCAATCATCCTCCCTAAATCAAACAAAAAAATGCCCAGCTCAGGGTCACTGTCCCGGACGATTCTCCAATCGTCAAGTAGCTGCTCGTACGCCCGAGAAGCCACCGACAGCGGGCTGGCATCGCCGGCCGCAGAGGCTTCCTCTTGAAGACGTTTCAGGAGTACCGGTGCTCCAATCATCATGGCCAGCCAACTCTCGTCAGAACTGTTGAGCAGAGGTACTTGCCCTATTTCTTGGAGGTACATAAGCACAGGGTCCTTGGAAAAACTCGGGTCGTCGGCCAATTCCGTGATCAGCGCGCGCGGGTCTTCGGGGATGACAACTTCAAGTTTGTCGGAGGGAGGAAAACTCCACTCTTTCGCTGGCGTGTCTTCCTCTGGCGAATCATCGCTTGCCGGCAGGTCCTCTTCCGAAGCTGCCGGCAGGAGGGAGTCGGAGGCAGCCTCCGCTATCTCCTCGGGTAGGGGTTCTCCGCTGCTTCCTGCCGCTTCTTCGCGCATTGCCGGCTGTCCAACGCCATCGATGGACACGTCAGTCCTTTTGTCGTTTGGAGAATGATCTTCCAGAGGAACAGCCATGTTTGAAATACCCAAGTCTCCTTCTGTCTTCAATGAAGATTTCACACCGCTTTTGAAAAGTGAGTTGCGTAGGGAAACCCTGCTCGTTACTTTCTGGGTAGACCAGCGCTAACAACTGTGTAGTTCGTTGTAACATCTGGCATGGTTCAGCATGGTATGAAAGCAGGTTGACAAATTGAGTCTTGGTGCCAGAAAGAATCCGCGTAAACCGTGAAACGTAATGCGTGAAAGAAGGCTCTTTTCACGGATCACGCTTCACCGGTTTTGCCTGCGCAAACCGTTACCATTTGTCCAGCAGTTCTCTTTGCAAAATGAACCATGCCCAAAGTAGTGATTCTGCTTAAGTGTACTGGAAAACCCCAAATTCGTCAATTATCTCTGGTCGGGTGTTTCTTTGCCCGCCGGAACGTTCTCTCCCATAGGCCGACCATGGGTGAAGGTCGAAGTTTCATGGTCTGCACAGGTCGTTCCGTCTCTCTATGCCGATTGTCGGTAGCGCTCCACGTGCCCGGCGTAGGTGCGCGAATAGAGGTCCTGTTCACGGCTCCTGATAGACCGGTGCAGTTCTACAATGCGAGTCCATAGCGCATTCTCTTTTTCAGAAGGGGCTTTCTCTTCAGAAACTGTGCGCAATATCAGGGTGATTTCGGACAATTCTTTGTTCTCGTTGCGCAGCCGCAAAGATTGTGCGGCAACCTCTACCTCCGATTGCAAGTTTTCGGTGGGGATCGGTGGCTGCGATTCGTACGCGCGAATGACGTTCCGCAGATGGTTGGCCACGATGGAGTCCAGGCTCTCGATAAATGCTTCCTCGTCCAGGGGGTTGTCGTGCAGGCTGATGGCTTCCGGCCCCCGGTTCTTTAAGGCGATGAATATCTCCCGGTTCTCCACTCTTTGGAAGTCGCTGTCTGTCAGGCCATATTGCTCCACGGTCTCGAACAACGCGGGTCGAACGAGCAGCAGAAAAAGACAATACTCCTCGAGACCGAAGGCCATCGAAGCCTGAACCTGCTCTTCCTCGTCTGTTGCCGGGGCCGTCCCCGCCCGGTGTCGCCTCGTGCGAGCCAGTTGTTGATCCAGCACACGTTCATCCACCCGCACCAACTGGGCAAGTTTCTGGAGGTAGTGTACTCTTTGCACCGGATCCAAAATGTCCGCAATGACAGGCAATAGTTCCTCGGTCAGGTGGGATTTGGCCTTGGCGGACTGCGGATCAAAGTCTCGAATTGCACGCGAGAAGAGGTAATCCACCACCGGAAGGGCGCTTTGAACCAGTTGTTGCCATTGCGCCGGCCGTTGTTTGATCAGATCGTCAGGGTCCATCCCCTCCGGAAGAACCAGGACGTGAATGTCCGCGTCCACCTCGTGTTCCTGGCGTACCAGTCCGCGGCTGGTGATGACGGGCACTGTTTTTTGGTCCAGGGCCTCTCTGGCTCGCTCCAGTCCGCGCTGTGTGGCTGTCGAGCCGGCCTGGTCGGCGTCGAGCGCAAAGACCAGGCTGCGGGTCAGTCGCTTCAGCGTGCGGAATTGTTCCCGCGTAAGGGCCGTTCCCATGGAGGCAATCACGTTTTGAAAGCCATGCTGGTGTGCCGTAAGCACGTCCATGTAGCCCTCGACGATAATCACATTGTCGGCCTTGCGTATGGCTTCCCTGGCTACATCCAGACCAAAGAGGACGCGCCCTTTGTCGAAGAGTGGTGTCTGCGGAGAGTTCAGGTATTTGGGCTGTGTCTCATCGTCCAACGCGCGTCCGCCAAAACCGATCACCTTGCCCTGGGGGTCTCGGATGGGAAAGAGGAGACGATGGCGGAAGCGGTCGTAGTACCCCCCATTTTCTCGGGCAATGACCAGGCCCACTTTTTCCAACGCGGCCGGTTGTATGCCGCGTGATGTGAGCGTCTTCAGCAGGCCGTCCCATTGTGGGGGGGCGTAACCAAGTTGAAACTGTTCCACGGTTGCCGGCGAGATTTTGCGTCTCTCCAAGTAGTTCCGCGCCGCGCCGCCCCGCTCGCCATCGATCAACCATTGGTGATAGGTTGTAGCGGCCGTGGATAGGAGTGCGAGCAGTTGCTCGCGTTCCTGCGCTGCGGCAATGTCCGCTTCGTCCGGCTTCCGCAGTTCCACGCCGGCCTGTCGTGCCAGCAGGTGCAGCGCTTCCGAAAAAGACAAATTCTCGCGCTTCATCACAAAAGAGAAGATGTCGCCACCTTCCCCACAGCCAAAGCAATGCCATGTATTGGAATGCGGAAAAACGACAAAGGAGGGGGTCTTTTCCGTATGGAACGGACACAACCCTTTGAGTGTGCTGCCTGCACGCTTCAGCGTCACTTCCTTGCCGATGGTTTCGGCCAGGTCCAGACGTGTTTTTATTTCATCCAATACTTGGTTGTCGGACATGATGAAATAGTTGCCAGTCGTCAGGTGTCAGATGTCAGATGCCAGATGCCAGATGCAAGTCGTCAGTCGTCAGATGCCAGATGTCAGATGTCTCAGTCGTCAGATGCCAGTCGCCAGATGTCAGATGCCAGAGGGTGTGTACGGCGTAATGGGTAAAACGTATTGCGTTGGAATGTTCGAACGTATTCACGTTTCATGCCATTCATCATTGCAACGTCGCTCCCTGCTCCACGGATGATCCGTTCTACGGGGCGGCCAGCCAAAGCCGGTTCCGGGCCGAATCGATCTCCAGGCCAAAGGGCGATACGGCCCCAATTGTCTTGCGATGGGCAACGGAATCGCCGGTTTGTGTGTCCAGCGCCCACCAGAATCTGGTGCCCACGGCAAACAATGGGTTCCCCGACGAATTTATGGTCAAGGCCAACATGGGGTCCATGGGAGCGGTTCGAGAGCCTTGCCAAGTGAACAAGCGTCGCTTTGTACCCACATCGTAGGCAACAACCGCCCCGTCGCGAGGCGTAATAGCGTAAGCAACGTAGAGCCGGCGCATCGGGGCAGATAACGCCATGCCTTGCGGCAATCCAATTCCCCCCACGGACCAAGTATCGAGAAGATCCCCGGCATCGCTGACCACTGCCACAGTCCCCTGGCCCGTTACGGCGACATAAAGTTCGTTGCGCAGGTCATCGAAGGCCAGAACACCCGGCATTTTCCCTACCCACACACGTGCTATTATACCATAGTTGTTCGGATTGACCAAAGCGACCCGTCCGGCTGTACTCTCGGACACCCACAGGCCGTGGCCGCCAACGGCAAGTCCCGTAGGGCCGGCCAGGTCTCCAACCCGATTGAGCACCTCTCCGTTTGTCGTGTTTACAACCAGAACGTTGCCGGCGTGTGCATCGCTCACGTAGGCCCTTTTGCCATCATGACTGACGACCAGGTCGCGCAGATCTGTGCCCAAGGGGAAGCGTTGCAGTGTCTTGCCAGATATGAGCAAGTCGGTGCGGCTGATCCCCAGCAAGGTGCCGTCACGTGGGTTGCGGGCCAACGCGCGGAGGCCCGAAAGCCTCTGGATGGTCACGGACTGTTCGGAGACTGCCGAGGTTGCCGTTGCACACGATTCACCCCAGTGGCCGGCCACTTGCATGATGTCTGCTACGTCAATCTCGCCATTCCCGTTGAAATCATACGCCGGTACAAAACGAGCATCGCCAGCTCGCGTGCCCCAGATCGCCGCCACGACCATAATGTCGGTCACATCGATCGTGCCGTCATGATTGAAATCGAACGAAGTGCAGGTGGGCGGCACGACCGGCGTTGGGGTCACGGTGGGTGAAGGTGTGGCGGTGACGGTTGGCGTTCTCGTGGGCGTGGGAGTTGGCGTTGGGGAAGCTACGGTGACCGGGGCTGTGTTCCCCGTGCCCGCGATGGCGCTGTTCGACGCGGTCGCATCCACCTGGCTGTAGTACGTCCCCGGCGCAAGTGCGGCGCGTGCCCGAAATGTGATCGTCAGATCGGTCGGCAGTGCTTTCGCCGATTTGCCCAGCGCCGCGACCGCATCGTATTGTTGATGGTGCGCGCCTGAAGGATAAAGCCAGTCGAAGGCCGCCCAGTTGTTGTGGGGATCTACCAATTCAAAGGGGGTGACGCCCAAGACTTCCGGCCAGACCTTCCAGTAATCGCGGAAGGCTCGCACCATGAAGTCGGCCCGGTTGCTCTCGTTGATGGGCGGGTAACCCTCGAAGCCGAAAACGTTGTTGCCGAGGTTGTGCCCGGTCTCGGTGAGCAAAACGTGCAGCCCGGGCCGGCCATGTTCGGCCAGACGCTCCAGCTCCAGAAGGTAGGTGTCGATGGTGGCCACAGTGTAGGTTGCCGTCCCGTCGTGGATGTTGTATTGCGGTGGATGGTTGGCCGGGTAGGGGTGGGAGGCCCACACATCGAACGATTCCAGCGCGCCGGGGACGGCTGCCATCCCGTCGATGAAATCGAGGTGGTTGATGTTGCCTCCTGGAGCCAGACCCCCATTGAGGATGACAATGCGCGGGTCCCCCAACGCGCGGATGGACCGGCTGACATCCAACAGAAAGTGCGCATATTCCCACGGGTTTGGCGCGTTGCCCCATTCCACATTCAGGTTGGGTTCGTTCCATATTTCGACGAAGAGGTTGTGCCCATCGCGGCGGGGCAATCCGGCCACAACCTGTTGGTAGGCGGCCGCAATCGTGGCATAGTTGCCGGGGCTGTCGGCCGGGGGGGATAGCCAGGCGGTGCCCCCGTATGGCCCCTGCATTCGCACCACCGGTTGGAGGTTCAGATCGTATGCCCGGTTGACGAAGTATACCCAGCAGTCACGCGGCCCCCTCGTTTTGCTATGGATTCCGTAGAAAAGTTGCTTGACAAAAGCGCCGGCGCCCATCAAATCACGCGCAGCGGTCAGTTGCGCATCAATGTGGCTGTTATCGCAAGAGTCTTGAATGAAGGTGTGAATGCCATAGAACCAGGCGGATTGCGCTGCCCGCACGGTTGGGTGTGTCCAGGTCAGGCTGTTGCCAGATATTGCCGGATCGGAGACCGCGATCAGGCCGCCATCCACACGCATGGCAGACGATCCCGGCAGATACGAAAACCCGGCGGGGAGATGATCCGTTATTGTCAGATCGATAAGGTCAGTCGCGCTGTTATTGGCCAGCGAAATGGTAAACGTGACGGTACCACCAGGAAGCAGGGTGTCGGGCTGTACCGTTTCGGCGAGTTGCAGGGTGGTGTTGGCTGCCTGGGTCATCCCGACGATGAGAAATGTCAGCAATAACCCCTGCATAACGGGCCTCAAGTAAACGCGCATGACGAAAATATCCACCGCCCCGGCCCATCTGGGGCGGAGCCGGGGCGGTGGAGTGTGAACCACCTACCGGTCGCGTGCGGCTTCACCCAAGGCAGCTTGCGCCGCCGCCAATCGTGCAATCGGCACACGGAACGGGGAACAACTGACGTAGTTCAGACCCGCCTCGTGGCAAAAGGCAATCGAGGCCGGGTCGCCGCCGTGCTCGCCGCAGATGCCCACCTCCAGGTCTGGCCGGACGGCGCGGCCCTCTTGCACACAAATGTTGATCAGCCGGCCCACGCCGATGGTATCCAGCGTCTGGAAGGGGTTCGCCGGCAAGATGCCATCTTCCACATACTTGAGCAGGAACTTGCCTTCGGCGTCGTCACGGGAATAGCCGAAGCAGGTTTGGGTCAGGTCGTTCGTGCCGAAGGAGAAGAATTGCGCGTATTCGGCGATCTCGCCGGCGGTGAGCGCGGCACGTGGAATCTCGATCATCGTGCCGAACTTGTAATCTACCTCGCGCCCCTCTTCGGCCATGACTTTCTTGGCGACCTCTTCCAGCTCGATCTGCGTGACCTTGATCTCGTTGACGTGCCCGGTGAGGGGGATCATCACCTCGGGATGCACGTCCACCCCGTCGGCGGCCACCCGGCAGGCGGCCTGGAAGATCGCGCGCACTTGCATTTTGATGATGCCCGGCATGGTGATGCCCAGGCGGATGCCGCGCAGGCCGAGCATGGGGTTGGACTCTCTCATGCTTTCCACCGCTTTGAGCAGGCTTTCTTTTTCGGCCAGTTCTGCCTCCTCCGCTGCCGAAAACTGACCCAGTTCCCGGCGGGTGCGTAGTTCGGTAATGCGCACCAGCAATTCATCGTGGGAGGGCAAGAATTCGTGCAAGGGGGGGTCG
Organism: Chloroflexota bacterium; assembly: GCA_013151955.1. GTDB lineage: Bacteria > Chloroflexota > Anaerolineae > Ardenticatenales > JAADHH01 > JAADHH01. Next base: position 17,680 of record JAADHH010000091.1, read on the forward strand.
ATCAGGCGGATGATCACCGGCAGGCCATCCATCGCGCGGAAGATGCCCTCGAAGTCGCCCCGCTGCATGGGCAGCAGCTTGTCCAAATCAAGTTGTCGCTCATCGTCATTGTCGGCCAGGATCATGTGTTGTACGATGGGCAGGCGTTCCTCTTCGAAGAACATGTGCTCTGTGCGACAAAGGCCGATCCCTTCCGCGCCGAAGTCGCGGGCGCGTTGGGCGTCACGCGGGTAGTCGGCGTTGGCCCAGATGCCCAAACGGCGGATGTCGTCGGCGAAGCTGAGCAACTGGCGCAGTTCGTCGGTCATTTCCGGCTCGATCATCGGCACCTCGCCCATGATCACTTCGCCGGTAGAGCCGTTGATGGAGATGATGTCTCCTTCGCGGACGGTTCTGCCGTCGGCGGTGAACTGCCGCGCCTCCAGGTCGACCTTCAGGGCCTCGCAGCCGGCGACGCACGGCTTGCCCAGCCCGCGGGCCACGACGGCGGCATGGCTGGTCGCGCCGCCGCGTGCGGTGAGGATGCCGGCCGCCTGCAACATGCCGTGTACGTCGTCGGGGTTTGTCTCCGGGCGCACCAGGATCACGCTCTCGCCTTGCTTGCCCAGTTCCTCGGCACGGTCGGCGTCGAATACGGCCTTGCCCGATGCCGCGCCAGGGGAAGCGTTCAGTCCCTTGGCCAGGACGTCTACTTTTGCTGTGGGGTCAATGCGGCGGTGGAGCAACTGGTCCATTTGTAGTGGGTCTATGCGTTGGATCGCTTCTTCTTTCGTGATCAGCCCTTCATTGACCATGTCCACTGCAATTTTGACTGCGGCCTGTGCGGTGCGTTTGCCGGCGCGCGTCTGTAACATCCACAGTTTGCCCCGTTCGATGGTGAATTCCATATCCTGTACATCGCGGTAGTGCGTTTCCAGCAACTGGCAAATGTCCAGGAATTGTCCGAAGGCTGTGGGGAGGTCGTTTTGCAGCTCGCTGATCTTGTGGGGGGTGCGGATGCCGGCGACGACGTCTTCGCCCTGTGCATTGAGCAAGTATTCGCCGTAGAGCCGTTTCTCGCCGGTCGCCGGATTGCGGGTGAAGGCCACGCCGGTGCCGGAATCGAAGCCCATGTTGCCGTAGACCATCGTCACGATGTTCACCGCTGTGCCCAAGTCGTGCGGAATGTTGTGGAAATTGCGGTAGTCTACGGCACGTTTGCGGTTCCACGATCCGAAGACGGCCCCGATGGCCATGCGAAGCTGGTCGTAGGGGTCTTCGGGGAATGTCTGGCCGGTCTCCTCGCGGGCGATTTCCTTGAACCGCGCGGTGATCTCTTGCAGTTCCTCGGTGGTCAGGTCGGTGTCGGAAGCGTTGGGGCCGTGGCGGTCTTTGTATTCGTCCAGCACGCGCTCGAAGAGGTCGCCATCCACATCCATGACCACTTTGCCGAACATTTGCACGAAGCGGCGGTAGGCGTCGTACACGAAGCGGGGGTTGTCGGTCAGCTTGATCATGCCGGCGGCGGTGTCATCGTTCAGGCCCAGGTTGAGCACGGTGTCCATCATCCCGGGCATAGACATCCTGGCCCCGGAGCGAACGGAGACCAGCAGGGGGTTCTCGGCGTCCCCGAACTTTTTGCCGGCCTGCTGCTCGGTTTGCTTTAGTGCGGCGAGTGTCTGTTCCCACATGCCATCGGGGAATTGTTCTCCTGAATCGGAGTAAGCGATACAGGCCTCGGTGGTAATCGTAAAGCCGGGCGGCACGGGAAGGCCGGCATTGCTCATCTCGGCCAGGCCGGCACCTTTGCCACCCAGGAGATTCCGCATTTGGGCGTTCCCCTCCTCGAACATATAGACCCACTGTTTTGCTGCCATGGTGTGTGATTCTCTCCTTTCTTACATGCGCTATTTGTGGTTACTTTGAAAATAGACGACGTATTGCGTATTGCATATTGGAACCTTAAGACCTGATAGGTTTCCGCCGTTGCCTTCGGAAACGAGGTTCGACCTCATCAGCGGCGTACCGGCCCGGCAAAGCCGTCCGTGAAACCTGTCAGGTCTGGCGATTGCTCCCTGCTCCACGCCATTTTCATCGTTGGTGACGAGCAATCGCTCATTTCGCATTCATCATTTCTCTCCGTTGGGCGAAGGTGACAATAAAGCAACATAATTCCTAACTGTATGTCCGGCACGGTATGCTTTGTAATACTTGCCACGGACACCGCCAGACATGCTTGCGAAATCGTATTCGGGGCACATATCCCTATCACTATGCGCCATGTCTTGATCGATAGGTTTAGAAGTCTCCTTCTTCACAAGCTCTCCGTTCACGGCGTGTCGCCTTACGGCAACTGATGATGCGAATATTGTGTTCCCGCTCCGTGTGAATAACTACCAAAATGCGTCCATTTACTGATCTGCCAATGTTGAGGGTTCAGTGTTCGATAGCGGAATGGTCCGGATCAGAAAATGTCAATAGGAGTGGGTCATCAAAAACTGTCTTTGCTTCCTCAAAGCGGACCTTATGTTTATGGACATTGTTTGCGGTCTTTTTAGCGTCCCATTCGAAGGTAAGTTCCATGGTACGTCCGCTTCCATCCGCTGTAAAGTGATGTTGTGCAGGTTACATACTTCATCACACCCTAGCAGGCTGTCGGAGAGGTCTGTTTTCTTCTTATTAGGACACAGATTCTCACAGAGAAACACAGATTTCAGGCAAAAATTATCGAAAAATCTGTGTTTATCCTGCAAATCTGTGTTCCATGATTCTTTCTCCGACAAACTGCTAGCGGCCACTTATTCTTCAACTGCATAGACTGCAGGAGCGCGGGACAACGAAGGCTTCAACCGCCCCTATTGTACCACAGCCCCCCGTTGTTGGCAACTGGAATGCGTGTTGGGTGTAACACAAAAGTGTGGGCCACAAAGGCGCTTAACCCACGTGTTCGGGGAATAATTGGCTGAGAAACTCACGGACGGAGAGAATAGGAATGTTCATGTATGAACCCAAATCTAGAAGGTGTCGGTCCCCAGACACGACGTAGTCGGTTCCGGAGATTGCAGCACAGTGAAGGAAAACGTCATCGTCTGGATCGGCCACCACAATGGGGTCACCTTCTGGCACCTCATAGAATGAGGCCAGGTTCACAGCATAGGCGACCAATTCTGCCGGCGTTAGACCTAATTGCTTCAAGCGGGGCTGCAATCGCCCGTAAGACAACACGTTGGTCAGCTCGACGAGCATAGGAGGAGCCATACATAACTCGATCTCACCAGCCTCGGCCAGGCGCAGCAACTTCCAGGGCAGGCCTCGCCACAACAGACCGGAAACCCAGATGTTGGTGTCGATCACAACCCGCATGGATTACCCTGTTTGTCGCTGGCGTCGAACTTGGTGGACAATTTCACTGATCTCCTCCAGAGACAGAGGCTCGCCCTCTGGGGCCTGGGCAACGATGCTCGTCACCGGAGGAGGGGTAATCCGTTTCAGATGTAATGTGTCTTTTTCTACCCAGACAACAAAACGGTCTGAGGGACGAAAACGGGAAGCAACATCGGTTGGCAACCTGAGGGTGTCTTGAGCGATGAGTTCAGCGATTTCAATCATCTTGACCTCTCTTTATCGGCATTTGGGTTGGCCTTGCAAGAACAGTATACACCAGGAAGTATTCACTGTCAACAAGGAGTTGACCCATGAGCGTAACGCAAAAGTGCGGGCCAGCGCGGCGACTGAAGTCGCGACGACGGTTGCTCCACAGTTTTGCGCTATAACCATGCCTGTTCTCACACTTCCGGTCGCGCTGTCACGATGACTTCTCCGCCCAGCACGTCCACGATTTTGACGGCCACGGTACCTACCTCGCCAGCAGCCGGTAGCTCGTAGACACCACGCACGGCCTCGTGCTGCTTCGCCGGCATGTCGGCCAGCGCCACTCGAAACGTGTGACCGTCATACGCCGGATCTATCATCACGGAATCTATCATACAACGCCCATCGGAAAGGTCAAGGGAGTTTTCCCCGGAGCGTTGTTTGAGCCATGCCCCGATCGCAGGATTTGCGTATTCATCCAGCGTTATGCGCACCACCGGCCCGTGCCCGTTTGCGCTTGCCAGTCGCTCGACCGAGACTTTGGCTGTGGGCGGCTCGCGAGGTTCGTCGTCTCCATTTCCCACGCGCCACACGGTGAACGGTTCGCGGGCGACGGCGTACAGCCGCTTGGCCGCGATCTGGATCGCCCTGCGGTTGACGTCGCCGGCGATCCACCGTCGCCCCAGCTTTTGCGCCACGACGGCCGTTGTGCCGGAGCCGGCGAAGCAGTCCAACACGATGTCGCCGGGGTTGGACGAGGCGCGAATGATCCGTTCGAGCAGTGCTTCCGGCTTCATCGTGGGGTAGCCCACCCGCCGGATCTGCGCGGCGTTGATGCCAATGTTCCACACGTCGTACTCGCCGATGCCCTTCTTTCGCAAGTACGTTTTGACGCGCTCCCCGCGCGGGTTCACGTTCCAGTAGAAGCGGCCATGCTCGTCTTCGTGATCGAAGCGGTCGAGCTGCTTCTGAGTGTAGGGAATCAGCACGTCGTGATAGTTGAACGTCCAGGTGTCCCCTTTGGTGTAGAAAAGGATGGTATCGTGCTTGCGGTTGAACTGTCGTTCGCCGTCGCCACCGCGGGGGTAAAACCAGATGATCTCGTTCCGCAAGTTCTCGGCGCCGAATACCTCGTCCATCAGGCAGCGCAGGTGGTGACTCTGCCGCCAGTCGCAGTGCAGGTAGATGCTCCCCTCCCCGGCCAGCAGCTCGTGAAGCAGGAGCAACCGTTCGTACATGAACTGAAGGTAGGTATCGTCGTCCCAGGTATCGTTGTATTGGACTTGTTTGCCAACGACGCCGGCACCCCCTCTCCCCTTGCGCAATTCTATCTTGCGTGTGTACTCGAATCCCGAGGCGAAGGGTGGGTCTGCGTATACCAGGTTCACTTTGCCACGGAACCCGCCGGATAGAAGGTGTGCCAACGCGGCTTTGTTGTCCCCGTGGAAGAGGAGTCCTCCTGCCGGATATGCTGTTGCCGGCCACCCCGCCCAGGTTTTCGGTTTGTGTTTTTGGATTGTGGATTGGGCAGGCCGGTAGGTTTCAATGTGCCGGGCCGGGGGAATGGCAACAGGACGTGGGGACCGCTTTCCTTCCCAGTGTAGTCTGGCCTGACCCATCCGGGTTTTGGATTTTGGATTTGCGATTTTGGATTGGGTGGGTGGGCCGCTTTTGTCGTATGACATGAATGCCTTTCGCTGGTTTGAAAATAACGTGTCAGGTGTCAGGTGTCGAGTGCCATGTGGTGCGTACTGCGTGTTGCGTAAGGCCGTTCGTCATGCAGTCTTTACGCAATACGCTCCACGCAATACGCTTCACGTCGTTCATCGTTCATCATTCTGCATTCATCGTTCTAGAGTCGCTCTACTCTTCCGCTTCCTCTTCGGTCGCCGCGCCCAGCACGGCCAGCACCTGTCCCTGATCCACCGTCTGGCCGCCTTCGCAGCGGATTTCTTTGACGATGCCATCCCAGGGAGCACGCAGCTCGTTTTCCATTTTCATCGCTTCCAGGATGAGCACGCCAGCCCCCGAGGCAATCGGCTCGCCGGCCTCGACCAGCACCTTGACGACCAGGCCGGGCATGGGTGCGGTGATCTGCACTTCGCCGGCCGGGCCGCGGGACTTGCCGCCCATCTTGGCCAGCTTCTTGGCCCGTTCGTCCTCCACCAGCACCTCGTGTCGCTCCCCGTCTACCAGCATGAACCACACATCTTCTTGGCGTTCGGCGATCACCTCATAAGAATTCTCGCCGACCAGCAGGGAGAAGGCTTCGTCTTCGATAATGGCGCGCAAGTCTACCGGCGTCGGTTCACCATCGACGATGACCTGGCCATGTTCATCAATCTCGATTTCAAACGTATGGTCGCCTACCGTGGTTGTATAGTTCATCGTCGCAAGGTCTCCCTTCGTCCATGCAGTTTCCAGGGGTTCATGCCCATGCCCCCGCCGGCCGGCCCCAATTGTACCAACGCCTTCTGCCGCCGCCGGTGCGCCAGGATCGCGGCCGCAATGGCCGCCGCGCGCACGTGTCGCTCTTGCAGATCGTGAATCAAATTGGGGTTCTGCTCCAGGAAGGCGGTGTCGAACACGCCGCCGATGAAGTTCGTGTTGTCGAGCAGGCGCTGGTGGAACGGGATCGTGGTTTTGATGCCCATGATGCGATATTCGCGCAACGCGCGACGCATGCGCAACAGGGCCTCGCCACGTGTCTCCCCCCACACCAGCAACTTGGCGACCATCGAGTCGTAATAAAGCGAGACCTCGAAGCCTTCGAAGATGCCGCTTTCCACACGGATGCCGGCCCCGTTCGGTTCCACCAGGCTGGTCACTTTACCGGTGGAAGGGAGAAAATTGTTGAAGGGGTCTTCGGACGAGATACGGCATTCTATCGCCCATCCCTTCATGGCAATGTCATCCTGTGTATAGCGCATTTTGCGTCCCGAGGCGATGCGCAATTGTTCCTTGACGATGTCCACGCCGCTGACCATTTCCGTGACCGGATGTTCCACTTGCAGCCGGGTATTGACCTCCAGGAAGTAGAAGTTTCGCTCTTTGTCTACCAGGAATTCGACGGTGCCGGCGTTGGAATAGTTGGCTGCCTGCACGGCCCGCACGGCAATGGCACCCATACGCTCGCGCAGTTCGGGGGTCATGAATGGGGAGGGAGCCTCTTCCAGAACCTTTTGGTGACGGCGCTGAATCGAACACTCACGTTCACCCAGGTGGATAGCATTGCCGCGACTGTCGGCCAGGATTTGGAATTCGATGTGCCGTGCGCCTTGGATGAGGCGTTCCAGGTAGACGCGGTCGTCACCGAAAGCCCCCTTGGACTCGCGGCGCGCGGCCTGCAAGGCACGGTCGAACTCGTCCGGCTCGGTCACGGCACGCATACCCTTGCCCCCTCCGCCGGCGGCCGCCTTGATCAGCAGCGGATAGCCAACGTCCGCGGCGGCGGCACGCAGGCTGTCGTCGTCCAGTTCCATTTCGCTGTCGGTGCCCGGTACGACCGGGACGCCGGCGGCTTGCATGGTACGACGCGCTTCGACCTTGTCGCCCAAAAGGGTGATGGCCTCCGGCGGCGGCCCGATCCAGATCAGGCCGGCTTCGGCACAAGCCCGCGCGAACTGCGCGTTCTCGGCCAGGAAGCCGTACCCAGGATGAATGGCGTCTACTTTGGCCCGGATGGCCGCGTCTATGATTTTGTCCATGCGCAGGTAGCTTTCGGCGGCCTGCGGCGGGCCGATGAGGTATGCCTCGTCGGCATAGCGGACGTGCAGTGCTGTACGGTCTGCTTCGGAGTAGACGGCCACGGTTTGCAGACCCAACTCCTGGCAAGCACGGATCACCCGTACCGCGATTTCGCCTCGATTGGCGATCAAGACTTTCTTAAACATAAATCTCCTCCCCTGCCGATTTTGGATTTTCGACTTTGGATTTTAGATTTTCGGTTGCTCAGGGTGTGATGCGTGATGCGTAAAACGTGAAGATGTGCAAACGCAACACGCAACACGCATCACGCATTACGCTCCACGTTCTCTCTATCTCCGCCCTCTATCTCCTCCGCCTACAACGGAATATTCCCATGCTTCTTGGGCGGGTTCGTATCCCGCTTGTTTTGCAGCATTTCCAGCGCGCTGATCAGGCGTGGGCGGGTCATGCGCGGCTCGATGACGTCGTCTATGTAGCCGTGGCTGGCTGCGACGTAGGGGTTGGCGAAGAGGTCGCGGTATTCGGCCACCAGCTCGGCCTTGCGGGCGACCGGGTCTTCGGCCTTGGCCAGTTCGTGACGGAAGATGATGTTCACCGCGCCGTCCGGCCCCATGACGGCGATTTCGGCATTGGGCCAGGCCAGGTTGATGTCCCCACGGATGTGTTTGGAGCTCATCACGTCGTAGGCGCCGCCGTAGGCCTTGCGGGTGATCACGGTTAGTTTGGGCACGGTCGCTTCGCAATAGGCGTAGAGCAGTTTGGCTCCGTGGCGAATGATGCCGCCATGTTCCTGGGACACGCCGGGCAAGAACCCGGGCACGTCTTCGAAGGTGACGATGGGGATGTTGAAGCAATCGCAGAAGCGGACGAAGCGTGCCCCTTTGGCCGAAGAGTTGATGTCCAGCACGCCGGCCAGTACGGCAGGTTGTTGGGCCACTACGCCGATGGAACGACCGTTGAGCCGTGCGAAGCCGATGAGGATGCTTTGGGCATAGTGTTCTTGCACTTCAAAGAACTCGCCGTCGTCCACCACCCGGCGGATGATCTCCTTCATGTCGTATGGTCTGTTGGGGTTGTCGGGGACGAGGGTGTCGAGGTCGGTGTCCATGCGCAGCGGGTCGTCGCTCGGTGTGCGGTAGGGGGGGTCTTCCATGTTATTCTGGGGGATGTAGCTGAGCAGCTCGCGGATGAATTGCAGGCCCTGCTCTTCGTTGTCGGCGGCGAAGTGGGCCACGCCGCTGCGCGAGTTGTGGGTCATGGCCCCACCCAGTTCTTCGAAGGTGACCTCCTCGTGGGTCACGGTCTTCACCACGTCTGGGCCGGTGACGAACATGTAGCTGGAGTTCTTGATCATGATCGTGAAGTCGGTGATGGCCGGTGAGTAGACGGCTCCGCCGGCGCACGGTCCCATGATGATCGAAATCTGCGGCACGACACCGGAAGCGAGCGTGTTGCGCAGGAAGATGTCGGCATACGCGCCCAGGCTGACCACACCTTCCTGGATGCGTGCCCCGCCGGAATCGTTCAGGCCGATGACCGGTGCACCGTTCTTCATGGCCATGTCCATGACCTTGCAGATTTTCTCGGAATGCGCTTTGCCCAGCGACCCTCCGAAGACGGTGAAATCCTGGCTGAAGACGTACACCAGCCGGCCTTCGATCGTGCCGTAACCGGTGACGACGCCGTCCCCCAGGATTTTGTTTTGTTCCATGCCAAAATCGGTGCAGCGGTGGGTGACGAACATGTCCAGTTCCTGGAAACTGTTGTCGTCGAGCAGCAGGTCCAGTCGTTCGTGGGCCGTGAGCTTGCCCTGGTCGTGCTGGCGTTTGATGCGTGCTTCGCCGCCGCCCAGTTGGGCTTTGGCTTTCA
>JAADHH010000091.1:26879-28295 GCA_013151955.1 Chloroflexota bacterium
CCTCACTTTCGTATATGATTGCTGGTTTTCGTGACTTGGTAACCTCTCTAGAATCTGTCTGGCCTCAGCAACGAAATCTTCGGCCTCGGCGATAGAGCGCTGGGCTTCTTCCATGGTAGCTCTCTTTCGGACTTCATAATCGCATAACGGGCGTAACGTTTGCGCTTTTGCCAGAGTCTTACCGTACCTTTTGTCTGCAAGCCCAACTTTGACGAAACGTTTTCCAAACAACGTGACTACGCCTTTGTGTTTGTGTGGGTCTTCTCCAACAGCAAGCAACAATGCCCTGCTGGCATAGAACATGGCGTAATAGGCCTTGGATACAACGTCATTAGTAGTGCTTTGCATTGAACAGGTCACGGGCTACAACAAGCTTTTCCTCGGCTACTGCCATACGCAACTGTATATCCTCTATCATCTTCTTGACCACAAGGGAATGCCCTCCTTGCGAATCGTAGAGAACAGTGGTGTATTTTGTTGATATTCATTCTGGCTAACGACCAGCGATGTGATTTCCGCGCCGTATTTCATAGCAACGTCGAAGGTGTATTCCACAATATCACACCATACCGGATCCGTGTTACCCAAAGGGTAGAAACCGTCAACTCGCAGCCCACGTCCGCCATCGAGCACCACCAGCAGGTCTATATCAGAATCGGGTGTAGCTTCACCTCGTGCATGAGAGCCGAAGAGTACCAGGGCTTCCACCTGATCGCCGTAGCGGGACAGGGTGTATTCTGCGTAAGCGCGCAAGGCTCGACGTTCGACATCGCCCAGGCCAGGTAGGTCGGGTAGAGTATGCAACAGATTCGTCATGTTTCTTCCTTCTTACGACCTTTGCTTGCAGAGATGCCACAGATTCATGTCGTTTTTAATAACTGCGCCCAGGCTTTCCTGTGAACAATATCAGAATGAACCCGATCAAGTTCTCTGCCGATTCTATCTAAGAATTCCACTCGACCTGCTTCACCAAGAAGTATCAAAATTCCCAGTGCAAAGTCAAAGAAGTTGGTGACATAGATGTTGTGCCCACTTGCAAATTCTGACGAGATGCGCGCCTCCATTTTCTCAGCGTCGTCTGAGTATTTTCCAGATTTGGCAATAAAGAGAATCTCGGCAATATGCTTTGCCCTTACATGATCTAGTTTGTCATCAAGTTGAACAAGGGTCAGCGAACGGTCTTTTACTTCAACCAAAAGAACTATTCTGTCCTCCAGCCTGCATTCTATGTCCGCCAACATACCCGAAAATGCATCAGGAGCGTTTACCTTCTCTCGTTTTACGTCGTCAAACAGGCCAAACCTATTCCCAATTGTCTGAAACAGGGCAGTGCAAACAGCTTCCATTCGGTCACCACCTGAACCGGTAGCCAGATATTGTGCAATGAGGTGGTTGACCTTGTCGAGGCTGATTCGA
>JAADHH010000092.1 GCA_013151955.1 Chloroflexota bacterium
TGCTCGCGCATGACGGCCAATCCATCGAGAGGCTCCAGTGCCCGAATCAGTACAGCCGCGGCAAATCCTTCCTCTTCGGTGACCACGTTCAGGCAGTGATACATGCCATAGATAAAGTAGACGTAGGCGTGGCCGGGTGGGCCGAACATCACCGCATTGCGTTTCGTACGCCCGCGCGCGGCATGACAGGCCGAATCAGCCTGGCCAACGTACGCTTCCGTCTCGACGATGCGTCCCGTCAACCGCTGGCCCTGCCAATCGCGCACCAGTTTCTTGCCCAAAAGTTCGCGGGCCACTTGCAGCGTGTCGCGGCAATAGAAGGCGCGCGGCAAGATCATGGCAGCGCTTCGACGATGGCCGACAGGCCCTGCCCTCCCCCGATGCACATTGTGCTCAGGCCATAGCGCAGGCCACGCAGCCGCAATTCGTAGAGGAGCGAGAGGGTGATGCGCGTGCCGGTTGCGGCCAGCGGGTGACCGATGGAGATGCCGCCGCCATTCAAATTCACCTTGTCACGGTCCAGGCCAAGTTCTTTTTCCACAGCCAGATACTGTGCCGCAAACGCCTCATTGACTTCGATGAGGTCGAGATCGGCCATCTGCAAGCCGGCGCGCTCCAGCGCAATGTGTGTGGCCGGGACGGGACCGATGCCCATGACATCCGGGTCTACGCCGGCCGTGCCCCAGGAGACGAGCCGGCCAATTGGTTTCAAGCCCCGCTCTTTGGCCTCGGTCATGGTCGTGACCACGACGGCCGCGCCACAATCGTTGATGCCGCTGGCATTGCCCGCCGTGACCGTGCCGCCGGCCTTGAACCGTGCCTTCAGCCGGCCCAGACCCTCCAGCGTGGTCTCCGGCCGGATGTGCTCATCGTGCTCCACGAGCACCGTTTTGCCCTTGCGGGCGGGCACTTCCACGGGGACGATCTCCTTCGCCAAGCGGCCCGATTCACGGGCTGCGGCGGCCAATTGATGGCTACGCAGAGCGAAGCGGTCCTGTTCCTCACGAGAGATGTGGTGACGTTCGGCCAGGTTCTCGGCGGTCAGGGCCATGGGCAAGCCATTGAAGCTGTCCGTGAGGGCGGCCCAAAGGTAGTCCTCCACCTGCGGTCGTCCCAGACCCCAGCCATCGCGCGCACCCCACATCATGAAGGGTGCCTGGCTCATGTTTTCCGCGCCGCCAGCCAGGATAAAGCGGCCTTCATCGGCCAGGAGCATGCGTGCGCCGGTGACGATAGCCTCCAGGCCCGAACCGCAGAGGCGGTTGACAACCAGCGCCGGGCGTGCACGGGGTACCCCTACCTTCAGACCGATGTGCCGGGCCAGGTAAATCGCGTCGCCCGCTGTTTGCAGAACGTTGCCGAATACGACGTGGTCAATCCATTCCGGGTCTACGCCGGAGCGCTCCAGGGCCGCTTTTGCCGCGACGATGCCCAGATCGGTCGCCCGCACGTTTTTCAAGGCCCCCATAAACGTGCCCACCGGCGTGCGCGCCCCTTCCACGATAACAATATCTTTGTTCATGATGGTAAACCTTTCTGCTTTGAAAATAACGTGTCATGTGTCACGTGTCAGGTAAAACGTGATGCGTGATGCGTAAGACGCAATACGTTTCACGTCTTCACGTTTCACATCCCGCCATTTTCATCCTTGGTGGCGTGCATACGCCCATGGTGACTGTTATGAAAATAGTTGCCAGTCGTCAGATACTGGCCACACGATGCTTAGAAGTTCAACTTCTCGGCCCAATGCGTGTTCCGTCGCCCACCGCTCCGCTCCCTGCTCCCTGCTCTCCGCTCCCTGTTCCCCCCGCTCATGACGGCTGCTGCCAGAGCAGCTCTCCGTTGACGATGTGGGCTGTCGCTTTGCCCCTTTCTGTCAGATAGCTGAGGTAAGCCAGCACCAGCGATTGGAAGAGGAAATACTGCGGCAGGCCGGCCGGTGGGCAATCCAATATCCCCACCACGCGGTGGACGACCGAGGATGTGCTGGCCGGCGGGTCAAGTGCTTGATGCACGGCTTCCAGCGTCTGGGTGATAGCCGCCAAGTTTGCGTCGGCCAGCGTGTTCACATCTTCCACCGGGTCGCCATGCGCCGGCAGATAGACTCGATAATCTGTCTTGCGGACCGCTGCGATGGATGCGATCTGCTGTCCGACATCATGCGTGAAGGGCGCGCCGTACTTTTCCAGCGTGGCCGGCCCAAAGAGTGCGTCGGCGCAGTAGAGCACATCGTCCACGCCGATGGCCAGATGGCGCGGAGAATGGCCGGGCGTGGGGTGCAAGCGCAGGGTGACGTCCGCGATCTCGACGGTTTCACCTTCCAGCAGAACGTCAACCGGTGAAGGCTTGCCCATCAGCCATTTGCCGGTGAGCGCCGGCAACGGCTTGGCTCCGGCAAACAGGTACATCGGTTCCAGGAACGGGTTCTGGATGATGGCCGCTTCAAAAGGGGGCGCGTAAACCGGCACAGCGAACTGCCGGACCAAGTAGTCGTTGCCCCCGTAGTGGTCGGCGTGGCTGTGCGTGTTGACGATGGCGCGCGGCGTCAGGCCGGCGGCCTTACAGGCCTTGCGGATCGCGCGACCGTAGTCCTTGTCCTGACCCGTATCGATGAGGATGGCACCCTCGTCCGGCGTGCGCACCAACCCCACGTTCACATGTCCGGGCAGATAAAGGGCCCGCGGGCCGATGTCAAGCAGACCGGCCATCGTTCGTCAATCCTTACTGCGCAATTGCGGGAAAAGGATGACCTCGCGAATCGAAGATTGATTGGTATAAAGCATAGTCATCCGGTCAATGCCCCAGCCAATTCCGCCCGTTGGGGGCATTCCAAACATTAACGCCTGAATCCAATCTTCGTCCAGGGGGTGTGCTTCCTCATCACCGGCAACGTGCGCTTTTTGTTGCGCTTCGAAGCGTGCCAACTGGTCCAGGGGGTCGTTCAGCTCGGAAAAGGCGTTGCCCACCTCCATACCGGCGACGAAAAACTCGAATCGTTCGACCAGGTGCGGCGCGTCCGGTTTGCGCTTGGCCAGGGGCGAGATTTCGACCGGGTAATCGAGGATGAAGGTCGGCTCGATGAGCGTTGGCTCGACGTACTCTTTGAACAGCTCATCCACCAGGCGGCCCCAGGTTTTCTGCGGTTCGATGTGTAGTTTGCGTTCGACCACGTGGGCATGGAGCGCTTCAAAGTCGCGGTCTGCATCGATGTCCACGCCGGCAGTGTCCCGAATGGCTTCGTGCATGGGCAGGCGATGCCAGGGTGGCTTCAAGTTCACCGTATGCTCCTGGAAAGTGATCTGCGTTGTGCCCAACACTTCCTGCGCTACGGTGGCCCAGCATTCTTCAGCCAGGGTCATCATGTCGTAGTAGTCGCCGTAGGCCTGGTATGCTTCGATCTGGGTGAACTCCGGATTGTGCCGGGTGGAAATGCCCTCGTTACGGAAATCCTTGCCAATTTCATAAACCCGCTCCAGGCCACCAACGATCAGACGTTTCAGGTACAGCTCGTCGGAGATGCGCAAATAGAGGTCTTGATCCAGGGCGTTGTGGTGGGTGATGAAAGGTTGGGCCGCTGCGCCTCCGTAGAGCGGTTGCAAGACGGGGGTTTCGACTTCCAGGAATCCGTGATCATCCAGGTAGCGGCGTACGTTCGTGACGATGCGGCTGCGCACCCGGAAGATTTGGCGCACTGCGGGGTTTACGGCCAGGTCCACGTATCGTCGCCGGTAGCGGGTTTCTACATCCTGCAAGCCGTGCCACTTCTCCGGCGGGGGGCTGAGTGCTTTGGCCAGGAGTTGCCAGGTTTGCACCTGCAATGTGATTTCCCCGGCACGGGTACGGATCATTGGGCCGGTGGCCTGGACAAAATCGCCCAGGTCTACCTCCTTACGAAAGCGGTCATACGCTTCGTTGCCCAGATCATTTCTCCGCAGCAGGAGCTGCAAGCGGCCATCGCCATCTTCGATGTGCGCGAAACTGAGTTTGCCCATGACCCGTAGACTTTGCAATCGGCCAACAAGGGTGACCTCGGGTGCAACAGAGTCTGCGACACCCTCTGTCGCCAGGAACGCCTCACGGGCTTCGGATGACGTGTGGGTGCGTTGGCTGCGCGGAGGGTACGGATCAAGGCCTTGTCCCCGCAGCACGTCTAGCTTGTGGATGCGCTGCTGTTGTTGCTCGTTCAGGTTGAGGGGAAAGGATGCCATGTTGTGGTCCTTCAGGCGATGTTTTGGATGACGAAGTTGATCGAGCCGGCCGGAGCCTGAACGACGACGTGGTCGCCGGCCCTGCGCCCCAGGACTGCTTTTCCAACGGGCGACTCATTGGAGATGCGGCCGTTGAGAGGGTCGGTTTCTGCCGAGCCGACAATCGTATAGACTTCCGGTTCCCCCCCCTCTTCCACGACAGTCACCTGCGAGCCGATCCGCACGGTGTCGGCGTTTGCAGACTGTTTGATGATCTGCACATTGCGCAACATATTCTGGATCGTTTGGATGCGACCCTCTACAAAGGCTTGTTCTTCTTTGGCCTCGTCATAAGCGGAGTTCTCACTGATGTCGCCTTCTTCTTTGGCTTGTCGAATGGCCTCGGCCACTTCCGCACGCCGGGTAGTGATCAGGTGCTCCAGTTCGTGCTCCAGTTTTTCCTTGCCTTCCACGGTCAATAGGGTGACCTGTACGTCTTTTGCCACAAGCTTGCCTCCCGTTCTTTTCTGATTTTCGGGCAACATGCGCCACTACATGCCGAACGCGCAGGTTGCCAACAGAAAGCCTACCCATTCAATTTTTGCTACAGGGGATGATGCCGTTACCGGGATTTGCCCCAGGCATCCTTTGTTATGCCTGTGTATTATACTCGCAATTTGGCTTCTGTGCAAGCAACGACGGGTGTCTGTCATTTTTGTAACCGCCTAACCTGGCCAAGCCAGAACCAAAAAGGATTCACGCCACGAATTACACGAATTAACACGAAAAAGGAAAAGGAGAAAAATTCGTGAAAATCAGTGAAATTCGTGGATTTTCTTGCCCAGAAAACAAGAATCTCGTTGATAAGGTACTAACGAAGCTTCGCCTCAAACCGATAAATAGCTGGACGCACGGATAGAAAAGAACACGGATTGAAAACCCAAGAGATAGAAATCCGTGTTTCTTTTCATCCGTGAGTCCATCACTGCACAGCGCGCAGGTGAAAGTGCAAAGATAGTGGGGGTTGCTTTTCGCAAACAACTGGCGTATAATACGGGCATGACAGTCCAACTCGTTGAGCTATCCTGCCGCTGGAGCAGAGACCTGCGGCGGCGGGCTCGTCCGCCGGACAATTGGGAGTGGAGCCATTTTGTGATGCGTGTCTTTCCGACTTGGATGAATTGTGCAGCCCCTGCCGGGCAGAACGGCCTGACCTGAC
>JAADHH010000039.1:0-5014 GCA_013151955.1 Chloroflexota bacterium
AAGGGCAGGGGACACAGATTTACACAGGCTTCGCACACAGATTTTTCTGAATGTTTTATCTCTGTTTTTCTGTGAGAATCTGTGTCCTACAAAAACATAGACAACTTTTTGTCGATCTTGGCGCCCTAAGCGCCTATAGATTACCTCCATGTAGAAAACCGCTGAACTTCTTGGTGGACCTACGATTTTCTCAACGCCGTTTCGACGGCATATCGTCAGTTCAGTTGCGTAAACTTGCCAACAAGACCGTGAGCAGCTCGCGAAATGTGCTGTTCACCTGGCCCGTAATAGTGCCATATTTTGCAAGTTTTGTCAAGCTGGCGGCTGTCGTGGGAAGCATTTCACGAACGGCCCACAACGTCTCAGCAAATGCGCGGCAAGAGCTCGCCGGCCGGCAGATCCACCACACGCCGGCCCCCGACGACGGTGCGCATGACGACCATGCCGGCGTGATCCTCCACCACGCGGCCAATGACCGCTGCCTCGCCGCCATAGGGGTGCGCGCGCATGGCTGCCAACACCGGTTCGGCCACAGCGGCGGGGACGAAGGCGACGAGCTTGCCCTCGTTCGCCACGTACAGGGGGTCCAGCCCCAACATTTCGCAAGTGGCTGCCACCTGCGGCCACAGCGGAATGCGTGTCTCCTCGATGGCGATGCCCACGCCGGAGGCCTGGGCAATCTCGTGGAGCGTGCTGGCCAGTCCGCCGCGCGTGGGATCGCGCAGACAATGGATGTCGCGGGTCACAGAAAGCATATCGGCGACCAGGCCGTGCAGCG
The DNA here is from genome assembly GCA_013151955.1 of Chloroflexota bacterium. Classification (GTDB taxonomy): domain Bacteria; phylum Chloroflexota; class Anaerolineae; order Ardenticatenales; family JAADHH01; genus JAADHH01. The sequence goes on from JAADHH010000039.1 coordinate 779, forward strand.
GCGCGGAGTCGCTTTCCAGATTGGCGTCGAAATCGAGGCCTTCGCGCACCGACAGGATCGCCACGCCGTGTACGCCGATGGCTCCGCTGACGATCACCGCGTCCCCGGGCCGGGCGCGGTCCGCACGGATGTCCACGCCGTCCGGCACGATGCCGATCCCCGCTGTGTTGATGTACACGCCGTCGCCATGTCCGCGATCGACCACTTTCGTATCACCGGTGACCAGCAGGACGCCCGCGTCCCGGCAAGCCTGGCCCATGGAATCTACGATGCGTTGCAGATCGGACATGGGCAGGCCCTCTTCCAGGATGTAGCCGGAACTCAGGTAAAGCGGACGCGCGCCGCTCATGGCCAAATCGTTCACCGTGCCATGTACGGCCAGGTGGCCGATGTTTCCGCCGGGGAAGAACAGAGGGCGTACCACAAACGAATCGGTGGTGAAAGCGAGGCGCGTGCCGGCCACGGGCAAGATGGCCCCATCGTTCAGTTGTTCCAGGTGGGGGTTGCGGAATGCCGGCAGGAACAGCTTCTCGACCAGCTCGCTCATGCGCCGGCCGCCGCTGCCGTGGGCGAGCTGGATCGTCTCTGCGCGCTCAACGGTCATCCAGATTCATCCCTTCGCCCATGCTGTGCCAGATGAAGCACGTGCCTTCCTGCGAAACCATGCAAGGGCCGTATGGCGTGGTCGGCGTACACTTCCGGTCGTAGAGTGGGCAGGCCGGCGGATGGATCTTGCCCAGCATGACCAGGTGGCAGGAACAACCGGGGGGCAGTTCCTCCTCCGCCGGCTCCAGCCGGATGCCGAAGCGTTCGCGGGCGTCGTAGCGGGCATAGTCCGCCTTGAGCACCAGCCCCGAATGTGGGATGCGGCCAATGCCCCGCCACCAACTGGCCTGCACATCGAACAGTTGCCAGATAGCGGCCTGGGCCACCGAATTGCCGTGGGGCTGCACGACCCGATTGTACTCGTTTTCCAGGCGGACTGCCCCCTGCTGTCGTTGCTCCAGCAGCATCAGCAGGGCAAGCAGGATGTCCACCGGCTCGAATCCGGCCACGACGACCGGCATACGATAGGCTTCGGGGAAAATGCGCCATTCTTCCGAGCCCATGATCACCGAGACATGGCCCGGGGCGATGAAGCCCTCGATGTGAATGTCGCCGATGCCCAGGAGCAGCTCCATGGCCGGCGATGTCAGCCGGTGCGAGGTGAGGATCGAGAAGTTGTCCGGCAAGAGCGCGGTGGAGGCGAGTAACGCCGCTGTGGGGGCCACGGTTGTCTCGAAGCCGACGGAGAAGAAGACGACCTCACGCGCCGGATTTTGCACGGCCAGCTTCAGGGCATCCAGGGGGCTATAGATGATGCGCACATCACCGCCGGCCGATTTGGCTTCTGCCAGGGAGCCATACGGTGTGGGCAGACGGAGCATGTCGCCGTAGGTGGCCAGGATCACGCCCCGTTCGGCCAGGGCAATCGCTTCACCCACTTCGTGGACCGGGCAGACGCAAACCGGGCAGCCGGGACCGGCGAAGATTTCCAGCCTTTCCGGCAGCAGGCTGCGCAGCCCCCAGCGACTTACCGTGCGCTCGTGCGAGCCGCAAACGTGCATGATCTTCACCGTCTGCCCGTCCGGCAGGGCCCGCTCGATGGCCGCGACCAGTTTTTGGGTGGCGTCCGGGTCTCGAAATTCTACGTTCATGATGGCCCCCGCACCAGTTGCGGCAATAGTGTCGGATCGGGGATGGGCGTGCTTTGCCAGCCGTTCCGTTCCAGGAGAGGGCGGACTTCAGCAGACCAGGCTCTGGGAATGTCGTAGGTCATGCGCACCCAGCGGAGCAGGTCGGCCGGCAATGTCCCGCGCAACGATTTGTGCAGGGCGAGGTAGTGGTCTAGCTTCGTGCGTCGCCCGGCGGCGGTGTCGTTGGCTCGAAAACAAAGTTTCACTGCTTGCAGCAGCGCCTCCTCGCCGGTCTGGGCCACGGTGAACAGCGATTCGGGAACCGGCCCGCCGGTGGGCACGCGCTCGCCGGTGCGGGCGTCGTACACTGTTTGCGGTGTGGTCAGGTCGCCCGGCAAGGTGCGCCGGAAATTAGCGCCTTGCGGGCCGAAGATGACCGGTATGCCCAAGCGATTGGCACCGGCGGAGGTGGCCAACGCTTTGGGCGTGATGCCGCCCCACAGCACACCCACCATGCCGACACGATTCAAGATGTAATCGGCGATCTCGGCGTAGTTGCCGGAGAGTGGCCGGTGCAGGAAAATGTTTGCGATCTTGATGGCTGCGCCGATGGCATGTGCCGTGGAGACGCACGATCCCAGGTTCACCAGTCCACCCTGATCGAAAGCGCCGTCGTGTGTCTGGTATAGCGTCGGGTAATCCCTGCTGCGTCCCAGGTCAATCGCCGCGCAGCCGGATGTGATCACGATGTAGCCTCGTGCGGCGAGCGTTTGAGCCATCCAGGCCAGTCTCTCGCGGCCGTCTGGATAATCAGGGCAGGCCAGAAAGGCGACGATGCCGGGAATGTCGCCCAGCACGATGGAGGGGCCGGTCCGTTTGATCTCGAAATCGGTGATCGGCCCCCGGCCCACGCGCATCTGTCCGGCGGGGAGCACGTCCCGGCCGGCATGGCCGATCAAGGCCATGACCGGGATGTGCCAGGGGCAGGCGGCATCGCAGCGGCCACAGTCCACACAGCACCGGGCGATTTCTTCCAGGCGGGTTACGTCATCGTCCCGAGCCAGCACGGCGACAGCTTCAGCCACCGGCAAATCTAGGGGACAGTGGGTTGTGCAAAGCCCGCAAGCGGTGCAGGGCGCGGCCAGGCGAACCGGGGCGTCCAGGGGCAACGGATCGGCAACGCATTTTCCCCGTTTGGCGAGGGCCAGCGCCAAGTGTGCCGCTGCGGTCGGATCGGTTACGAAAGACGCCCGCTCTGTGCGATGGACCATCTCCTCGGCCAGGTCTGTGGGGTCGTGGCCGGTGTCATCCGGCAGGCCGGCCAGGGCCTGGGGGCTGGTGGCGATGAAAAAGCTACCGGCGCGCAGGGCTTCGTCCTTCAGGTCCAGGCGAATGCACTGCTGGTCGGCGACGATCACGTCGGCCACGCCGGCGCGGGCAAAAAGGAGTTGGTCGCGCAAGTTGCCGACGACCGTCACGCTGTGCGGGTCACTGCGGGCCATATCGTGGGCGGCGCAACAAAGGCCCGCGACTTCGATCTCCCCGGCCAGGCCCAACGACTCGCGCAGGCGTACGATTTCGTGTCCCACGGCCGCGTGATGTCCCAGGCAAAGGATCACCGGCTTGCTGCGGTCGATGGCGTGCAGGCCCAGGGGCACGACGGGGTTGTCCTCCGGGCCGGCCGGATAGTGGTAAGCGACCGTCTGGGCGATGTCGGCCACCTCCAGAGCGACCAGATCCATCGTGCCGGCGTGCAGCGTCTTGCTCTCCAGGTCGGTCGGGTCCGATTCGCCGCCGAAGTGGGTGGCGGCCAGCAGGCGCACCAGTTGGCCTTCCACATAGTCCAGGGCGTCGCGGAGGTGGGCCAGGCGAGTCGGGCGGGTACCGACGACGAGTTGTACGATGGGCGTACGAATGTTCAGGTGCGGCCCCAGGTCCAACGAAAGGTCGGGGCCACGTTCGGCGATGACCTGTTCGGTGATGTCGCGTGCCTGGGTGGCGTGGGCGGAAGCGCCCATTGTGGCCAGGAGCAACGTTTCGCGCGCCAAGAACGTTTGCAGATTCTGTCCACAAGCTCCCAGGCGGTTTTTTTCCAGATTGCAAGGCCCGAGGGCACAGAGTGTGCAATCAGATGAGACGGGGCGGTAGGTCGGGCGATAGCGGGCCAGCAGGATGCGGTCCCAGGGCCGCAGGTCGGCGACGCCGGGGCGGGGGGTAGTGCCGATCCGGTTGCAGTCATGGAGCATGGGGCGGTTGTTCTTCCTGTGAATCGGCGATCTGCGCGGACAAATCCTGGATCAGGGCGAGCGTTTCTTCGGCTTCGGCGGGGTCGAGCCGGCTGATGGCGAAGCCGACGTGGATGATGACGTAGTCCCCGACCTGCACCTCGGGTACGTAGGCGAGGCAGGCCTGCTGGCGGATACCGCCCATGCTGACTGTGCCCATGCGCAGGGCGTCCAGTCCTTCTCCCCCTTCAATGCTGATTACTTTGCACGGTACACCTAAGCACATGGTTGTGTCCTCCGTTGGCAGATGCCAGATGTCAGTCGTCAGTCGTCAG
>JAADHH010000039.1:5034-7594 GCA_013151955.1 Chloroflexota bacterium
CCGCTCTACGCTCCCCGCTCCCCTGCCGGCGTCGGTTGCACGTCCCAGGCGGCGAGTTGTTCGATCACGGCGGCGACGATGTCTGCGAGATGATCGGCGACGACCGGCGAGAGTTCCAGGCCCGTTTCCAGCGAGGCGGGTTGTATGCCGATGGCCACTGTCTCGGCGGGGCGTTTGCCGGTCAGTTCGGCCACGGCCAGCAAGTCGCTGAGGCCCAGTTGGTGTGGCGAGATTTTGACGCTGAAGAAGGCCGGCAATTCCTCCCCATCCAGGCGAACGATTGTGCCCGGCGGTTTGCCGGCGTCCACCACATCAACCACCAGCAGGCGGCCTACGCCGTCGAAATAGGGGAGCAGCTCCAGGCCGGCGGTGGCCCCATCGAGCAGTTCCACGTGTTCGGGGAAGCGGAATTGCTCTTCCAGCCGGCGTACCACATGAACGCCGACGCCCTCGTCCTGCAACAGGATGTTGCCGACGCCGAGGACAAGAATGCGTGGGGGGGTTTGTACAAGTTCTGTTGACTGCGTTGGATTCATGACCTGTCCCTTCGGATGCGTTCACTTCGCAGGTGGCAAACCTGACGTATTGCCCCTGAGCTGTCCATGCGGTCAGATTATACCGTCACTGGGCGGCAATGGCAAATCTGGATGTGCCGCGGGGCAGGCGATACGTTGCCCTTGCCCTTTTTTCTGTTTTGGTGTATCATAGAGAGGCGTGCAGAAAACAAAGAAATAAGGAGGATGCAACATCCCATGAATGTCATTCTATTGCAAGATGTACCTGACTTGGGTCAGGCCGGCGAAATAAAAAAGGTCGCCAATGGATATGCCCGAAATTTCCTGATTCCCAAGGGTCTGGTCTCCCTCGCCTCTCCGGGAGCGCTCAAACAAGCCGAAATACAACGTCAGGCGCAGGAGCGCCGGCGCAAGCTAGAGCTTGCCGATGCGCAAAGCCAGGCCGAAGCGATCTCCGCTGTGTCGCTCACCTTCACCGTCAAGACGGGTGAATCGGACCGCCTGTATGGTTCCGTTACCAGTGCAGACATTGCAGAGGCCCTCTCTGAACAACTTGGCAAAGAGATTGACAAACGCAAGCTGACACTCCCCGATCCGATCAAGAACCTGGGCACCTATCGCGTGCCGATCCGGTTGATGACGGAGGTTGTTCCGGAAGTTCTGGTGAACGTGGTGAAGGAAGACGGCGGGGAAACAACTGACTCTGACGCAGGAGAATGAACAAATAGCAAAGAGTTCGTTGAGAAAGGAACCGGCGATGGTTTGGGACAGGAGTGATGAAAGTGTGTTACATCGCCTGTTGGTGATGCAATTGACGACCATGTTGCGCTGCCCAGAATGCCTGAACCACTACCATGATGAAGACGTCCTATTCATAGGCCAAGAAGATGATCTTTGGATTCTTGCGGCCGCGTGTTCCGAATGTCAAACGCAGGGCCTGGTGTTTGTCATCGTCCAGGAGCAAACGAAAGACACCCACCGGACCTGTGAGTTGACTGCGGAGGAATCCGAGATGTTTGGACGCCTGCCGGCAATCAGCATGGACGATGTTCTGGATATCCATCTGGCCCTCGAACGTTTTGAAGATGACCCCGCTATCCTCTGGGAACAAAGAGAAAGCCCGTAACTATAGGTCTTCAGGTTACTGCTCAAGCCGCCTTGCCGTGACGGGCTGAAGCCGGCTTTAGTCCGCCCACACTTTTGTGCCATCCCCCCTTTCAAGGGCAGGCCTGGACGCGACGGAATAGGGATTCCGTCGCTACGGTCAGACGTAACCCTGGGATCCCTGTGCCCCGAAATCCCCGTAGCCCTGGAATCCCCATTCCACGCCGGAAGAGCTTTTCGACCCCGAAATCCTCCCCGCCTGGCGCATGTTAGCGAGAGCGGATAACGACTTGTTGCGAGACTTGGCGGACTTCGCCGTGCGCCACCGTATTGAGATACGCATGGATGGTCACTACAAGGGAAACGCCGCGTACCGGGCGACCTGCAATCGGGAGAATCCCCAACCGGGGCACATCGTCGTGTCTAACGCGTAAGTGTACCGTGGAGAAAGAGTACTACGCCTGGCTCACCTACCTGTACGTGCTCCAGGAAATGGATCGCATGGACCTGATCGAGGCGAGGTTCAGGAATGTCTACGACGCGAGTGGCCGCTTCGAAAGAGCCAGGCTCTGGACCGTGGTCAAGAAAGTATACACAGAATGTAGCGACTATTGAGCGGCAGGGGCCGGCCTTGCGCCTGCTCCGAACGGTACACAACCGGCCCCTCTGCCGCAATAGCTCGAAACGTCGTGGGGAGGAAAGCATGAGCAAGAAAAAAGAATACCTCATTTGACATCTTGCCAGTTACGAGTATACTTCTGCCTAATGTTTCTATGTTCAATTGTTACTACTTTGACAATGTCACATGCGAACGCCTGGCGAATGAATTCGCGGCTACGTGGGGCGAAGTTGCCCTGCGGCAGCTAAACGAGGCCACGCAGGTGGCCTTCGCCACCGGTAGCACGCGGTTTCAACCGCCGTGCAAGGAAATGTGACATTGT
>JAADHH010000073.1 GCA_013151955.1 Chloroflexota bacterium
AAAATTCAGGGGAAGAAGTTCGACTGCCAGCAGAAGTTGAACTTCTACCCATACGCACGCAACAGCTAGATGGCCAACAAGAAAAGGGGCGCAAGGAAAATGGCTGCCAAGCCCAAAGCCCACACGGCCACTCTGGTCATATCAGGCCCGTTTCCTCCATTGTTTCCTGCCTCAGACCCCGGCGGGACACCGGTGGGCACGACCGTCGGAGTGATCGCCCCTTTTTCCGCAAGCGAGGGTGCCCGCACACGGAGGGAAATGTCGTCCACGGACATACTGGTTATGCCACCCTGGCCGTCGTTGAAGACACCAAATTGCACAGAAATCGTCTGGCCGGCATATTGCGCCAGGGAAAGGGAAGCATGTTCCCACGTCTCCTCGCCGGAGCGAAGCCTGAGGAGAGGGGTTTGCGTGCCTTGCGCGTCCTGGATCATGACATATTGCACATCACCGGCGTTGTCGTCCGATTGTGGGCTGTACCAGAAGGAGAGCTCCGCTTTCTCGGTATCGGTCGGTATGGTCACCTCCTGAGATACGGCAGAATAACCATACATTTGTTGCGACGGGTCGTGCAAGCCCAGGGAGAGGGCTTGCGTTCCGGAGTAGGCGTCCCCTTCCAAGATTTGCGGCTCCACCGTCGATTCTGGTGCCGGCACCCAGCCTCCATCGTTCTCGAAGTCGCCGTTGACGAGTAGTTCTTGCCCTGCGGTCGAAGCGATGGGGGCGGCAAGTCGCCCGCTCCCCTCTCCGCCAGGTGAGCCGGTAGGCGACGGGACGCGCGCCACCGTTTCCGTGGGCGCCGGCGATGGTGTCGCCGTGGCCGGCGTTGCAGTTGGCGTTGGTGACGACGAGGCAACCGAACTGACCGAGAGGGACTGTGTTGTGCCGGCAGATGGGGTGCTCGTTGCCGGCACCGTCGCCGTTGGTGTGGCGGTCGCCGTAGCGGTTGGCGTTGGTGTGGCCGTTGGCTCGGACGTAGCCGTGGGCGGCGGCGTATCTGTGGGAATCATCGTGTCCGTCGGACGGGGCGTGCTGGTCGGCGCCGGTGTATTGGTGGGACGTGGCGTCGGTGTGCGGGTCACGGTAGGAGTCTGGGTGGGGGTCGCCGTGTGCGTTGGCGTGAACGTCGGTGCCGGCGTGTTTGTTGGCGAAGGAGTTGTTGTGTGTGTTGGGCTGGGGGTAGGAGTTGGCTGATAGGTAAAGCGTAGGTGGAGTACGGGTTGGTGATTGGGGCTGTCGGCACTGGCCAAATAGTAAAGGGCGTCCGCGTTTCCCTTCCCTTTGATCAACAGGCCATAGTTCTGGCCCCCATTCCAAACCCATTGTTGTGCCATGTTCGTGATCGTGAAGGAAACCCAGGCATCGGTACGGTCCAGGAGGGTTTGGCCCTCCGGCAATGTTTCGCGGTCACTACCGCTGCCATCGGCTCCTGCTGTGGCCCATGCTACCCCGGATGAAGCCCGATTCCAGGTAGACGACGCCACGTCCCAAGACCGTAGCAGGCGGAACGACTGGGCAGTGATTGCGTTCTGGCTGCTGCGGTAATACACCCAAAGGTCTAGTCGTGCATCCTCGATCACAGCGTTGGGTGGAACCTGTGACAGATCGAATCGTAACAAAGCGCTAAAGTCGTCGGGACGCACGCGCAGGTTTGCGCTGCCGGACGTATTTACGTCCGGGTTCCAGCGATTGATGTCGGTATCAAGCAGGCCGGCCGGGCCAACGGTCATTTCCACCTGCAAAGGGGTGGCCGTCGGGCCTGGAGTATCGGTCACCGTGGGGGTGGCCGTTGGTGTGGGCGTGTATGTCGGCGTGTTGGTTGGCGTTGCCGTGCTCGTCGGCGCGGGCGTTCGGGTGGGCGACGGCGTCAGCGTAGGCGACGGCGACGGCGTCTCCGTGGGCCCCGCCGGCCTGGGCGTGGGAGAGGGCGTCCAGGTTGGCAGTCGTGTCGCAGTGGGGATGGGTGTTACGGTCGGAACCGGGGTGGCCGTTGGCCCCGGCGTGGGCGAGGGGAGGCTTGTGCCCCAGAAACCGGCAACCTGAACCATGTGAATCGTCTCGTCTCCATCTCCGTTGGCATTCAGGCGAAAATCTGCGCCGCCGGGCATGTTGTTGTGGAAGTACGCATCATTGATCGTCCAGGTATGGCGCATGAAAGTTTTGGTGTTGGTCTTCTGCAAGCTGACCGAGCGGAGCGCGCCGCTGTAGTCTTTGTATTCAATGGAGAGGGTATCGGTGCCCTGGTCCAGGTAGATGAGGGACAACCGGTATCCCACCCGGCCACCCGGCACGGCTCGTGGTTTTTGGCCGGCGTAGGGGTATCCGTCGTCCACATTGAATGACATATAATGTTGGCCGGCTGCTTCGTCGGTGCGCCGGGCCTTGCGGGCATACACCTGGTTTTGAGCTTCACCCGGGATGCCCGTCCATACGCCGCTAGGGGCCAGGCCCACGACTTTCGTGTTGTTGCCGGGGATATTCTCGGGGCGGTACAGCCAGAAATTCCAGTCTCCACGGTAGCCTGTGTAGCAGCGTACACCGTCGCACTCATCGTAGTCGGTGTCGCGGAGGGCGATCCAAACATCGGGCGTGGTTTCCAACGTCACGCCGAGGTGGGACTGTATGAAATTGAGCGGGGTATTTGCCGTGTATGCGCTCCCCCCGGCCGCGGCCAGCCCTTCGTTCCAGGAACGGAAGCTGTCTATGAAGTCTGGGTGGGTGGAGAGCGCGGCCAGGTAGGCAAAATAGACATGGGAATCGGGATACGGCTTCCAGGGAGCGCCCGATTCAAAGGCCAAATAAGTGTGCGACCCAATATCCTGCGCAATGCGAATCATGCCGAAGCCGCTCTCTTCCGGATTGCCCGATGCATCGTCATAATTATAAAAAAAGTTCGCATCATTCGTGAGCGAGTTAAATTTTATCCCCAGGCCCTTGCCGATGGCATATTCTGCGACGTTGCGGTCGAGCCAGAAGATTTGGACGTATACCGGTTTGTTCGGAAAGGCCGCGGCATAGGCGTCGATGAGGCCATACATGAAAAGCCGCCACTCGGTCGGTGAAATGATCTGTGATGCGGACTGGCTAAAGTTGCAGCCTTCCACGTCTTTCGTCGGTTGTGGCTCGCCATCGTACCCGGAGTTCACTTCGATGGCACTCAGACGCGGGTCATTGTTGTATTGCCGGCCCATCTCCGCGATGGCATCGAAGAGGGCTTGCTGCCAGCGGGGGTCGTCGAACCTGGGCATCACGGCGGTCTTGCCACACCCCGGGTCCAGAATGTAGCCGGTGGGCACGCCCATGTTGTCGTACACTATCTTTGGGGTGAAGTCCGCGCCATAATCCCAGGTGACCCCCTGGTTCCCATAAGTCGGAGACCAATTTGCCGAGGCCCCGCCGGTCAACATCAGACCGGCAATGGTCGGTTTCTGGATTTTTCGCCCATCCAAAAGGGTGACAGAAAGCTGGCTGGCATTCCGCAGAAAGCTGGTCATTTCCGATTGCCAATGGGGCCACTCCACATCTTTGTTCTCTGCGCCCATGGGGCCCAGATTCGGATACTCGGACTGCGTGTCGGAAGGCAGGAAGTCCGATTGGTTATAGAGCATACCCGGTGGCAGTGCCGGATGCCCCGGCGGCTGAACGCGAGGCTTGCGTAGCTGCTGGCCCTGCGCACCCGGCTGATCCTGCGCGGATGCAATGCCCATTGCCGGGGGTGTCGCCGCGTCAATCGCCACGGGGGGTGCGGAGGACGCCGGCGGCGTGGGTGAACGACGCGACACATGCTTGTGCTTTTGGGCAGGCGCGTGCGTGGGAGGCGGCGTCGGCATCGGCGTCGCCGTGGCCGCCTGCGTTGCACGCACGGAAGCGGAGGCAGTCGCCGTGGCGGGCTGCGGTGCGTGTGCGGAAGGCATTTCCGTGGCCGGTTTGACGGTTGGTGCGGAGGCGGCTGTCGCTTCCGGTTGCGCGATGCTGGCAGCCGGTGTGGACGGCGGATTCTGTCCGGCCGCTGTTGGCGTGGCCGATTCTCCGGCGCCGGCCGGCCGGCTCGCGGCCTCTACCGTAACGGTGATTGCCGGGGCCGGGTGGGGTGTGCCCGTGCCTGGCACAACTTTGACGTGCCGGATGGTCGGCGATGGCACAACCTGGGCCACCGCAGGGGCCGGGGAGGATGCCGGCCCCTGCTGCCCTCGTGGCGGTGTTCGCTGCACCTTGATCGTGCAGCCGGTCAACAAGAGTGCCCCAACTGCCAAATCGAGCAGGAGGGTAGACACCGATTTTCGCGTTTTTCGTTGCACGGAAAAAACTTGGGATAGGCGATCTGCCATCGGCTACCTGTTTGTGGCGGACCGCAGCCATCGGCCGCCGGCCATCACGCTACTTTTTTTCGTAACTGTTCAGCCAGGCCCCCCTAACCCCCCAATTCTGGGGGGGAACCGATCTACTCCCCCAAAATTGGGAGGCTGGGAGGCTTTACAGTTACTATTTTTCTATCAGCCATCTACTGATTACCAGTAAACCACAAACGGAGCCACTTGTCAGTAAGAGGGGCGTAAACCTTCCGTGAATCTTGCGTAAAGAGAAAAAGGGTGATATAGTAGAAGTTAGGCAACTACTCAGTCTTTAGGTGCCAGGCACTTGTGAAGGCCCTCTCGCTTGAACGTGACAAGGCATGTAGACGAATGTTGGCTTTGAGACATCCATCCACCGAAAGTGCCTGGCACCTGATTTGCCTCATGGGGCTGAGTAGTTACGAAGTTAGAATTCAATCAGAAGAAGCAGAAGCAGAAGTTCAACTTCTTGAAGAAGTTGAACTTCTAAAAGTAAAGAAAGGAAACAAGTTATGCCACCCGACAGCATCCCGATGACAGCCGGCCAGCAGCGTGGGCGGAGGTCGTGGGCCGAACCCTGGAAGATCAAAATGGTCGAGCCGATCCACATGACGACTCGTGAGTTTCGGCAGAAAGCCATCGCCGAAGCGGGTTACAACACCTTCCTGTTGCGTTCGGAGGATGTCTACATTGACCTGCTCACCGATAGCGGCACGAACGCGATGAGCGATCGCCAGTGGGCCGGATTGATGCTGGGAGACGAGGCCTACGCCGGCAGTCGCAATTTCTATCACCTGGAAGAGGCCGTCCGCCAGCACTATGGCTATCGCCACCTGGTTCCCACCCACCAGGGCCGGGGCGCAGAGCACATCCTCAGCCAGATCAGGATCAAACCGGGCGATTATGTCCCGGGGAACATGTATTTCACCACCACCCGTTTGCACCAGGAATTGGCCGGCGGCACCTTCGTAGACGTGATCATCGCCGAAGCGCACGACCCCGCCAACCTCCACCCTTTCAAGGGGAACGTAGACCTGGACAAGCTGCAAGACCTCATCGAAAAAGTCGGCGCGGAGAAGATTCCCTACGTCAGCCTGGCCGGCACGGTCAATATGGCCGGCGGCCAGCCGGTGAGCATGGCCAATGTCCGCGCACTGCGCGAGCTGACCGACCGCTACGGCATCCCCATCTACCTGGACGCGACACGCATGGTCGAAAACTGTTACTTCATTCAGCAGCGCGAACCCGGCTATGCCGGCAAGCCGGTGGCCGAGATATTGCGCGAGTTTTGCGCCTACACCGACGGCTGTTGGATGAGCGCAAAGAAGGATGCGCTGGTGAACATCGGCGGCTGGCTGGCCATGAACGACCAGGAGCTGTTCGACGAAGCACGCAACATGGTCGTCGTTTACGAGGGCCTGCACACCTACGGAGGCCTGGCCGGACGCGACTTGGAAGCAATGGCCATCGGCATCGAAGAGAGTACGCGCGACGACCACATTCGCTCCCGCGTGGGACAGGTGGAATACCTGGGGCAGATGCTCCTCGACTGGGGAATCCCGATCGTGCAGCCGGTGGGGGGCCACGCCATTTTCCTGGACGCGCGCAAAATTTATGAACACATTCCCCAAGACCAATTTCCGGCCCAAGCCCTCACCGCAGACCTATACGTGGACAGCGGTGTCCGTGGCATGGAACGAGGCATCGTCTCCGCCGGCCGGGACCCGGCGACGGGCGATCACCGCTATCCCAAGTTGGAGCTGGTGCGGCTGGCCTTTCCGCGTCGCGTCTATACCCAGGCCCACATCGATGTGGTGGCCGAATCGGTGCAGGCCGTGTATGAAAACCGGGCCCAAGCACGCGGCTTGCGTATGGGATACGAACCGAAGCACCTGCGTTTCTTCCAGGCCCGCTTCGAGCCGTTGCCGGAATGACACACGCATGAATACCAAGCAGACAGAGGAACCCAAAACCTTTCGCATCGAACATGATTCGCTGGGCGAGATTCGTGTGCCGGCGAGCGCCTTGTATGGCGCACAGACGCAACGGGCCGTGGAGAACTTCCCTGTCAGCGGGATGAAGCCATACCCGGCCTTCGTCTGGGCCATGAGCACGGTCAAGCTGGCCGCAGCCGAGGTCAACAGCGAGTTGGGGCTGCTGGACGAAGCAATCGCCGAAGCGGTCGCCCAGGCCGCCGAAGAAGTTCGTGCCGGCGATTGGCAGGACCAATTCGTCGTAGACCCCTTCCAGGCCGGCGCGGGTACCTCCCACAACATGAACGTGAACGAGGTCATCGCCAATCGCGCCAATCAGATTCTGGGCTTTGCCCTGGACGATGCGCAGAAACCGGTCCATCCGAACGACCACGTCAACATGGCCCAATCCACCAACGATACGATCCCGACCGCCATTCGCCTGGGCTGCCTCTGGCGGTTGGGTGAGCTGCTCATGGCCTTGAATGAGCTGGCCGATGCGTTGGCGCAGAAGGCGGAAGAGTTCGACGACATTGTCAAGTCGGGCCGTACGCACTTGCAGGATGCCGTGCCCGTGCGCCTGGGGCAAGAGTTCCTGGCCTACTCCCGGGCCGTGGAGCGCGGGCGCGAGCGCGTCGCCCAGGCCGCGGAGGGACTGCGCCGGCTGGGGATCGGCGGCACGGCCACCGGCAGCGGCCTGAACGCACACCCGCAATACCACACCCGCATGGTGGCCCGCCTGAGCGAGCTTTCCGGCCTTGCCTTGTATACCTCCGACAATCTCTTCGAGTCTATGCAGAGCATGGCCGACATGGTACACTTCTCTGCGGCCATGCGTACCCTGGCCGTAGACCTGGACCGCATCGCCAACGACCTGCGGCTGCTCAGTTCCGGCCCGGCCACCGGCCTACACGAGATCACGCTCCCCACGGTACAGCCCGGGTCCAGCATCATGCCCGGCAAAGTCAACCCGGTGCTGGCCGAGATGCTCAACATGGCCATGTTCCACGTCATGGGCAACGACTTGGCGGTGATGATGGCCGGACAGGCCGGACAGTTGGAGCTGAACGTGATGATGCCGATCATTGCCCACAATTTGTTCGAGATGATGCACGTCATGATCGGAGCGATACGGGCTTTCACCGAGAAGTGTGTATGGGGCATCGTAGCCAACCGCGAAAAGGCGGAAGGCTGGCTGGCCCGCAACGCCATCTTGGTCACGGCCTTGAACCCGGTCATCGGCTACGCAAAAGGAGCGGAAGTGGCCAAGGAAGCGCTGGCCACCGGACGGACCGTCCGCGAAGTGGTCGTCGAGAAGGGCTACCTGTCACCGTCAGCAGCCGACCGCCTGCTGGACGCGCGCGCCATGACCGAGCCGGGCATCCGCCGCGCGAAGGGTAAGGCATAACCACAACATCATGGTTCACCGTAGCGTAGGACTTCTTATCGCCTTTGCCTGGGCCCTCCAGACGATCGTTGGGTCGGCCCCCGTGAGCGCACAGACGGCCACCTGGGCCACGCATGGCCCCTTCGGCGGTGCGATCAACGCCGTCGTGCTCTCCCCGGCCTACGCCACCGACCACACCCTTTTTGCCGGAACGAATGGTGGCGGCATCTTCAAGTCGTCGGATGGGGGGAGCACCTGGCAGGCGGTGAACAACGGCCTCGACAATTGGAGCATCTATTCGCTGGCAATTTCCCCCGGCTACACTTCCGATCACACGATGTGGGCCGGCACACACGGCGCCGGCGTCTACCGCACCACGGACGGCGGGCAATCGTGGCTGGCCGCAAACGCAGGCATGGCGACCACGACCGTCAACGATTTGGCCGTGTCGCCCGCTTATGCCTCGGATGGGACGCTCTTTGCGGCCAGCGACAGCGGCTTCTTCCGTTCCACAGACGGGGGAGCGTCGTGGGCAGCAGTGAACAGCGGCATCGGCAGCACAACCGGTTTTGCCGTGGCTGTGTCACCCGCCTACGCGACCGACCACATCGTCTTCGCCGGTACCGACGGGGGCGGGTTGTACAAATCGGCCAACGGCGGCACGAGCTGGGCCCTTTCGGCGAGCGGGTTTCCCGTGGACGATGTGCGCGACCTGGCCATCTCACCGGCGTTTGTGCGCGACCACGTCGTCTTCGCCGGCTCCAGTGCGCACGCCGTGTACAAATCGTCCGATGGCGGTGCGACCTGGGTGCAGAAGTCGTCCGGCTTCGGCTCCCCGCTGGACATCATCGCCCTGGCCATTTCCCCCGCCTATGACGCCAGCGACGGGATCACCACGGCCGATACCCTGTACGCCGGCCGGCCGAGCTGGGCCGTCTTCCGCTCCACCGACGGGGGCGAGAACTGGCAACGACGCGACTATCCCTGGGATGCGGGCAGCAAAACTTTGCCCGATACCTGGGCCGTGGCCGTTTCGCCCAATTATCCTGCCGACGGCACGGTGTTCACCGGTGTGTTCGGCACCGGCGTGATGAAGTCGAGCGATTATGGCGAGACGTGGAACTTTGCGCGGCAAGGCCTGGCCGCACAGCGCATGCACGCCCTGGCGAGGGCTGCCGACGGCACGCTCTTTTCGGGGAGCAACGGCGGTGGCTTTTTCCGTTCCGATGACGGCGGCCAGAGTTGGCAGGCCCGCAACGGTTCGTTGGGTGGGCTGATCATGATGAGTGTGTGGGCCATCGCCGCTTCACCCAACTTCGCCAGCGATCATACGGTGATCATCGGCAACGGCCTCTGGGGCAACGAAGGCGTAGCGATCAGCACTGATCGGGGCGATTCCTGGACGGAAGCGGATACCGGCCTGACCAATCGCGAGGTCCATGCCGTGGCCTTCTCGCCCGCTTATGCCAGCGACCACACCCTCTTCGCCGGTACGGGCGGTGGCGTATTCCGCTCGACGACTGCGGCGATCAACTGGCAATCGTCCAGCAGTGGCCTGGGGACGGGGACGGTGCCGGCCTTGGCGCTCTCCCCCGCTTTCGGCACGGACGATACCCTCTTCGCCGGCGTGTACAGCAAGGGGGTTTACCGGTCCACGAACCGGGGTAACACCTGGCAGGCCATCAACAATGGGCTCGCCAACCTGAACGTACAAGCGCTGGCCATTTCCCCCGATTTCACCAACGATGGCGTGCTGTTCGCGGCGACCAAGGGAGATGCAGGCGTCTTCCGCTTCGATAGCAGCAGCGGAACCTGGACACCTCTCAAGCAGGGCCTGAACAATTGGTACAACGACGTGCGTGCGCTGGCCCTTTCGCCAAGCTATGCCACGGACCACACGCTGTACGCGGCCCTCGCCTACGGCGACGTGTATCGTTCGACCGATTCGGGGAATCACTGGACTGCGCTTGGTTCCGGGCTC
>JAADHH010000035.1:0-23037 GCA_013151955.1 Chloroflexota bacterium
GTCGCCCCACCCCGTTTTATTGAGAAGATACTGTTTTTCTGTGAGAATCTGTGTCCTACAAAAACAAACATAAGAACTTTGAAAAGCCCTAGCGCACTACACCGGCACGTTGCTGCCTTGGAGCAGGCTGCTCGTTTGCAGAAGCAACTGGCAGTTGCAAAACCGGCCTTCGCCAAGCCCGCGTCCGCGCAAATCTGTTATTCATCGCCATTACCGTGTCTTCCAGGAGGGCAGTCCAAGCTCAAACCCCAGCCGTGGAAGAGGCTCCTCCTCCATCCCCTTTCCAAATTGAAGGCGTTCGTTGCCTGCACCCATCACTTCTACGGAGAGGCCCAGGCTCTGTAATTCCTTGACCAACACGCGGAACGATTCGGGGATACCGGGTTCTTGGATCCTTTCCCCTTTTACAATAGCTTCATAAGTTTGGGTACGGCCCGTGACATCATCGGACTTGATTGTCAGCATCTCCTGTAATATGTGCGCCGCACCGTAGGCTTCCAGGGCCCACACTTCCATTTCGCCAAAACGTTGCCCGCCAAATTGGGCTTTACCGCCCAGCGGCTGTTGGGTAACCAGGGAGTAGGGCCCCGTCGAGCGAGCATGGACTTTGTCTTCCACAAGGTGTGCCAACTTCAGCATGTAGATAACCCCGACAGTCACGGGGCGATCAAACGGCTCTCCGTTTTTGCCATCATAAAGGATTTGTTTGCCGCTGGTGGGCAAGGGAAACCCGGTCTCGCGACTCACGGCGATGGCCTTGTCTTTTATTTCGCTGTCCGAAAGACCCTCCGTATCCCACCCCCGAGATTCCAGCCACAGTTTCAGACATGCCTGCCGCGCCGTGTTATCGGCGAGTCTCAGTTCCTCACGGGAGTAGCTCTCGCGATCCTCAAAGAGAATCCAGGTTGGGTCCAAGCCTTTCTCTTGCATCCATACCCTAGCCCATGCGCGCCGCGCGCGGTGCAAATCATGGACGCGCTCACGCACATCGGATTCGCCACGCTCTGTCAGAATGTTGAAGAGGTAGATCTCCCTGGCCATTTGGTCCCCAGAGAGGCTTTCGAAGGGAATTTCCTGTTCGGAAAGCCACTGCCAACTCCGGTCGGTCAATTCCATCCAGGCGCGATCAACGATCCAGGCACGGGCCAATTCAGCTTCGATCTCATATTCCTTCGCGCCATCGAAGACCGGGGTAATCGCCCGAAAGTCAAGACGGTCGGCCGCCCAGCCCAAGTGTGTCTCCAGAATCTGGCCGATGTTCATACGCGCCGGCACACCCAGGGGGTTCAGGATGATGTCCACCGGTGTGCCATCCTCCAGAAATGGCATGTCCTCGATGGGTACTACCCGAGAAATCACGCCTTTGTTTCCGTGGCGTCCGGCCATTTTATCGCCCGCAGTGACTTTTCGGCGTTGGGCAATGCTGACCCGCACCATCTGTTCAACCCCAGCCGGCAAGTCTTGGTGGGTATCGCGTGTGAATTGCCGAATGTCAACGACCTTTCCCTGTTCGCCATGCGGCAGACGCAGGGAGGAGTCCTTTACTTCGCGCGCTTTCTCGCCAAAGATTGCGCGCAGGAGCTTTTCCTCCGGAGTCAATTCCGTTTCCCCTTTGGGCGTGATCTTTCCGACGAGAATATCATCCGGTTTGACCATGGCCCCGATGCGGATGATGCCATCCTCGTCCAGGTTGCGCAACATGTCCTCCCCCACGTTGGGGATGTCGCGCGTGATTTCTTCCGGTCCCAGTTTGGTGTCCTGGGCCTTGACTTCATGCTTTTCGATGTGTATAGAGGTGAATTTATCGTCGCGCACCAGCCGCTCGCTGAGCAGGATGGCGTCTTCGTAGTTCCCCCCCTCCCAGGAAAGGAAAGCCACCAGCACATTCTGGCCCAGGGCAAGATTTCCGTCGTCGGTGGACGAAGTGTCTACCAGCGTCTGGCCCCTCTCGACACGATCCCCTTTATTTACAATGGGATGCTGGTCTATACAAGTGGATTGGTTTGAACGGTTGAACCGTCGTAACGAATAGGTATGGTCCGTACCGTCATCCTCTCGAACGATGATACGTTCTGATGTGGCGGAGAGTACTTCGCCGGCGGCATCCGCCATCAGCGATTGGCCAAAGTAGGGAGCCGAAAGCTTCTCCATGCCCGTACCCACAAGGGGAGCATCCGGTAAGACCAGCGGGACGGCCTGGCGTTGCATGTTCGACCCCATCAGCGCCCGATTCGCATCATCGTGCTCCAAGAAGGGGATGAGCGCTGCCGAGACGCCCACAATCTGCTTCGGAGATACGTCCATGAAATCAATCTTTTCGACGTTTTCTAATAGGAATTGCTGGCCACGACGCACGGAGGCTTGCGGGCGCACAAAATGATTTTCTTTGTCAAGCAGGGCACTGGCCTGGGCGATGGTGTGTATATCTTCTTCATCCGCAGTCAGATAGACGATTTCGTGTGTGACCTTCGGTTTCACTTTGATCTGCGTGCGTCCAGGCAAGTTAGCGAGACGCTCCGCCAGTTTGGCATCAATGCGTGTGCCCGTTTCCGCAATGATCTCGCCCGAATCGGGGTCAACAACCTGTTCCCGCAGAATGTGCCCCTCCAGGTCCGCCCGATTTTCGGTGGAGACAACGCGCAAGATCCGGCGATAGGGGGTTTCGATAAAGCCATATTTGTTCACACGTCCAAAATTTGCCAGCCGGCCAATCAGGCCGATGTTCGGGCCTTCCGGCGTCTCAATCGGACAGATTCGGCCATAGTGGCTGTTGTGGACATCGCGTACATCGAAGCCGGCACGTTCCCGGCGAAGACCGCCCGGCCCCAGCGCAGAAAGTGTGCGCTTGTGCGTCAATTCGGACAGGGGGTTTGTCTGATTCATGAATTGCGAGAGCTGACTTCCGCCAAAGAACTCACGCATTGCCGCTACCACCGGACGGATGTTCACCAGTGAGATGGGGTTGATCTGTTCGGGGTCCCGGATGCTCATGCGTTCGCGCACCACACGCTCCATGCGCATCAGGCCGACGCGCAACTGGTTTTGGATCAATTCGCCGGCAGTTTTGATGCGGCGATTTCCAAGGTGATCGATGTCGTCCGGCGCTTGATCCCCGTTGTTGACCTGGATAACTCGCCGTACAATCTGCACGAGGTCCTCTGTCGTAATGGTGCGATGGTCGAGAAAGCGGTTCAGGTGTAGCTGCCTGTTCAGCTTGTAACGGCCCACCCGCCCCAAATCATACCGGCGGGGGTTGAAAAGGAGCGATTCCAAATACCCACGGGCGTTTTCCAGTGTGGGGGGGTCTCCCGGGCGAAGCTTTTTGTAAAGTTCCACCAGGGCTTCGTCGGAGTTGGTCGTGTTGTCTTTTTCGAGTGTTGCCTCAAGATAGTGGTGATCGGGATGTTGGTCCACATCTCCTAAGAGCGCGCGCAATTCCTCGTCGCTGCCCATGGTGATCAACGCATCATCGGTGCCGTCCGCCACACCGCCCACAGCCCGCAAGAAGACTGTGACGGGCAGCTTGCGCTTTCTGTCCACCTTCACGGAGATGAGGTCCCGCTTGGATGTCTCGAATTCCAGCCAGGTGCCTCGATTGGGAATCAGCTTTGCCATGCAGAGTTTCCGGCCACTGCTACGGTCTTCCTCCAAAGTGAAATAGGCTTTGGGAGAACGCATCAGTTGGCTGACCACCACACGCTCCGCCCCACTGATGATGAAGGTGCCATTACGTGTCATGATGGGAAACTCGCCCAGGAAAACGTTCTGTTCCTGTACTTCACCGGTTTCCCGGTCGAGCAAGCGCGCTTTCACCCACAGGGGACGCGAATAGGTCATGTCCATATCCCGGCACTGTTGTTCGTCATAAGCCGGTTCTTCGAACCAGTGATCGAGGAAACTCAATTCCAGGTTCTTGTTGAAACTTTCAATGGGAGAGATTTCTCGGAATAGTTCCTGTAACCCGTCCTTTTCAAACCAATGAAAAGATTCTAGCTGTATGTCAACCAGGTCTGGCAACTCCATTACATCCGGTGTCGAAGCATACCGCCGTACGGGAAATGGAGACTGAGCATCATTCGGCATGAAAGGCATGGAGGTTTATCTCCTTAAAGATTCTACACATTGTCCGAGACCTTGCTCGGAAAATGGGGCCCCTGACGGGGCAGTTGACAAAAGAACAGGGGACACAGGCTGCCACAGGCTTCGCACACAGATTTTTCCTGGATATTTTACCTGTGTTCACCGGCGAGAATCTGTGTCCTATAGAAACATAGACAACGTCTTGTCAATGCCGGCGCTGTACGCGCCCAGACTACCGGCAGAGTGGCGGTGTCAGCCGGCAGCGACACGCGCCAACACGGCATACACAATCACACACTTGCGGGTCTTTTCAAAACATGTTGAGAGTTCGTATAACTACCCTGTTTCTCGCAAACTAGGGTCTCGCCACATCGCGCAATTTGAGGTTACGCTCCAAGAAACAGAATGTCACAGAGGCGACAAATATTCCAAAAGCCAGGCGGTGGTAGATCCGTGCTTTGTTCGGGGTGAATCTTTTCCTTC
This sequence comes from Chloroflexota bacterium, assembly GCA_013151955.1. Lineage (GTDB taxonomy): Bacteria > Chloroflexota > Anaerolineae > Ardenticatenales > JAADHH01 > JAADHH01. The sequence continues at coordinate 4,564 of JAADHH010000035.1, forward strand.
ATAAGAACTTCCGTTGTCGTCATGATTGATCCCTAAACAGACTCGCCCAACCTCTTCCCGCGTTACGCATAAATTAAGATTATACAATAGAAGGCGGATTCTGTCAAATCGCCAACTCTGTTTCGTGGGGATTTTCCCTTCGCTTCACACATTCCCTCCGGCAAACTTGCACCTGAAAACGTCTCCCGGTGAACATTGGACTCAACCCCCGGCTGCCAAAGGCCGGCAGCACCATAAACGAGTACCACAAGATATAGGGGGTATCGAAAAATCAGGCTGATTCCTTGTGTCCCCACACCATTTTCGCAATTACCCGGGCTCTGACCGAGCCTTTCCGCAAACCCAACCTTAAATTTTCGGAAAACTCGCCGGAGAGACCTTTACAAAGTTGAAGTAATAGTATATAATAACAGACAGTGTGGGAGTTTGTGGGGAAAAATGGGACAACAACACAGTTTTGTATATCTTTGTGGGGATTAGCAACTTTCCCGTAGGTGAAACACAAATGGCACTAAACTTCATCGGGCAAGGAAATTACTCCATAGACAACAAGGGCCGGATCATTGTCCCCGCAAAGTTCCGCGCGCGTCTTGGCCCACGAGCAATCGTCACCCGAGGCATCGAGAACTGTTTGCAAGTCTTCCCCGAAGAACGGTGGGAAACCTTGACGATGGCCCTGAACAAGAGACCATTCGGAGCCGAAAAAGTGCGCATCTTTCGCCGCAAGTTCCTGGCCTCGGCAAGTGAATGCGAACTGGATCGTCAGGGCCGAATCATGCTCCCAGAAACCTTGCGCAAATATGCCCACCTGGACGGTGAGGGCATCATCATCGGGGTGGGGAACTACCTGGAAATCTGGGACCCCGACACTTGGAAGCAGTTCGACGAAAGCACGGAAGAAGAATTCCTGGCCATTGCTGAACAGTTGTCAGAAGATGGCATCTAGTCTCACCATGAAAACAATGGAGCGTACAATTACCCATGACGTCGGTGCATCTGCCTGTTCTCTATCTGGAGGTCCTCAGTGGCCTGGCCGTGCATCCTGGTGGCACATATATAGACTGTACGGCAGGAGCCGGCGGCCATACGTCCGGGTTGCTGGAGAAGAGCGAACCGAACGGTCGCGTATTGGCCCTCGACGTAGATCCAAAAGCGCTCGATTTCGTTCGCCAGCGATTGGCACCGTGGGGCGAACGACTCACGCTCGTTCAAGCCAACTTTGCCCGGCTCAACGCCGTCGCGCAAGATCACAACTTCGGTCAGGTGGATGGCATATTGATGGACCTGGGCTGGTCTTCGATGCAACTCGCCGACGAAAGCCGCGGTTTCTCTTTTCGAGCAGAGGGGCCATTGGACATGCGTTACGATCCGACACTGCCCCACACAGCAGGGGATCTGGTCAACACCCTACCAGAAAAAGATCTGGCCAATCTGCTTTGGCAATTCGGTGAAGAGCATCGTTCACGAAAGATCGCCCGAGCCATTGTCAGAAATCGCCCGGTCCGCACGGCGGACCAGTTAGCCAAGATCATATCCCAGACTACACAGCGAGGCCACACCCGTATCCATCCGGCGACGAAGACCTTTTTGGCTCTCCGGACATACGTTAACAAAGAAGCCAAGGTGCTACAAACCGCTTTACCGCAAGCGGTGGCGTTGCTTCGTCCAGGTGGACGCCTGGCCGTAATATCATTCCACTCTCTCGAAGATCGCATTGTCAAGAATTTTTTTCGGCAGGAAGAGAGAGATTGTATCTGCCCGGTCGAACAACTGACCTGTGTTTGTGAACATCACGCCATCCTGCGACGCATCACACGGAAACCGATTACGCCCGAGGCCGGGGAATTAGGCCGCAACCCGCGAAGTCGCAGCGCAAAACTTCGCATCGCCGAAAGAATTAGAAGTTCAACTTCTCAGAGAAGTTGAATTTCTAGAAGGAAAGACATGTCGAAACGCACCCAGAAAACCTATCTCGATTACGTCCGCCCGCTCCGCGAAAGCTGGACCCTGCGGGGCAGCACGCTCGACGTGGAAACAATGTGGAAGTCGTTGGGCATTTTGGTGCTCGTCGGCGCATTGGCATTCCTCTATCTCGCAGAGGTTAGCCAAGAAGCCACCACATACATGGACATCCGTCATAAGAAGGAAGAGCACCTCAAGATCACGCGGAGCATTAACAATCTGGTGCTCGAAATCGCGCAAATCCAGGCCCCCCAGGCTGTCCAGGAAAGGGCCCAGTCGTTGGGCATGAACGAGATACGAAAACCGGATTACTTGCAAATTGACCAGCTACCTGAGAAGCGGTGAGAAGCATGGTCCCATCAGCGCGTAACACAAAACGAAACTCGACAAAACAACCCCTGATCGAACAGCGCAGCCAGCGAATCAACCTGGTCATTTCTGTGATCACGATTGTTGTTTGCCTGCTGGCCCTACGGTTGGCCTATTGGCAAGTCTTGCCCCATGCCGAACCCGCAGAGACCGCTCTCAATGAATCCGAAACCGCCGCCCAACCCGACAGAACACCCCGAGGCAGCATCGTGGAACGAAACGGAGCCCTCATGGCCGTGGACAACACGTGGTATTTCGTTTGGGTGTCCCCCAACAGCCTGGCCCGAATAAAGGAGACGAAGCGGGAAGAATACGCCAAGGAATTGAGCCCCTTGCTGCACATTCCCCAGGACCAGTTGCTGACAATTCTTAACCAGTCCGATAAACCGTACGTCGCGCTGACCGACATCTTTACCAAACTTCCTCTAGATGATGGTGAAAAACTCCTTGACCTTTCCCATGGATATCCCTGGTTGGGTGTCAAGCCACGCTACTACCGTGTCTACCCAAACGGTATGCTGGCTTCCCACGTACTGGGTATCGTAGACCAAGAAAAGAGTTGCGGCCGATACGGTGTGGAAGAATACTACGACCAGTTGCTACAGAACGGATCTCCAACAGCCGAAAATTGCCCCTCCTCGCAAGGGCCGAACCCAATCAACGAATTTCTGACCGGCGACACCACCCGCGCGGAAAACTCCTCGGTGACAGAAGTCGTCCAGGTGGGTATGCGCACCCTGACGCCTTCCCAGAACCAGGCCGACTTGGTTCTCACCATCGACCGGGGCATTCAATATCTCGTCGAGAAGGATCTGGAAAGCGCCCTACGGCAACTCCATGCCCAAAGTGGGACTGTGATTGTGATGGAGCCCAAGACCGGCAAGATACTGGCCATGGCCAACAGGCCGACCTTTGATCCAAACAATCTCCGTCAGGCCGACATGCTGAAGCTAGTCAATCCGGCCGTGAGCGAATATTACGATCCCGGCTCTACTTTCAAAATCCTTACGGTGGCAAATGCGCTGAAATCGGGTCTATTCAACCCGCAAAGCATATTCCACGATACCGGCGCGCTCCGCTATGGTGGCATCACAGTTCACAACTGGGACAACGCCGGCCACGGAGACGTGAATCTGACGCAAATCCTGGGGCTTTCCCTGAATACGGGAGCCGCCTACCTGAACACAAAACTGGGGCCACGCCGGGTAATCAGCTACACCTTGCAACTGGGCTTTGGCACACCGACCGGCATCGACCTGGCCGGAGAACGCGGCGGTAAGGTGAAAGTCCCCGGCGACGGAGAGTGGCACGAATGGGACCTCGTTACCAACGCGTATGGCCAGGGCATTTCGGTCACGCCTATCCAATTGGCCACGGCCATCTCGGCAATCGCCAATGGCGGCCTGCTGATGCAGCCACAAATCGTGGATACCGTACTCGATCATGGAGTCGTCCGCCACCGTGAATCCAAGGTCATACGCCGCGTCTACAGCGAAGAAATTGCACACAAATTGAGTAACATGCTCACAGAATCGGTAGCGATGGAAACAGAAAAAGCCTTGGTACCGGGCTGGGCCATCGCCGGAAAAACAGGCACATCCAACGTCTATTATAATGGCGTGATCTCCGAGGACCGATTCATCGGCTCGTTTATTGGATGGGCCCCGGCAGACGACCCGCAATTTCTGGCCCTGATCATCATCCAAGGCGTGCAAGGAAACGACTACTGGGGTTCGCAGTCGGCAGCGCCACTTTTCCAAAAAGTGGCCTGGCAATTGTTCCATTACATGCACATTCCACCAGATCAAATGCGTCAGGCGGCCCGGGTCACCGGCCTGCCAAAACCATGACTCGTGAGTGATTCGTATGCGTGATCAGAAACTCTCATTCGACATACTTTTCAAAAGTTTATGGGGCGCTATTCCCCCAGAATTCGAGCTGTTGCACCGTCCCATTTCTCAGGTCATCATCGACTCGCGGGAGGCAACGCCCGATAGCCTTTTCGTTGCTTTGCAAGGCGAGACCAAAGACGGCCACGACTTCATTGCCAATGCACTATCCCAAGGGAGTCTGGCGGTAATCGCCGAACCGCGCATAAAAGAGATGGCCCTACCGGACATGACCTACATCATTCCGGGACAGCCTCTGCCGGAGAAACTCGAGGCCCCCTACGCTTTCGTCGTCGAGGATGCGCTGGCCGGACTGCAGCACCTGGCTGCCGCCTGGCGACGCGAATTCCCCGCCTTGCGCGTCGTGGCGGTGACCGGCAGCGTGGGAAAAACGTCCGTCAAAGAGCTAACGGCCTCCGTCCTCGGCCAACGCTATGCCACCATAAAGAGCGCAGGCAATTACAACAACGAGATAGGACTGCCCCTCACCATGCTGCGGTTCACGTCCAAACACCAAAGAGCCGTGTTGGAGATGGGCATGTATGCGCAGGGTGAAATTCGAGAGCTGGCACAACAGGCCCTGCCCAGCATCGGCGTCGTCACCAACGTCGGTCCCACCCACCTGGAGCGATTGGGAACGCTGGAAGCGATCACCGACGCAAAGGCCGAATTGGTGGAAGCTCTGCCCGCAGAAGGAACGGCCATTTTGAATGGCGACGATCCGCGTGTGTTGGCCATGGCCGGCCGGACAAAGGCGAACGTCTTCACATACGGGCTCTCGCCGAGGTGCGATTTATGGGCAAACGACATTGAAAGTCGCGGCACGCAAGGCGTCCGCTTCCAACTGCACACAGACGAGGAGCACCTGTTCGCTGCTATCCCCTTGCTGGGACGGCACAGTGTGCACAACGCCTTGGCTGCGGCCAGTGTGGGACTGATCGAGGGCGAGGGCTGGGACGAAATCATCGGCGGGATGAAAGACATCTCGGCCCACGTGCGGCTGCTCACTGTCTCCGGCATACACGACTCGATGATCCTGGACGACACCTACAACGCCAGTCCAGATTCCACGATGGCCGCTTTGAATCTGTTGGCAGATTTGCCGGGGCGAAAAATCGCGGTGCTCGGCGACATGTTGGAACTGGGCAGCTTCGAACTATCCGGCCACCAATTGGTGGGCCGGCGGGCGGCTGACATCGTCTCCATGCTGATCGTCGTAGGCTCCCGTGGCCAACTCATTGGAGAAGCCGCCCTGCAGGCCGGTATGGAAACAGACCAGGTCGCGATGGTCGAAAAGAACCAGGAGGCCATTGACATCCTACGCAAAGCCTTGCAACCGGAGGATGCGGTTCTAGTAAAAGGCTCGAGGGGCATGAGAATGGAAGAGATCGTTGCTGCTCTTAGCACGACAAAGAGCGCAGCAAACGCAACGGCAATGTAGCGTAATGGCTTACTCGCTGACTTTAGGCACGCTATCTTTTTTGTTTGCAGTAATCTGGGGAAGCCCGCTCATCCGATTTCTTCGCAACCAGCAAATCGGCGAAACCATACGGAGCGATGGCCCCTCCAGTCACCTTACCAAACTGGGCACACCGACGATGGGTGGGATCATGATCCTGGTGCCCACAATCGTATTCAACGCTCTGTTGACTTTGCCGGTCTATCCATCCATTTTGCTGCCCCTGGCCGTCAGTGTCGGTTGCGGATTTGTGGGAGCAATTGACGATTGGATGGGCATCAAGGGCCGGCGCGGCGAACAGAGGGGCATCCTGGCACGTTACAAACTTGCGTGGCTCACCATTATCGCCTTCCTTGCGGCACTGATACTTTATGGCATCATGGATTTGCACAGCATGGCGATCCCTACCCGGCCCGAGAAAATCAACATCGGTTTGCTCTACATCCCTGTGGCGACCTTCATCATTGTCGGTTCGGCCAATGCCGTAAACTTTTCCGATGGGCTGGACGGCCTCGCGGCAAGCACGTCGGCCATCGCCTTTGCTTGCGTGGGCGTGATCGCCTTTCTGCAAGGCCAGATGCATCTGGTAACGTATTGCTTTTCGATGACCGGAGCCATCTTGGCATTCTTGTGGTATAACGCATATCCGGCCCAACTTTTTATGGGAGACACGGGATCCCTGGCCGTAGGAGCCACACTCGGTACAGTCTTCCTGATGACCGGACAATGGCTCTTGCTGCCCATCATTGGCATCATATTTGTCAGCGAGGCCCTATCTGTAATTTTACAAGTCGCTTTCTTCAAGTGGACAGGAGGCAGACGCCTTTTCAAAATGGCGCCCTTGCACCACCACTTTGAATTGCTCGGCTGGTCCGAAGTACAAACGGTTCAACGGTTCTGGCTCATTGGCATGTTAGCCGGCATGATTGGCATCGCCATGGCTTTGATCTAGCGGATCTCCGGTGACACGATTTTTTTCCTGCCACGCAGCACACGGCACGGTAAACTTAGGGAGGGAGGATCAAATGAAACATACGACAGGGGGCAACGGAATCAACGGTCGCTTCGATGGGATGAAAGCCACAGTTCTCGGTTTGGCGCGACAGGGTACCTCGCTGGCGAAATTCCTCGCTTCTCGCGGTGCCCGAGTCACGGTCAGCGACGTGAAGGGCATGGGCGTTTTGCAGGAGCAACTGACTGAATTGGCCGGCTGGCCCATCAGTTTCATTCTAGGGGGGCACCCCAAAGAACTGCTCGAAACGGATGTGCTCTTCGTCAGCGCCGGCGTCTCTCCCACCATCCCCATCGTGCGGGAGGCGTTGCGTCGCGGCACAAAGATCAGCAGCGACACGGAGTTGTTCTTCGAACTCTGTCCGGCACCGATCATCGGCATCACCGGGTCCAGCGGCAAAACTACGACCACAACACTGGTCGGCGAGATATTGCGCAACAGCGGCCAAAAGACCTGGGTAGGGGGCAACATCGGCTGGTCCCTGATCAATTACGTGGACAGGATTGCGCCAGACGACTTGGTCGTCATGGAACTGTCCAGCTTCCAACTGGAATCGCTGAGACGCAGCCCGCACATTGCCGTTGTACTGAACATCACGCCCAACCATTTGGATCGCCACCAGACCATGAAGAGCTATACTGAAGCCAAGAGTCACATTGTTAGACACCAAAAAGTGGGCGACCTTACGATTCTGGGATACGATAGCGAGATCGCCCGGGCACTGGCCGAACAGACGCGGGGCAGCGTGCGCTATTTCAGCTTGCACACCCCCCTCTCCCAAGGGGCCTTTGTAGAGGACGGGAACATTGTGATCCGTGCCGACAACGAAACCCATCTGGTTTGCGCTGTTTCAGAGCTGCAACTACTCGGCGACCACAATGTGGAAAACGTGCTGGCTGCCTGCACAATTTCCCAGGTGGCCGGGGCACCCATCGAATCGATGCGGCGCACCGTCACGACTTTTCTGGGAGTAGAACACCGCCTGGAATTCGTGAGGGAACGGGGCGGCGTCAAATTCGTGAACGACTCCATTGCCACCTCACCCGAACGGACCATTGCCGCTTTACGGTCGTTTAACGCACCGATCATCCTGCTTGCGGGCGGGCGCGACAAGAATCTGCCGATGGACGATATGGCCAAACTCGTCACCGAGAAAGTTCACAAACTCTTGTTGTTCGGCGAGGCAGCCCCGCTGATCGAACAAGCCGTGCAAAATACACGTTCCAACGGTTCCGGCCCGGCCATACATCGTTTCCTGACCATGGAAGAAGCCGTAGCTGCTGCCACGCAAATCGCCCAACCCGGAGATGTGGTACTCCTCTCGCCAGCTTGCACCAGTTACGACGCCTTCAAGGATTTTGCCGAACGAGGGCAACGCTTTAAGCGTATCGTCTTGAACCTGTCCTCCTGAGGGAGCGGCGGCAGCGCAACGAACCGAACCAGGCCGGCGGGATAAACGTGGCCCGGCCACGCTCGTAAACAAGTAATGAGGGGACAATGATCAGCAACATCTTAGGTGTCCAAAGAACAAGAAAGAAAACATACGCCAAGCCTCCCCCTTTTGACCGGTGGCTGATACTGATTGTCAGCGCGCTCCTGCTTGTGGGCCTGCTGTCCGTCTTTAGCGTCACATACTTGGCCAGCTTCAACCAGAACCATGATCCAACATACTTCTTGATGGTACACGTAACCTTCGGCGGAGCGGGCGTCATCGCCATGCTGATTACCGCACAACTGGATTACCGGTACTGGAAACGAGTCTCCCTGATCATCATGGGTGGAATCTTACTCATGTTGGTGGGGGTCTATTTCAGGCCGGCCATCAACGGAGCGCACCGCTGGCTGTGGGGTAGATCGGCCCAACCGAGCGAATTGGCCAAACTGGGAATTATCATCTACATCGCCCATTGGGCATCCTCAAAAGAAGAGAAGATTCGACAAATCGAATTTGGACTCTTGCCCTTTGGTTTGATGGTCGGTCTGGTCACCGGATTGATCATCCGCGAGCCGGACCTGAGTACATCCGTGCTGATCGTCCTGACCTCACTGGCCATGTTCTACGTTGCCGGCGCAGATACCAAGCAATTCATACTCACCACATTCGTCGGCATGATTACCATGGCCGCCGTCGTCGTCATAACAAAATACCAGATACAACGCATCGATGCGTGGCTCCACCATTCGGCGGCAACGAGAGACTCCTTTGGATATCAGCCGGGACTCTCCGAAAAGGCGTTGGCCCAAGGGGGAATCCTGGGGCAAGGGCTGGGCAATGGACGGTCATTATGGATCAACTTCCCAAGCATCGGTCATGATTATATCTTTTCTGTCATCGGCAATGAAGCGGGACTCATCGGGGGGCTCACCGTCTTGGGCCTTTTCCTGATCCTGGCCTACCGGGGCTTTACCATTGCATTGGAAGCGCCCGATGCCTACGGCACCATCCTGGCAACAGGCATCACCGCCTGGATCACCATCCAGGCACTGATGCACATTGCCGTTGCCACAACGAGCATCCCCCCAACCGGCGTCCCGCTGCCTTTCATCAGCAACGGCGGCTCTTCCCTGATTATCTCTTTGGTGGCCATGGGGATGTTATTGAACATATCACGGTATCGCAAGCCAGCTCGAGGGTAGCGACACATCATGCGGCTGGCTTGCGCCGGAGGCGGGACAGCAGGGCACGTCTATCCGGCCCTCGCGGTGATACAAACGCTCACCGCTGCAAGTGAAAGCGAGAAAATCGAAATCCTGTTCGTAGGAAGCAAACACGGTATGGAAGCACAATTGGTCGCACATTATAAGCTGCCCTTCGCCGGCATATCCGCCGGCGGGTTGATAGGCACAGGCCCACGTCAGGCAGCCCAACATGCCGCCTCCCTGGCAAAAGGGGTGATGGAATCGTGGAATCTCTTGCGCCGCTTCCGGCCACACGTCCTGTTGGCCACCGGCGGATATGCCAGCGCACCGGTCATCATGGCGGCCTGGCTGCGGCGAATTCCCAGCCTCATCTACCTACCCGACATCACGCCGGGGCTGGCCGTGCGTGCGCTGGCTCCGCTGGCCGACCGCGTAGCGGTAACGGCCCCCGTCACCGCGCAATCGTTCGGACGAAAAGCCGTCGTCACCGGCTATCCGGTCAGGCCGGCCATATACCAGACCGACCGTACCGAAGCACGCCGCAAACTTGGCGCGCTCCCGGACCGGCCTTTTCTGCTCGTCTTCGGCGGCAGCCGGGGAGCGCACAGCATCAACGTAGCCATCGAAGAAAATCTGGAAACGCTCACCGAACAGGCCCGGATTTTGCACATTTGTGGCCCAGCAGACCTGCCGCAGATGAAAGAAGCCCAAGAAATGCTCCCAGCCGACCAGAAAAATCGTTACCGCGTCGTTCCCTATCTGCACGAAGAGATGCCGTGGGCCTTCGTTGCCGCGGATTTGGCCATCTCACGTGCCGGCGCATCGGTTCTCGGAGAACTTCCGGCGGCCGGCCTGCCGGCCATTCTGGTGCCCTATCCATACGCAGCAAGACACCAAGAACAAAACGCGCGATACCTGGCTGGTGCCGGAGCAGCCGTAATGATCGCCGACGATGATCTCGCCACGGAACTGCCCTCCGTGATTGGCGAACTGTTGGGCAACGCGCAAAAACGCGCAGAGATGCGCAAGAAAATGCGCTCGCTGGACCGGCCCAATGCGGGGCCGGCGATTGCGCAGTTGCTACACGACCTGGCAAAGGATTAGGTAACTCATGGTTTTGGCGTCCGTCGCTTCTGCGGCCAAGGTCTTTGAACCGAACATTGATTTTTGGATCATCACCATGTTGGTGGCCGGGCTGTTTGCCCTGTTCGGCTTCATTCAAGGCCCCGGCAAGGCCGCGTTGAACGCCGCCGGCATTTTCCTGGCCTACGGCACAGCCATCAAAACCGCAGACTTTACGCGGAAGGCGATCAACTTTATCATCGGCACAAAGTGGGACGAGTCTACGCTGCCTAAAATCAAACTATCCATCTTTCTGTTTGCGTTTCTGATCATGTTCACCGCCATTCGTTTCATTGTCAAAGCAAATGATCGCTTCAGCGCAAAATTGATCGGCCTGGCTATCGGCAGCATCAATGGAACCATGTTCACCACCCTTGTGCTCGAATTTATGGCCAAATATTGGAAGGCCCATCCGCCGGATGCCAAACTCAATATGGACCTGTCGTGGGCCTTCCGCTTGGACCCAGGCAGTCTGCGCATCAATATGACGTTTACCAACAACCCGGTTGTCGTATACAACGTCCTGGACAAGGGGCTGAAATTTCTGTTATATGCGATGCTGTTTTTGGTGATTCCGCCTGTCTTCTTTGGGCTCATTGGCGTTATGAAAAAGATAACGACACCCATTCTCAACTTTTTGGGACTCAGTGAGGAACAAAAACAGAAGAAGAAAAAGAAGGAAGCATGAACCAAGGGGAGCCATCGTCAATTCACTTTGTAGGCATCGGAGGCATCGGCCTTTCCGGCCTGGCCCGTCTGCTTCATGCCTGGGGCTGGCAAGTTTCCGGGTCCGACCGGCAGGCTACCAGTCTGACCGGGCAATTGTCGCAGGAGGGGATTGTCGTGCATATCGGGCACCACAGCGATAACATCGGTGATGCCAAACTGGTGGTCACATCATCGGCGGTCTCACCGCAGAATGTGGAGATTCAGGCTGCCACCCGAAAGGGCATCCCCGTGATGAAACGGGACAAGCTGCTGCACCGCATCACGCGCGGGAAGCGGTGCGTGGCCGTTGCCGGCACGCACGGAAAGACGACCACCACAGCGCTCGCCGGCCTCTGCCTGACCCGTGCCGGCAAAGACCCCACGGTGATCGTGGGCGGCATCGTGCCCGCCTGGCAGAGCAACGTGCGCATTGGACACTCCGACCTGGTGGTGGTCGAAGCCGATGAATATGATTACGCATTCCTGGGCCTGACCCCCGAAGTGGCCATCATCACCACCATCGAAATGGACCACCCGGATATCTACGCGAACATCGGTGAGGTCACGGCGGCATTCGGTACATTCCTCGGGCAAGTGGCCGCGCAGGGCCTGGTCATTGCCCACGCGCCGGATGCGGAGGTGGACGTTGCCTTGCAAAACGCTCCGCAGACGGCCACCTGCTGGCGCTATGGCACCGGCGGCGGAACGACCTGGCAAGCGAGCAACATCGCGCAAAATGGGCGGGGCGGCAGCGACTTCGACGTTTCGTTCCAGGGACAAGAACTGGGCCGCTTCTCACTCGGCGCACCCGGACGGCACAACGTGCATAACGCCCTGGCGGCCCTGGCCGCCACCCAGTGGCTGACCGCACAAACAGAAAACGCGGCCCCTGCCCTGGCCCAATTCACCGGCGTGGAACGGCGCTTGCAGCGCCTCGGCATGGCCCAGGACATCCTGGTGATGGACGACTATGCCCATCACCCCACAGAAGTCCGGGCCACACTGGACGCCCTGCGCAAACAAAGCCCGGAGCGGCCATTGTGGGCCATCTTCCAGCCGCACACCTACAGCCGCACGCGCGCCCTGTTCGATCAATTCGCCGGATGCTTTGGCGATGCAGATCACGTGCTGGTGACGGACATCTACGCCGCGCGGGAAACCGACAATGGGTCCATCGACGCCCAAATGCTGGCCACCGCCATGAACCACCCGGACGCTCGTTACACCGGCTCGTTGCAGCAGACGCTGGCCCGCATCCAGGACGAAGTCCGGTCAGGGGCCACGGTGATTACGTTGGGGGCCGGCGATGTGACCCTCTTGGGACCCCGCCTGCTGGCCTGCCTGAAAGAAGGGGAAAAATGACGGAAAACAGGAGAGCAAATTGATGCCCCAAACAGAATCGTTAAGCCAACGCAGTCGCGCAGCCATTGTTGCAGACCGCCTGCTGGCCCAGTTGGGGCCTGGTCCAGACCTTTCTACCATGCTGGCCCAAGAAGGCCGGTCGTTTGCTCCGGCCATGCGCGGTGGGGGGGGCAGTGGAAGACGGCGCACCGGCGGACGCCGGCACAGCCACAGACAAACGACCGCAGTACGCCATCAGACGAGGGAGAGGGAAAAACGATTGCGCTTCCGGTTGATGGAACACCTGGGGCTGCTGCCCCGCCGGCAGTGACCCCTCTCGCCGAGCAATTTGATTTGCGGCGTGCCGAGCCAATGGCCCGCCACACGTCCTTTCACATCGGAGGCCCGGCAGAATTCTATCTGCGGGTCGACACCATAGCGATCTTGGAGCAAGCCGTCTCTGCCGCATGGGCCGAGGGTCTCCCGTGTACCATTTTTAGCGGGGGGAGCAACATGCTCGTTGCCGACGCCGGCATCAAGGGCCTGGTAATCGAGAACCGCTGCAAGGCGTACCGCATCGAGACCCCCAAAGGGGACGCGGTCAACGGTGACACCTCATCCGCCGTCCTGGTGGTGGAATCGGGAGCCTCGCTCGCCGCGCTGGCCGGAGAGCTGGCCCGCGCCGGATGGAGCGGCCTGGAATGGGCCACCGGCATACCCGGCAGCGTCGGAGGTGCCGTGATACAAAACGCGGGTGCCTGGGGACAGACCATCGCCGACGTCTTGCTGGAGATTGAACTGCTGGAGAAGGACGCCGGCTCGAACAAAAGCCGGACCCGGCGGTGGGAAGCGCGCCAGTTGCGCCAAGGCTATCGCACCAGCGCACTGCGCGAGATGCCCGCCAGCACGCGCCCGATTGTCCTGCGCGCATGGTTGCAATTGCAAAGGGGCAATCCCGCGGAACTGAAGCGCCGGTTGGCCGCCTACGTCCAGAAGCGGACGCTCAACCAACCCCGGCAACCCAGCGCCGGATCGGTGTTTCGCAATCCGCCCGGCGATCATGCCGGCCGGCTCATAGAAGCAGTGGGGCTCAAGGGACACCGCATTGGCGATGCGCAAATATCGGTGCAGCACGCCAATTTCATCGTCAATCTGGGCGAAGCGAGCGCGCAGGATGTTTGGTCGCTGGTCAAGCTCGCGCAGAAGGCTGTACAAGATCGCTTCGATGTGCTGCTCGTACCGGAGATCGAGCGGATTGGTGCATGGGACACGAGAGCAAGGACAAGAAGTTCAACTTCTCAGAGAAGTTGAACTTCTAAGAAATTGGGAGCAAGCAAAGATGACGACCGAAACGAATAGCCAAAAACTACGCATAGGGGTTCTGTTTGGGGGCCGCTCAGGCGAGCACGAGGTTTCGCTGGCCTCGGCACGGTCGGTCATGGACGCCATGGACCGCACACGCTACGAAGTCGTGCCCATCGGCATCACGAACGAGGGGCGTTGGCTGGTGGAAAAAGATTCCTGGGCCACGCTGGACCGGGCCTTTCGCCAGAACCAGCGCATCCCTGGCGGGAGTTTGCTGCCGCCCGAGGCGCTGTTGCAAAGCGTAGATGTCATCTTCCCGGTCCTGCACGGCCCCTACGGCGAAGACGGCACCATCCAGGGCCTGCTGGAACTGGTGAACGTTCCCTACGTCGGTGCCGGAGTCACCGGATCGGCGGTAGGCATGGACAAGGAATTGATGAAAGCCGCCTTCGTCCGGGCGGGATTGGACATCGTTCCCTATCGCGTATTTTTGCGGCGGCAATGGGAAGAGGACCCGGACACCATCCTGGACATGTTGGAAGTCGAGATCCGCGCGCCCTGGTTCGTGAAACCGGTCAATTTGGGATCGAGCGTGGGGATCAGCAAAGCCCACGACCGTCAGGCCCTCGGCGAAGCGATTGCGCTGGCCGCCTCCTACGACCGCAAGGTCGTCGTGGAGCAGGCTGTCGATGCGCGCGAGATTGAAGTGAGCGTGCTGGGCAACGATGAACCGGAGGCTTCCGTCCCCGGTGAGGTGATACCCCGCCGGGAATGGTACGACTATCGAGCGAAGTACGTCGCCGGCGAAAGTGATTTGGAAATTCCGGCCAACCTCTCCGCAGCGGAGAGGGCCACCGTGCGCGGCCTGGCCACGCGGGCCTACCGGGCCATAGATTGCGCCGGAATGGCCCGGGCAGATTTTCTGATGGATCGCGATTCGGGTGTATTTTACACGAACGAATTGAACACCATACCCGGCTTCACGGCCACAAGCATGTATCCCAAACTCTGGGAGGCGTCGGGGCTTGCCTATACCGGCTTGATCACGCGCCTGATTGACCTGGCACTAGAAAGGTTCGCGGACCGGCAACGATCGAAGTCTACATTCCGGCTAGAAGAATAAAGGAGACCACGCCGGCCGGCCCAAGCGAGACGCACCGGGCAGATGGCTGGTAGCGAGCAACGACATGAACATCCTTTTCAACATATTGCCAACACGCAAGCGCCGCAGAAAACGCCGTCGCTCCGCGCGCAAGATGACAAAGTACCAGACGAGCATGGCGCGACCGGCAGTTCAACGTCTTCCGTTGGTTCCGTTGGTCCCGGCAGTACGCTGGATGCGGTCCAATATGTGGGCCCGCATGGCCAGCCTGATTTGCATCGCTGCGAGCGGCGCAATTCTGTTCTCGTTTTTTTGGAGCTACGACTTTTATGTATATGAGGCGACAATCGAGGGAAACAACCTGCTGAGTAAAGAAGAAATCTTTGCCCAGAGCAAGATGGACGGGTACAACATTTTCTTTATCGATCCGCGGGAAGTAAGACGTGCCATCGCGGCTATGCCCACGGTGAAGAAAGCCGAGGTGGGTTACGCGTTGCCAAATCAGGTTACGATCCGGATTGTCGAACGAAAGCCGGCAGCGGTATGGGAAACACAAGACATGCGCTATTGGGTGGATCAAGAGGGCATTTTCTTTCCGATCACCAGCCCGATTCCTACGGATACTTTGTTCATTCGGGATCTGGACAACCGGCCTGTGAACCTGGGCGTACCGGTGAAACCGGTCACCGGCACCCTGGCGGATACACCCACACCGCCAGACCCTACAGCCGTGCTCACCGCGCAGGCCCTGCATCGCTACTTGCCCGAACAAACCGTTTGGGAATACAGCCGGAATCGTGGAATCAGTTTTGTAGACGATGGTGGGTGGCGCGTTTATTTTGGCAATCGGACCGGTCTGCAAGCAAAGGTGGCCATCTACTTGGCGTTCAAAGAAAAACGAGCGCCCTTCCGTTCTGTAGAATTCTTGGATCTGAGTATACCGGGGCAACCCTATTACAAACTAAAAGGAAGCGACGCCAACCAGCTCAATTCTGAAGGAGGGTGATGGGCCTGTTGGTTTCCAGGAACGTACGCCAGGGGTGTTGAACGAAGAGCATTCACGATGAGGAGAACTCCGAAAGGAGGGCCAGCCATGAACACAATCGTAGGACTGGATGTTGGAAGTACCAAGATATGTTGCCTGGTAGGTGAGGTAACGGAAGATGAACAACTGCGCATCATTGGGTCGGGCATCGTCCGCTCCCAAGGCATCAAACAGGGCGTTGTCGTAGATGTGGAAAAAGTGTCCGAATCCATTCTCGCCGCCGTGGAAAAGGCCGAACAGATTTCCGGCTACCACATTGAGAATGCCTACGTGGGAGTCACCGGTGCGCACATCTCCAGCGTGAACAGTCGTGGGCGGGCAACGATAAACCGCAATGACCATGAGATAACGACCGACGATGTGGAGCGCGCCCTTGAGAATGCACAAGCGATTGCCTTTCCCCACAACCGGGAGATCATCCACGTGATTCCGCGTGGCTTCATGGTGGACGGAGAGAACGGGGTCCGTGACCCGGTGGGAATCCACGGGTACCGGCTGGACGTCGAAGCGCACATTGTGACCGGTGCCATGACCTCCCTGCAAAACCTGGAAAAGTGTATGACAAATGCCGGAATCGGAGTGACCGATTTTATCCTTCAGCCTTTGGCCTCCGGAGAAGCCGTGCTGCGGGAATCTGAACGAGAGATGGGCGTTATCATGGTGGACATCGGCGGGGGGACGACAGATATTGCGGTGTTCATCAATGGGTCCGTCTGGCACACCATTTCTCTGAAGGTGGGGGGCAACCACATCACCAACGACATCGCCACGGGATTGCAAGTGCCCTTCTCCGTGGCCGAAGACCTGAAGATTCGATACGGCCACGCCCTGGAAACGGCAGTAGACGAGGACAAAACACTGGATGTCGTTGCGTTTGGGGATGATAGCGAGCAGGCAGTCTCCCGTAGCGATTTGGTCTCGGTGATTTATGCCCGCGTCGAGGAAATGTTTGAACTGATCCTGCGAGAGGTAAAGCGCACCGGATACGACACCCTGTTGCCGGCCGGACTCGTGCTGTGCGGCGGGACAGCATCTCTCTCCGGTATCCGTGCCCTGGGACAACAAACAATGGACATGCCCGTCCGCATCGGCGCGCCACACGACCTGGAGGGGCTGGTCGATTCGCTGGGCAGTCCGGCCTACGCGACAGCGGTTGGGTTGTTGCAATGGGGCATGCGTTACGCGGACCTTCCGCAGGGGCGAAGCCGTCGCCAAGAGGACGGTTGGTGGAAACGCCTCGGAAACTGGTTCAATGGAGCAATACTTCCCGGGTGAATCAGTTCCATTTTTAGAAGCAAGAAGTTCGACTTCTCAGAGAAGTTGAACTCCTGACACAGCATTGAAACAGAACTGAAGCCATAGTGACAAAGGAGGAACGTAATGTACTCACAGAAAAAAGAAGTTGGTCAACGGTCGATGCAAATAGAGAATTTCGCTCAGATCAAAGTGATCGGCGTAGGTGGAGGCGGCTCCAACGCGGTGAATCGAATGATCGAAGAGGGCATCCATGGCGTCGAGTTTGTCGCCGTAAACACCGACGCACAGGCGCTCTTGCTTTCGCAGGCACCCAATCGAATCCGCATCGGCGACAAGATCACCCGTGGCCTGGGCGCAGGGGGCGATTCGGTCGTCGGCCAAAAAGCGGCAGAAGAATCCCAAGAAGACCTGATGGAAATCATCCGGGACGCAGACATGGTTTTCATCACAGCCGGCACGGGAGGCGGAACAGGCACCGGTGCCGCGCCGATCATTGCGGAATTGGCCCGAGAAGCAGGGGCGCTCACTATCGGAGTCGTGACCAAACCCTTTAGCTTCGAAGGCCAGCATCGCATGGAAACTTCTGAAAAAGGTCTGGAATCGCTGAGGGAGCACGTCGACACCCTGATCGTCATTCCGAACGACAGGCTCCTGCAGACGGTGCCCAAGAATACGCCCTTGCACGAAGCTTTCCGCGTTGCGGATGATGTGCTCCGTCAGGGCATCCAGGGTATCTCCGAATTGATCACGATTCCCGGCTTGATCAACCTGGACTTTGCCGACGTTCGTTCGATCATGTCCGAGGGGGGTTCGGCCCTGATGGCTGTGGGCCGGTCCACCGGGGAAAACCGCGCCCGGGAGGCAGCGGAACAGGCCATCTCCAGCCCCCTCCTCGACGTGACCATAGATGGTGCCCGCGGCGTGCTCTTCAACGTTACCGGTGGCATGAACATGTCTCTGCACGAAGTGAACGAAGCCGCGGAGATCATTCGCAACACCACAGACCCGGAGGCGAACATCATCTTTGGCTCCGTAATTGATCCGAGCATGGACGATGAACTGCGCATCACGGTCATCGCCACCGGCTTCGACGGGCAGCACAAGAGCGGCGAGCGCCCGGCAGACGATGGCCGTGCCGGCTTGCAAGACAATATTCGCCAGTTTCGCACAGATGCCTTTGGGGCACGCATGAAGGGCAAAGCAGGACGGACCTTCGATCCTGAGCAAATCGACATTCCATCCTATTTGCGTCGCGTCCGCTAG
>JAADHH010000035.1:23089-27381 GCA_013151955.1 Chloroflexota bacterium
TAAAACGCACTATTCCAGCACGACAGCAACCTGTTTTAACAGGTTTCGCAATTATAGGCGGGCAATTCATTGCTTGCCGAAGCCTGGCTGAAATCCTTGATGCCCCAAATTCTTTACAAACGAGTCAAGTTTGGACTCACGGATAAAACGAAACACGGATTTTCATTCCTTGGGTTCCCATCCGTGTTCTTTTCCATCCGTGAGTCTGGTTTCTTGTCGGTTTGAGGCGAAGCTTCGTTAGGTAGTTACGGTGAAAGTACGACGGTTGAAACCATGTGCCGCGGCCTCGCCAAACCGGCAGCCCGCGACTTCAGCAAGAAATTATGAAAGGGTCTCTGACTTCTTTGTCTGCGCACGTTCTGTTTCTGTGAGTTAGCTGCGGGTTGCAGCGGACGAGTCATCGCCCGCACGCGGCCTGCAGTCAACCAGTTTCACCCTTGCTCTGGGGCATAGGGTACCCCGGGGATATGGGGTAATGGGGCGGAAAGCGCACCCCCACGATGGGGTGCGCTTTCTGGTTGTATTCGGTTTGACCCGCATGACCCGCTGTGCTAGAATAGAAAGGGTGATAGCCGCCGGACGCTTCTGTTTGGCCTTCACCCGCCGGCATGAACGCACAAATCACGGCAAACAACGACTGCACATCGGAAAACAAACATGGTCTATGAATCAGTCCGCGATAAACTGAAAACGCTCCCGACCAAGCCGGGGGTGTATCTGATGAAAGATGCCCGCGACCAGATCATCTACGTGGGCAAGGCGATCAACCTGCGCAACCGCGTCCGTTCCTATTTTCATGCCTCCGCCAATCACACACCAAAGACCCGCTATCTGGTCGCCGAGATTGCCGACCTCGAATTCATCGTCACCGACTCGGAGTTGGAAGCGCTCATTCTGGAGTGCAACCTGATCAAACAACATCGTCCGCGCTACAACATCCGCATGAAAGACGACAAGCGCTACCCGTACATCAAAGTAGCCTGGCAGGACCGCTTCCCGCGAATCTACGTCACACGCAAATTGAAGCGAGACGGGGCCCGATATTACGGCCCCTACACATCTGCCTGGGCCGTACGCCAAACGCTGGACATGCTGCGCCCTGTTTTCCCGTACCTGACTTGCTTGCGGGACATCACCGGCCACGACCGCCGGGCATGTCTCTATTACCACATCAAACGATGCGCCGGCCCTTGCACCGGCGCAATTGATGAAGCGGACTATCGGGCGCTCGTCCAGGGCCTGTGTGACTTCTTGGAAGGGCGCACCGAGAGCGTATTGGGGGATCTGCGCAACCGTATGCAGCAAGCGGCCGACCGTCTCCACTTTGAGAAAGCAGCCCTATATCGTGATCAAATCCGAGCCGCCGAACGCATCACCGAACAACAGCGCATCGTATCGGGCACACGCGAAGACCAGGACGTGCTGGCTTTTGCACGCGAGGATGGCGACGCTTGCGTGCAAGTTTTCTTCATTCGCGGAGGAAAACTCATTGGCCGGGAACACTTCTTGCTGGAAGGCACCGAAGAAGGAGAGATGCCGGCAGCCATCGGCTCATTCCTCAAGCAGTTCTATAACTCAGCCGCCTACGTACCTCCCGAAATCCTGATACCGGCGGAGGTAGAAGAGAGCCTGATCATCGAACAGTGGCTGCGCAGCAAACGGGGCACCAAAGTATCGCTGCGCGTGCCGCGGCACGGCCACAAAAAAGACCTGGTGGAACTGGCCAGCGAAAATGCTATCGAAACGCTGACTCACTTGCGCGCACAATGGCAAGCGGACGAGAGCAAACAAACGGAAGCGATTGCGCAACTGCAAGAGCACCTATCCCTGCCGGCCCCCCCCGGCCGTATCGAGTGTTACGACATTTCCAATATCCAGGGAGAGTCGGCCACCGGCAGCATGGTCGTCTTTGCCAAAGGGGTACCACGCAAGAGCGATTATCGTCGCTTCCGTATCCGCACCGTCACCGGGCCTGACGACTATGCCTCCATGCAAGAAGTACTCCGTCGCCGCTTGCAACGCTGGAGTGAAAACGTTTCCGCAGATCACCCCGGCGCCAAACCCAGTGCCTGGGCCATTTTGCCCGACCTGATTATCGTGGACGGCGGAAAGGGGCAATTGAATGCAGCCCTGGCCGTTTTGGACGAGTTTGACCTGCGAGACCGCGTGCCGCTCGCCGGTCTGGCTAAACAACAGGAAGAGATTTTCCTGCCCGGAAAGGGCGAAGCCGTGCGATTGCCGGAACGCTCGCCGGCCCTCTTCCTCGTGCAACGTGTGCGCGACGAAGCGCACCGCTTTGCCATAGGCTACCACCGCACCCTCCATCGCCGGCGTGGCTTGACCTCCACGCTGGAGCAAGTGCCCGGCATCGGCCCCTCGCGCCGCCGAGCTTTGCTCAAACAGTTTGGCTCGCTGGAGACGATACGCCAGGCCAGCCTGGAAGAACTGGCTTCCGTTCCCAACATGACCCGCAAGGCTGCCGAAGCTATCAAAGAAATGTTATAAAGGAGTCACGCCATGAAAATCGCCACTGCCGAACAGATGCGCCGCATGGAACAGGCTACCGACGCGACCGGCCACAGTTACGACGATATGATGGAACAGGCCGGGCAGTCCACGGCCCAGGAAACCCGCCGCCTGCTGCAAGAGTATGCCTTGGACGCGGTCCTCGTGCTCATCGGACCCGGAAATAACGGCGGCGACGGCCTGGTCGCCGCCCGCCATCTGCACGAGATGGGCCATCCGGTAACCCTCTACATCTGGAAGCGAAATGTAGCCGGAGATGCCAACTTCGCGAAGGTTCAGGATCAAGGAATCCCCACACTGTGGGCCGAGGAAGACAACGATCTGGGCCATTTGCGCGAACAGGTGGCCCAAACCGATGTTGTTTTGGACGCACTTTTGGGAACCGGTGTCTCACGCCCCATCGAAGGGCTGTTGCAAGGCATCCTGGCTGTCCTTCGCGAGCAACGAGAGGCGGTCCCAATAGCACAACCGGCCATCTGCTATCCGGAAACGACCACACGCCGCCCCCGCGCGCATCCATTGATCGTCGCGGTAGACATGCCCAGCGGCCTGCACACGGACGACGGATTTGCCGACCCCTCCACGCCCTTCGCCGACCTGACCGTAACGTTCGCCTTTCCCAAGCGGGGGATGTTTCTTCCGCCGGGGCTGGAACACGTGGGCCGGCTGGCTGTGGCCGACATTGGCATATCGGCCGCGCTGGCCAAAGATGTCCACTTGCGGCTGGCAACGGAAAGTGCGATTCGTCCCCTGCTGCCACGACGACCGCAAGGTGCGCATAAAGGCACATTCGGGAAGGCCCTGATTGTTGCGGGGTCGGCAAACTATCCGGGCGCGCCGGCGCTGGCTTGCGCATCGGCCATGCGGGTCGGGGCCGGCCTGGTTACGTTGGCCGCAGCCCAACCGGTCAGCCACATCGTCGCCAGCCACGTCGCGGAGGTCACGCACTTGTTGCTGCCACACAGCATGGGGTCTCTCGTGCCCGACGCCCTGCCCATCCTGCGCAAGGAGATGTCCGGCTACCAGTCGCTGCTGGTGGGACCGGGTCTTGGCCAAGAAGAGAAGACAGAAGCCTTCGTGCATCGTTTGTTGGGCATAGAAACCACACGCGCCCAGGGACACATCGGCTTTGTGCATCGCCAGGAGGATTTGCCCGAGAGCGAGGAGTCCACAGTGCCCATCCCCCTGGTCATCGACGCAGACGCCCTGAACGCTTTGGCCAAAGTTGACGGCTGGTGGAAATCCTTGTCCGGTGAAGCGGTGCTCACGCCCCATCCGGGGGAGATGGGTCGCCTGACGGGCCGGGAATCACGCGAAGTCCAGGAGAACCGGTTGAGCATTGCCCAAGAAGCAGCGGCCCGGTGGAAACAAATCGTGATCTTGAAAGGAGCACACACGATCATCGCCCAGCCGGACGACGAAACTTGGGTGTTGCCCTTTGCCAACCCGGCCCTGGCCACAGCCGGCAGTGGTGACGTGTTGGCCGGGGTGATTGCCGGCCTACTGGCCCAAGGGCTCTCTGCGGCCCAGGCTGCGTTGGCCGGCGCGTTTATCCACGGGCTGGCCGGCGAAATCGTGCGGAACGAAATGGGCGATGCGGGCCCTGTCGCCGGCGATTTTGTGGCGGCCTTGCCCGAGGCTTTGCATCTTTGAACGATTTAACCGTAAACGTTACTACTCAAGCTTCCGTGGCTAGCGGTTGAAACCACGCCTACCACCGCAAAGTCGGCCTTCACCGACTGAAGATCGAACCGACGGCGGTCGGT
>JAADHH010000096.1 GCA_013151955.1 Chloroflexota bacterium
ATCTTCTCAATAAAACGGGGTGGGGCGACCCAGAAGTTCGACTTTTGGTAAAAGTCGAACTTCTTCGCCCCGGAATATTGAGAAGATACGAGAAGTTCAACTTCTCGGAGAAGTTGAACTTCTCGGCCCAATGCGTAATCTGTTGCTCCACGATTTTCATCCTTGCGTCTCAGCGCCTTTGCGCCTTTGCGTTAAAACAATCCTCACCCCCAAACTGAAATGCACCCGACTGCGGGCATAAAATTGCCAGAGAGGCCGCAATATGTTACAATGAGGGGCCGGTATATACGTGGTAGCCGGCTGGTATCTAACGACCCTGTGGGAGTTGGGGGAAACCCAAGTGGCGTCGCGTTGCTGATTGGACGATCAGAAGCCGTAGAGGGGGGGGCTTGACCGTCTCTTTTTTTTCTCTTCGAAATACCTCAAACTACCGGCGTATTCGGCTGGCTTGCTACATTTTCACGCTCTTTCTCCTCGTTCTGGGAATCCGTGGTCTCTGGCGTCTGGGGCCAGACATCGGCCAACCCTTTGGAGGGATTCCAATTTCGTGGGGCCGTGTGGGCGGATTCAACGTCAATGTGGATGTTCCCTGGAACTGGCCCGGGCCCCAACACGGCTTGCGGGGCGGAGATAAGATCCTACGCATCGACGGGCAGGACCCCTACAGTTTCATGCAAAGGGGATTCGCCGGCAAAGCGTTGGGGGAAGACGTCACCTTTGTGGTGCAGCGCAATGACAAACAACTTCGCATACCGGTTCCGGTCGACACCTTTGCATTCGAGCGATTCGTCGAATTTTATGGCTTCTGGTTCCTGGCCGGCATAACCAGTCTGTTGTCCAGCTCCTTGCTCATACGGACCGCAACGGACGAAGCCCGTATCGTTCTGGCCCTTGCCATGCTGGCCGCAGCCGCCGGGTTTATGGGGCATGGCTACTCAGGGTATATCAGCCATTTCCACTTCGCCTGGGATGTGCCCTCGTCGGTGATCTGGCATTACACCTACCCAATAATGGGTGTATTGCTGCTCCATTTTGCCCTTGTTTTTCCCCGTCCGCTCCGGTGGCTGGAAAACCGGCCCTCGCTTCGCCTCTTGCTTTACCTTTGGGCGTCCGTTATTGGCACATTCTATTTGCTTAGCAATTGGTTTTTTGGGCCAACTACGAACAACCTGATCTTCGATCTGGTGTTGAGCACGTTGAGCGTGGGGGCTGTTTCCGTTGTGGTGCGACCCGCCTGGTCCTTTTTCCGTCCCGGGCCAGAAGGTCGTGGGTGGGCGGTGATGTTGGGCACCGTGTGGGCGGTAGGGGTGTTGCTGATGCTGGGCGTAGGGGTGCTGCCCTTTGTAACTCACGGCACCACGATGATCCTCACCGAAGTTTTGCTGCCTCTGTGTATGATCTATCCCCTGATGCTCGTGTACGCAGCGTACAACGTGGATCTGATCGAGAAGTTGCAACGGGAGGTGCAAATCAAGAACCAGTTTGCCGACGAGGTAAACGAACTGCGAGGCATTCGGGAGCGAACACTCCATGAGTTGGCCGACGAATTGCACGATACGATCGTGCCCGATTCTCGCGGCCTACAGCTTTGGCTCCAGGCGCTTCGTCGTCGCTGGCAACCCAAACTCGATCCGGAAGACGCAGTTACGTTGGTACGCATGGAACAGACGCTGGACAAAACGTACAAAGATGCCCGTCGAATCATGGAGGGCGCAAAGCCGGTGGAGTTTGCCAGGGAAGGCTTGATCCGGCCGTTGAAACGTTTCATTGCGCAGGCCAACAGAGCAGGCTGGTGGACAACGGAAATCGAGTTTATTGCCGATGATGGCGTGGACCGCGTTGATCCCCACGTTGCCGAAGACATCTATTGGATTGTACGCACTGCGCTGAACAATTGTCGGGACCATGCGCAGGCGAAACAAGTTTCTGTTCGATTGCAGTTCCGCGAGGGAGCCTTGCTGGTATCCGTCAGCGATGATGGACACGGATTTTCAGTCGAGGAGGTCCGCAAGCTGGACGCAGACACTTCTCGCCGGCACTTGGGCCTGCGCAACATAGACATGCGTGCCGAGCGAATCCATGCCGACCTGAAGATCTCCAGCGATTCTCAAGGCACTACGATTCGACTTCTTATACCACTGGAGGATTTCGACCATGCCGTTCTCGATCAAAATGATCATCGTTGATGATAGCAAAACATTCGTAGAGGGGCTTCGGGCTGTACTGGAGGGAGAAGGCGGCTTCGAGATCGCAGCCACGGCGGATAACAAAGAAGAGGGCTTGCGGTTGGCCCGCAAGCACCAGCCCAATATTGCCCTCGTTGATCTACGGATCAAGGGCAGCAGCGATCCCGCAAGCGTATCTGCCTATCACAACGGAATTGATCTGATCGAGTTTCTACGGGTACACGTGCCCGATACCAGCATCGTGAGCATCACGTTTTCTCGCGATGAGCAGTGGCTGCGCGAGTCGGTACGGGCCGGCGCATCGGGGTACATCAGCAAGGATTGGGATATCGAAGAAATCATTCGCGTGTTGCGCATGGCTGCCACGGGAATGGTCGCTCTTACCCGAAAGCAGCTCCGATTGATTGCCGCCAATGGAGAATACGCTCCCTGGACATTGACTTCTCGTGAAATGGAGGTTCTCCGGTATCTGGAACAAGGTCTGGGAAATCGTGAAATCTCGGAGGTGATGGGACTGGCGCATGGCACCATACGGAAACACGTGGAGGTAATTCGAGAAAAACTGGGAGCAAAAACGCGCGGCGAGGCCGTCGCCATTGCCCGCAGAAGGAGGATTATTTGAGGTCGCGCGGGCCTTTGCCCATCTGCTGATGGCAGAAGTTGCACTGCTCAAAGGCGACCGAGCGGGTGACATAGCTATTCCGTTCTTCCCCGGGTTTGTGGGCTATGTGGCAACGCACACAAAGAATTTCCGGGGCTTTCGCGTCGGACAGTTTGTTGTGGAGGTGGTTTTCAAAACCTTCGCGAGCGACCGAATCCGCGTGGCACTTGGTACAGGCTGAATCGGGCAACGGCGACATGGGCATGGCCGGCTGCCGGAAGCGGTTCGTGGCGAACTTGGCCGCATCCCACATAGCCAAAGCCAGCGCCCGTCCGCGCCCCAACGCCCCCTCGCCGCCGTGACAGTCTATGCAGCGCACCGTCTCGGTGGCCACGGCGTGAAAGGAGGCCAAGTCTGCGCCCGGCGGCTGCGTGCGGGTTTCCACAGCGCGCGCCACATAGGTAGACTCCGGCTCCGTATGGCAGGAGGCACAGAAGGCATCGTCCTGTTCCACGTATGTCGCTCCGGCTATGCCCCCGGCCGCCAGCAGAAGCAGCGCGACAAAGACAATGCCGGCAGCCATCAATCCTCGCCGGGACATCCTATCCTTCCCGAATGTTTACCGTTACGGCGTGGATGAGGGCTGTGCCATCTGGGTATGTGCCTCCCAAGATACTCCGGCCAACCTCCTTTTGGGTGAAGCCGCTGTTGTCTGTGGCGCGCACTTGAATGACGTAGGACCCGGCGGCTACAGGCATCCAATCGTATGCCCACTCGGTCCAGACATACGGGGCGACCGGCGCCGGCCCGCGGACCAACTTTGCCGCGGACCAAGTTTGGCCGTTGTCGGTGCTGACCTCTGCACGCGCAATCCCGTCCTTCCCCGAAAAGGCCGTCCCGCGAATGGAGAGGGGCTTTAGCGGCAGAAGCTGGTGCCCGCCCATCGGTTCCCTGATTTGCGAATTTGTCTTGATCTTCGCTTCGTTCGACCACCCCTGCAACTCCCAGTACCCTCTTTGGGGTTCGGTGAGCAATTCCATTTTTGTGACCCAGCGTGGCTGCTTCATGCCATAGCGGCCGGGCCACAAGCACCGGAGGGGAAAGCCGTGGTCGCGCGGCAGGGGAACGCCGTTCATGGCCCAAACCAGCAAGGCGTGTTCGTGGCGGGCCAACTCCAACGGGATGCTGCTGAAAAAGCCGTCGGCGCTGCGTACCATCAATTCGACCGCCCCCTCCGTAACGCCGGCCAACTTCAAGACGTCGCGCATACGTACCCCTTCCCAGATGGCGTTGCCTATCAGCTTGCCACCAACGGGGTTGCTGATGCATTCCAGGGTGCGCATTTCCGTGACGCGGGGCAGCGCTTGCAAATCGTCCATGGTCAGGCTGCGAGGAGTCTTGATTGCACCGGTAAGTTCCAGCCGCCAGTTGGAAAGGTCGATTTTGGGATGGCCGGCGCCAATATCCACCACATAAAACGTTTCATTGGGTGTGGTGCTGATCTTCCCCAGACCAAACGCCTGCTGGGTGAGTGGTGGCGTGCCCGTCGACGTTCCGGCAGCGCCCCCAGGCGTGACGTTGGCCGGCAGCCGGGTGGATGAGGGGGATGGAGCAACTGCGGGCAAACCGCGTCTACCGCACGCGGTCAGGAAGGCACCGATCCCGCTTCCCAGTACCCAGCGCAGGAAATCCCTTCGAGCGATCATGCGCATGGTGTGTGTCTCCTATTGTTACTGCTCAGGCAGGCCCCCCTACCCCCCCAATTTTTGGGGGAAATCGATCTGCTCCCTCAGGGCTGGGGGGGCCACCGATCACTGCTGAGGCTATTTTTGCTGTCTGCCTGAGCAGTAACGATTTTTGTTTTTTTCCGTGTTCATCCGTACAATCCGTGGCAGATTCAGGAGGCGCTGAAATCCTTGACGCCCCAAATTCGTATCTTCTCAATATTCCGGGGCGAAGAAGTTCGACTTTTACCAAAAGTCGAACTTCTGGGTCGCCCCACCCCGTTTTATT
>JAADHH010000128.1:0-26727 GCA_013151955.1 Chloroflexota bacterium
GGGCGAAGAAGTTCGACTTTTGGTAAAAGTCGAACTTCTGGGTCGCCCCACCCCGTTTTATTGAGAAGATACGTCAAGAGCGACAAAAAGGCCTCGGCGAGCAATGAATTGCCCGCCTGTTGTCGCGAAACCCGTTGAAACGGGCTGCCGTTGTCCTTGAAATAGTACGTTTCAACGCACTTTACAGTATCAGGCGGCGAATTCATTCGTCGACTGTATCTTTTTGGTGATTCTTTTTGGTGGTTCCGGCTTGTCCGGGTTAGGGTTGGACGACGACTTCGGTTCCTATTTCGGCCCAATCAAAAATCTGCCTGGCCGCATCGTCACCCAGGATTACGCAGCCAAAAGAGACTCTTTGGCCCAGGTAGCCGGCCCACAACTTGCCGCCACTGTCCAACACGGGCAAGCCGTGGATGCCATTTTCGATGTCCCCCACCCAGTAGATTCCAAGCCAATAGGGCATCCACAAATGCCAGACATTGGAACGCGCGTTGCGTATCTTGCTTTGCACATGATAGACACCAGGTTTTGTCGGGCGACCCGGCTCCCCGGTAGAAGTTACCAGTGAATACAGAAGGCGATCTCCCTCGTAGGCATAAAATCGTTGCTCCGAAATATCCACAACAATGCGTTTCGCCGGCCGGGGTGTTGGCGTTGGTCGTGCCGCAATCTCGGCCATCTCTGCCGCTTTCTGTTGGGCGACGGGATCACGGGGGTGATAGCGCAGCGCATTCGCATACGCCTGTCGCGCTCCCCTCCACTGTTTTGTCTCCCGGAGGTTGTCTCCTTTTGCCATGTATGTCTGGTAAAGCAAATCGACCACGTCCAGATAGTACGGGTCTTGGGCATAGAGTGCAGCCAATTTGGCATTGGCCGTATTCAGGTCCCCTTCTCGCAAGGCATCACGTCCCGCCAGATAGGTTTGCAGTGCTTCGTACTCACCGGCCAAAGCTTTGTCGTCGGGCGAAAGGAGCACGGCCCGTTCGAGGAACGGCTGGGCCTGGTCGGGCAACTGAGTTTGCAGGCTCGTCGTGGCCCGCGCGACATAGAGTTTGAGCAATCGAGCGCGCAAGCGAGAATCACCAGGCTCGGCCGCCAGCGTTGCTTCCCAAAGCCGCAACGCTTCTTCCTCCCGGCCGTGGGCCCAGGCGATCTCTGCGGCAGCACGATTTGCCGCCCCGGCACGCGGGGTGGCGACGGCTGTTGGTTCCGGCTGCCGGCGCGTGCCGGCCCCCACAGAGGCCGGAGACCATTGCCAAAACAGGCCAACACCCAAAAGCAGGATCAACCCGGCCAGCATGGCCCGCAGCCGGTACGAAGTGCTCTCGGGCACAGCCGGCGCCCAAGATTCGTCGCGGGCCAAGGCCCGCAATCCGGCCTGCGCCGCTCGATTGCCGGGTTGCAGACGCAACGCCTCACGGAAGCAGGTTTCGGCCAGCCCGGAAGTCTCAGTCAGCCAGCCAACCCCGCCGTACCCAGCCCTCTACCAGACGAGGATCAAGTTCCAAGGCACGAGAAACGAGACGTCGCGCCTCCCGTTGCCGGCCCTCCGCTGCTGCCCTTTTGCCCCTATCGAGCGCTGCCAGTGCCGCTTCTTGATTTGCCAAAGGGATCACGCGCATACCAGCTTGAGAATCCTGCTCTCTTTCCATTGGCCACTATTATAACATCTTTTTGTCCAACCGGCAACGATCCGCGTTCGGGGGTATGCCGCAACAGTGTGGGCCACCGCCTTGTAGGGGGCACAGAATGGCAGGATAGACAAAGTACTCAGATTGGGGGACCGATCGAGATTCGCGACCCGCGGGCCGCACAAGCAGGCTACATCATTCCACGGACATCGTACGTTTGAGGATTTCGTAGTTGAGGAGTGCTTTACCGGCACCGATGGCTACACAGGCGATAGGGTTCTCGGCAACGTAGCAAGGGACGCCGGTCTCTTGGGTGAGCAAGCGGTCTATGTTGCGCAAGACTGCCCCCCCACCGGTCATCATCATGCCACGGTCGATAATGTCGGAGGAGAGTTCGGGCGGAGTTTGTTGCAGCACAGCCTTGACTACTCCGACAATCGAAGACAAAGGATCGGCCATGGCCTCGGTAACTTCCCCGGAGGAAACTTGAATGGTTTTGGGGAGACCGGCTATCTGGTCCCTCCCCTTCACCTCGATTGAAAGTTCTTCCTCCAGAGACAGGGCGCTGCCAATCTGAATTTTGACTTCTTCGGCAGTCTGGTCCCCGATCATCAGGTTGTATTTGCGTTTGATGTAGGCGGCAATGGCTTCATCCAGGCGGTTGCCCCCCACACGCACGGACTGGGAGACCACGATACCGTTCATGGCAATGACGGCCGCTTCGCTGGTTCCCCCGCCAATGTCCACCACCATGTTTCCGGTTGGCGTATGAACCGGCATATCGGCGCCGATTGCGCCGGCAAGGGGTTCGGGGATCAAGTAGGCCTTGCGCGCGCCGGCCTGTACCGAAGCATCGTGTACGGCACGACTCTCTACGCTGGTCACACCGACCGGCACGCTGACCATCACATCGGGGCGGAAGAGGCGAAACCGCCCGCAGAGTTTGCTGATGAAGTACCGGAGCATCGCCTCGGTGACGACATAGTCAGCGATCACCCCATCTCTGAGCGGCCGGCTGACCTCGATGGTCTCGGGCGTTCTCCCCAACATACGACGCGCTTCGTCACCCACGGCGACAATGCGATTGTCGGCCAACGATATGGCCACGACGGAAGGCTCTTGCAGAACAATGCCTTTGCCCGGCTCATAGGCCAGCACGTTGACCGTACCCAGATCAATGCCGATCTGTTTTCCGAACATACAGGTCTACTGCTCTTCCGTGGAAATACCCGGCATGGCTCCGCCGGGGGGGCGACGACGGCGACGGCGGCGCGCAATCTTCAGCCGGACTCTGGATCGCCGCAAGGCAGATTCCAGCGCGGCACGGCTCACGCCTTCCGGCGGTGCGCCTTCGCGCAGCATTTTCTCCGCCCGTTCCCGTGCAGCTTCGGCGCGTTCCAGGTCGATCTCATCCACGTGTTCCGCCGAATCGGCAAGGACGATGACACGGTCCGGGCGGACCTCTATGTAACCGCCGCCGATGGCGAACGGTTCTTCCTGGTCGCCGCGCTTGATGCGCAATTCACCTTCTTTGAGGGCGGTAAGGATGGGGGCATGGCGCGGCAGAATGCCCATCTCCCCCTCGATACCTGGAGCAGTGACCATGTCTACATCGTCTGCAGAATAGACAGCGCGCTCAATGGTCACAATGTCCAAACTTAGTTTTGGCATGTTGCCCCCCTAGCCCCTCATTTCAGCGGCTACTTGGACTACCTCGTCAATGGAACCCTGCATGTAGAAGGCCTGCTCCGGAAGGTCGTCATGTTTCCCTTCCAGGATTTCCTTGAATCCGCGCACGG
The DNA here is from genome assembly GCA_013151955.1 of Chloroflexota bacterium. Classification (GTDB taxonomy): domain Bacteria; phylum Chloroflexota; class Anaerolineae; order Ardenticatenales; family JAADHH01; genus JAADHH01. The sequence continues at coordinate 3,431 of JAADHH010000128.1, forward strand.
TCTCTTTGAGTGGCACGTACTTGCCGGCCCGGCCAGTGAAGGCTTCAGCCACGCGCATCGGTTGCGAGAGGAAACGTTGCACCTTGCGAGCCCGCGAAACTGTCACACGGTCTTCGTCACTGAGTTCTTCCACACCGAGAATGGCGATAACGTCAGAGAGGTCTTTGTATCGCTGCAAGGTACGTTGCACTTCGCGCGCTACGTTGTAGTGCTCCTCGCCCACGATCTGTGGATCCAAGGCACGAGAGGTCGAAGACAATGGGTCGACCGCGGGGTAAAGCCCTTGTTCGGCAATGGAGCGTTCCAGGGCAATGGTCGCGTCCAGGTGGGCAAACGTAGCCACCGGAGCCGGATCGGAATAGTCGTCCGCCGGCACGTACACCGCTTGCAGCGACGTGATCGAGCCGCGTTTCGTGGAGGTAATCCGCTCCTGCAACTGTCCCATTTCGTTACCCAACGTAGGTTGGTACCCTACTGCGCTCGGCATACGGCCCAGCAGCGCCGACACCTCGGAACCGGACATGACAAAGCGGAAAATGTTGTCAATGAATACGAGCACGTCCATCCCCTGGTCGCGGAAGTATTCGGCCATGGTCAGGCCGGTCAAGCCTACGCGGAGACGCACGCCAGGCGGCTCGTTCATCTGGCCATAGACCAGGGCGACGTGGCTGAGCACGTTTGATTCGGTCAGCTCGCCCATCAAGTCGTTGCCTTCGCGGCTGCGTTCCCCGACGCCACAGAAGACCGAAACGCCATGATGTTCCGTCGCAATGGTGCGGATCAGTTCCATGATGATCACGGTTTTCCCCACACCCGCACCGCCGAAGATACCGGTCTTCCCTCCGCGAGTAAAGGGGGCCACCAGGTCCACCACTTTCAGACCGGTTTCAAAAATTTGGGTGGTGGTCAACTGTTCGTCAAATGCCGGCGCTGGACGGTGGATCGGATAGACTGTGTCGGCGTTCACCTCGCCGAGGTTGTCCACCGGCCGGCCCAAGACGTTGAACAGTCGCCCCAGGGTCGCTTCTCCCACGGGCACAGTAATCGGTGCGCCGGTATCCACGGCACCCACATTTCGACGCAGGCCATCGGTTGTATCCATGGCCACGCAGCGGACCCAGTTATCACCCAGGTGTTGCTGCACTTCTAGTACCAAGGAATCCTGGCCTTCGCGTTGAATATCCAACGCGCTGTAGATCTCGGGTAATTCACCTGGGGGGAACTCTACGTCCACAACTGGGCCAATCACCTGGACGACCTTTCCCACTGTACCTTTCGCCATCTACATCCTCCTCTTTCCCATTTTAGCAGTTTGACTTCTCGGAGAAGTGGAACTGCTTGTTCTTGGGCGAACTAATTTTTAGACGTTTACTAAGACCTGCTAGGCCGCCCGGGCTTGAGCCTGAGCCAAAGCTTCTGCCCCACCGGCAATGTCCAAAATCTCGCTGGTAATGTTTTGTTGTCTGACTTTGTTGAATGTCAGGGTCAAGTCGGTTTGTAGCTCTTTCGCGTTTTCTGTGGCATTGCGCATCGCTACCATTCGCGCGGAGTGCTCACTGGCTCGTGCTTCCAAAAAGGCCTGGTACACTTGCATTTCGGTAAAGCGTGGTAGAATTTCTTCGAGTACGGCTGCCGGATCGGGTTCGATTTCAAAGCCTGCCCGCAACCTCCGCTCGGGGGGGGGCGGCTCCAGCGGCAACAGTTGGGTAACGACCGGCGTCTGCAAGAGCGTATGAACGAAATCGGTGTAACTGATGTAGACACGGTCGATGCGATCTTCCAGATAGTCGTCTATGAGCACACGGGCGATGGGGCTTATTTCCATGGCTCGTGGCAAGTCGGGCATATTCGCAAATTCAGCGATGACGTTCGCACCATAGCGCAGCATAAAGTCGCGCCCTTTGCGGCCCACCGCAATAACCCGTACCTCGCCATCCTGTTCGTTTATGAACGCAGTGGTTTTGCGCAAGATGTTGGACACCAAGGCCCCACAAAGGCCCCGATCCGGTGTGATCAGCAAAATGGCCACACGATTCCCCTCACGCACCTCCAGCAGGGGGTGCAAGGACTTTCCCGCACCCGGCTGGCTGACGATGTAGGATAAAATTTCTCGTGCTTTTTCTGCATACGGTCTGGAAGCCAGTGTGCTCTGTTGGGCACGACGCATCTTCGAGGCGGAGACCGCCTCCATGGCACGCGTTACTTGTCCAATGCTCTTTACACTCTGGATGCGCCGCCGTAGCTCATGGACTGTCGCCAATGCAAACCTCCCTGCTTGTTAGTCAGTAGCCAGTAGTCAGTGTCGCCAGTTGGTGAGACAAGACCCCCCTAAGGGATTCTGAAAACACCTGCGAGAACCATGATTTCGGGTTTCCGGATCACGACGTAAGCCTCCGGTCATGGTGAAAACCCTACGGGTTCCCGTTCTACAGGCTAATGGTTGAATTGAATTCCTGGAGTGTCGCCTCCAACTGCTGGACGGTTTCGTCGTCCAGCACCTTCTTTTCAAGGATCTGTTTGCCCACTTCTGGATGAGACGAGCTCATGAAACGGGCAAAGGCCTCGCTCCAATCGCGGACTTTGTCCGCCGGCACGTCGTCCAGATAGCCGTTCGTCGTGGCATAGATCAAAGCAATCTGCTCTTCCAGCGGCACCGGTGCGTATTGCGGTTGCTTGAGAATCTCTTGCAGCCGTTGTCCTCGTTCAATCTGGGCACGGGTGGCATCATCCAGGTCGGAGCCAAATTGGGCAAAGGCGGCCAGCTCCCGGAATTGTGCCAGTTCCAGACGGAGTCTACCGGCCACTTTCTTCATCGCTTTGGTTTGGGCCGCACCCCCAACGCGAGATACGGAGAGGCCGGCATTGACCGCCGGCCGGATGCCGGCGTAGAACAGGTCGCTCTCCAGGTAGATCTGCCCGTCGGTAATGGAGATGACGTTCGTTGGCACATAGGCCGACACGTCTCCCAATTGTGTTTCGATGATCGGAAGCGCAGTCAGGCTCCCTCCGCCACGTTCGTCGGATAGCTTGGCCGCGCGCTCGAGCAGACGGGAGTGCAGGTAGAAAACGTCGCCCGGGTAGGCCTCACGGCCGGGAGGGCGGCGCAGAAGCAATGATACTTGACGGTAGGCCCAGGCATGTTTGGAAAGATCATCATAAATGATCAGTGCTTCCCGGCCACCTTCCATGAAGTATTCACCCATCGCACAACCGGAATAGGGTGCGATATATTGCAGGGCGGCCGGCTCCGATGCCGAAGCGACGACAATGATCGTGTGTTCCATAGCCCCGTGGCGCTCCAGTATGTCCATCACTTGGGCAACGGCCGCACGCTTCTGACCAATGGCCACATAGATGCAGAACAGGTCTTTCCCCTTCTGGTTGATGATGGTGTCTATGGCCAGCGCTGTTTTGCCGGTTTGGCGATCGCCAATGATCAGTTCTCGCTGCCCGCGGCCAATGGGGATCATGGAGTCGATGGCTTTGATACCGGTCTGCACCGGTGTATCCACGCTCTTCCGTTCGATGATACCCGGTGCGATGCGTTCCACGGGCATGAACTGTTCGGTTTGAATGGGGCCTTTGCCATCAACCGGTTGTCCCAAGGCGTTAACGGCCCGGCCAACCAGGGCATCTCCGACGGGAACGGATACGATACGTCCGGTGCCACGCACCAAGTCGCCTTCCTTGATGTGTATGTAGTCGCCCATGATAATGACGCCGACGTTTTCCGCATCCAGGTTGAAAGCCAGGCCATAGACCCCGCCGGGGAACTCGACCATCTCGCCGGCCATCACGCCGGTCAGCCCCTCGACGCGGGCAATGCCATCCCCAACTTCCAGGACCGTACCTACTTCCACCGCCTGGACAGGAGCTTCAAAGCTTTCGATTTGCTGCTTGATTAGGGAAGTAATATCTTCTGTACGAATAACCATACAAATTCCTCCTACTCGGATCGTCAGGGTGAGAGAGTTTCTCACGCTGTCGTCGTGAGCGACGCCGTGAAACGTGTTGCTGGTTGCGTATTGCGCGGGTTGCTTGCTTTACGAGCAGCACGCGATACACAGAACGTACAATCTTTTTCTTTTTTCGTGTTAATTCGTGCAATTTGTGGCGAGAATTTTTTGTTCTGGCCCGGCCAGGTTAGGATTATGCGCTAATGCCCAATTGCTCTTTCAGGGCCTGGAGTTTCTTTGCTACGGTGCCGTCGATCACGTGATCGCCAACTCGAACGCGAATCCCGCCCAGGACGGCAGGATCAACGTTATAGTCGAACTGGAGATCAGACCCAAAACGCTTCTGGAGAGTGGCTTGCAAGACTTCTTGCTCCTCACCCATCAGAGCAACTGCACTTGTCACCTGGGCCGTCAGGCGTGCCGTCTTTTGGCCATGCACCATATTATCGAAGTCACGAATCACCTCGTCGAGGAGATGCAAATCCTGTTTGCTCATCAACAAGTAAAGAAAATTGCGTGTCTTCTCCGAAATTCCATCAGGCAGACTCTTGTCCAGTTGAGCCTGGCGCTCCGCAAAGGCTGTGCTGGAATCGTCCAACGCTACAAACTCTTTCGGATCTTGGCCCAGCCTCTTCCGCGCAGCGCGCAGTTCCTTGAGCCATTCCTCAAAAGCCAGCTCATAGAGTGCTTGAGCATAGGTGTGGGCCGCTTTGTGTGCACTCACTGTAGCTCTCCTGCCTCGGCAATAAACTCTTGTACCAGGCGATGGTGGGTACTGGCATCCAGGGCTTCACCAACGACCTTTTGCGTAACGAGGAGCGAAAGGTTCGCGACCTGTTTTTGCAATTCGGCCATCGCCTGCTTGCGGTCATAATCGATTTCTTCTTTGGCTTTCTCTACAAGCTGTTGCGCTTCCTGACGCGACTGTTCCAGGATTTCCTGGCGCGTTTTCTCGGCCATTTCCTGCGCGCGGGCAATGATCTCCTGCCCTTCTTTGCGTGCCTTTTGCAGCTCCTGTTCGAATTGCTGCTCGGTGTTGCGTGCTTCTTGGCGCATGGAATCGGCCTGGGCCAGGCTTTCGCGAATCTTTTCCTGGCGCTGTTTCAGCGCGTTGAGAATGGGCTTGTAAAGGAGTAGCCAAAGTACGCCTAACAAAATCGCAAAATTCACGATCTGCGTGATCAGCATCTTGCCACTTAGGCCTAGTGCCTCCAAAGTGAACTCCTCCTTTCCGGTCAGCGCGAGGGCTTCGTTCCCTGTATGAGAGGGAACGGTTCTGATTTCCAACTACCGTGGCAGCCTCAAGAGACTATCACGATACAGTAGCCGCGCCCACGAACCTACCGGCCTAATGCAACTATTTGATGGGTATCAACCACCGACAACGAACAACAGAATAAAGGTAACCACCAAGGCATAGATTGCCACAGCTTCCGCGAAAGCAATGCCGATAAACATGTTGATGCGGATAGAACCCTCAACTTCTGGGTTCCGACCGATGGCTTGCAGGGCACCCAGGGCCACGAGGCCAATACCGATACCAGGCCCGATAGCGCCGGCACCCATAGCAATTCCCGCTCCGATCAATTTGGCTGCTTCTGGGGTCATAGCGATTGTTCCTCCTCTTTTATATGATTTGGTATTCTTTGCTGACTGCTAATCACAGATACAAACAGTAGTTGGCTTGTGAGCGTCCAGAGATACTCCTGGAGACACCTGCCTCAAGCTCTTTTCTACCACGAATTTTTTGCTTTTTCTCTGTAAATCCGTGCAATCCGTGGCAGATTAGGGATGTGCTGAAACCCTTGCCGCCCCAAATTCTTTACAAACGAGTCAAGATTTTGAACACAGATGAAAACGGATAAAGCTTTTTTGATTTGTGCAAACCTGTGTCCCATGAACTTGTCGGTTTGAGGTGCAGCTTCGTTAGACGGTTACGTTGGCTTTTCCGTATTTGCCATCCTGCTCCCTAGTGCTCCATGCTTACCGTGGCCATGCTCATGAAGGCCAGGGTCAGAATAGCAAAGATGAACGCTTGAATGAAGCCCACAAACACTTCCAATCCCAGGAAAGGCAAGGGGAGGAGTGTTGCCAGAAACGACGGCATGACCAGCAAGAGCACTTCACCGGCGAAGATGTTGCCGAAGAGACGAAAAGAGAACGAGATGATTTTGGCGAATTCGCTGATCAGTTCTACAAAACCCAAAAAGAGGTCCAAGAAGGCAAAGGCAAAGGCCCCGCCCGCACTCCCTTCTTCTTTACCCTGCACCACCTTCAGAAAATGGCCAAACCCTTTGACATTGATGAACTTCCCAAGGTAGCCCAGCTTTTGCGCACGAAAGCCCACCACCTGCGTCACCGCCACAGAGACCAACGCCAGCGCAATTGTTACATTCAGGTCTGTGCTGGGCGAGCGAAAGATCGGAATGAAACCTCCGTCATGTTTATAGCCAAAAGCAGCGAATATGGGGGTGAGTAAGTCCAACCAATTGGAAACGATTAGGAAAAGAAAGATCGTGGCTACCAGCGGGAAGAAGGTGGGAGCATACTTTTCTCCGGCTACTTCCTCGACCATGTCATACGTAGCCTCGATGAGCATCTCCATGAAGTTCTGCACGCCCTCCGGCACAAGCTTGATGCTCCGAGTCGCAAGAAAGGCCACGACAATGAGGATAAACATCGCGACCCAAGTGGTAAGCAAGCTGTTGGTGATGGGGAGAATGCCGAAGAGAGTCAATCCAGGAAGTTTCTCCGCGCCCACCTCTATGGTAGGAAGCCGATACGGAAATACCAGGGCTATACCAACAGAGACGGCCACGATTGCGAGGATGACAATGTTACGGGTTGTTTTGCTCACGAGTCCTCCTCCTCGTTTTGGTTATGAGGCGCATATTGCACATAGCTTTCCATGACTGCGCGGTAGACTGTCAGGACCGAAATAATCGTACCGCCGATCAAGCCAATCAACGTGAAAATGGGCAGCGTATGAAGCCGCTCGTCCAGCCACAGCCCCAACACGACCGGTAGCACGGTCGATGTGACCACTATCGCACCCAATCGGATGATGAGTGCCACCGGACCGGCGATATCGCGCATCCCCATTTCTCCTTTGTGACGACCGCCACAGATTATACACAATGTCGCGATTTTTGGCAAATCGCAACGGCCCAACGAAGCGAGGCAAAATTGCACAAGGTCGCACTTAGTGCTACAATATGAGTCGGGTGGCTTGAGCACGGTGTGAAACCGATCTGTTGAAGGAGGTACGAAAATGCAACCGACTGTACAAGCCAAAACTTTGGAACAGCCGATCACGTTGACCGGGATCGTTCCGGCTGTTCGTATGTTGCCAGCCCTCGACAAGCTTCGGCTCATCCGCATTCTAGCCGAGGAACTTGAAGTTGCCAAAGAGATCTTCCCCTTCGAGGCTGGCAAAACCTACTACCTGCCCACGCCGTACAACTCATTTGGCGCAGCCGCGATTCTGGCCGAGGCTATGGCTACCTCTCAAGAGGAGTACAACTAAACGCGATGCAGTTTCGATATTCGACCACAGACCCCACCCAGAGTGAACTGGATAGCCTGCCACGACTGCCGCTGGTTCTTCGCCAGGGCGAGCGGATTGTCAATGCGGTAGGATTGGTGGATAGCGGTGCTACCGTCAACGTGCTCCCCTACCAGCTTGGCATTCAGCTTGGTGCTGCTTGGGATGACCAGAAAGCCACGATCCGACTGGCCGGCAATCTGGGCCAAGTTGCGGCCCAGCCCTTGTTCCCGCTGGCGGAGATTGCTGACTTCCCGCCCATCCGATTGGCATTTGCATGGAGTCGCAGTGACGACGTACCGCTCATATTGGGGCAGATGAACTTCTTCATGGAGTTCGATGTCTGCTTCTACCGTTCGCAACTGGAGTTCGAGGTCAAACCTAGATCGCGCTGAGTCTGGAAAAGCCGCCCAACACCGTGTGGAGCCAACGCCCCAAGCCGACGCTTTATTGAGGTCTTCTGGTTTAGGGGTGCGATGTCCATAGGCGAGGCCAGCACGGACGCGGCGCACACCAACCGTTAGGTGCGTATGATGGTTGAGCAAAGGGGCCAGTCACTTCATAACCACCCATCGTGTCCCACACCTCTTTCTCAATCCGGTACATATCATTCACCAAGACTGGCCTTTATCGTTTGGCAAGGCCATCTCGACATAAATCGAACCCGATTTGTCTTCCAGTGCTTGCAGTCCCCGGCCACGGGGGCGTCTCCGGTGAGTTTTGTCCGGGAAACACGCCCCCATCCCCGAGGACTGCAAGCCGTACATCCGATATAACTTTGTCAACATAGAAAAGGAGTACATCTCATGTGGTGGAGCAATAAGATTGTACGTGTTCTTCGTTGTCGCAATGAGCAACGGTCGGGAACGTTGGGGTCGCTTCTCACCGCGATCGGCGCAGTGGGGGGACTTGTCGGCGAGATCAAAGTAATCCGCGTGGGCCGCGAAACCATGGTACGCGACGTAATGGTATTCGCGGATGATTTTTCCCACCTGAACATCATTCTGGAAGCCATCCACCACACGCCCGGTGTCAAACTTCTGGAAGTCCGCGACGAAGTCCTGGAAATGCACCGGGGCGGTAAGATTGCCGTTCGTAGCCGGTACTCCGTAAAAACACCAACCGACCTGCGCAAAGTCTATACCCCCGGCGTGGCCGAAGTGTCGCTGCGCATCAAGGAAAATCCCGAAGAGGCCCGCCTCTACACCGCCATACCCCACCTGGTGGCCATCGTCACAGACGGCACCGCCGTTCTTGGACTTGGTGATATAGGCCCCCTGGCCGCGATGCCGGTCATGGAGGGCAAGGCAACCCTCATGGAAACTTTGGTGGGCCTGTCCGGTATGCCCATCCTCCTGAACACCCACAACGTGGATGAAATCGTAGATACCGTGGCCCGAATCGCTCTGACCTTTGGCGCAATCCAACTGGAGGACATCTCTGCCCCCCGCTGCTTCGAGATCGAAGAGCGGCTGATCGAACAACTGGACATGCCGGTGATCCACGACGATCAACACGGCACAGCGGTCGTCGTGGCCGCCGCCCTCCTGAACGCCATTCGCCTGGCCAAAATGGACATCGAGAGCGCCACCATCGGACAGATCGGCCTGGGCGCTGCCGGATACTCCATCGCCAAAATGCTCAAGAACCTGTCGGGACGGCCCGTCCTGGGCGCAGACCTCTCCGCAGACGCCCTGCGCCGCCATGAAGAGGCCGGGGGCATTCCCTCCACACTCGAAGAAATCATGGCCAAAGCAGACATCGTGGTGGCTACGACCGGCGTGCCCGGCCTGATCAAACCCGAAATGATCCGCGCCGGCCAGGTAATGCTGGCCCTCTCCAACCCCGCCCCGGAAATCGAGCCGGAACTGGCCATGGAAGCCGGTGCCTCGTTCGCCGCCGACGGCAAATCTGTGAACAATGTGCTCGGGTTTCCCGGGATTCTGCGGGGCGCAATAGATGCAAATGTCCCTTACGTCAGCGAAAACATGTACCTGGTCGCGGCCAAGACCATCGCCAGCCTCACACAGACCGGAGAACTGGTGCCCAACCCCCTCAACCGAGAGGTTCACTGGAAGGTGGCCCGCGCCGTCGCACAGGCCGCCCTGGACGAAGGGCTGGCCCGTGCTGACCTTTCCGGATACTTTGACAACTTGTAAGGAGCAGCCCCCATGACGGGCAATCCGGATCCTATCTTAATCCATCGCTCCGCCCAACTTTACGACTCATTGGACCTGCCTGGAGCATTCGCAAAACTGGTTGGCGCAACCAAAGCCATCCTTCCCCTGGATCAGGCGGCTGTCATCCTGTGGGACAAACCGGCTACCTCCTGCTGGGTTGCCGATCTCGCCATCCAGGACCTGGAGATGCGCCAACTCGCCATCCAGCCGGCAACGACCGGCCAACAGCAGCGACGGGCCACAGACCACGGTTGGCCCCGCTGGACACATCACTACATCGAACCTGGCACCTTCGATGGGGAGTCCTTCTTTGCTTCACAACCTTCTCTCTCGCGTCTTTGCAGCGATTTGCGACATGCGCACCAACGTATCGGCCTCCTCTACGTCGGCTCGTCGCAAGCACATCTCTACGGAGAGAATGAGACCAAAGTCCTGCAAGAATGGGCCAACCTCGTTTCCCCGGCGATAGCCAACGTTTGGAAACATGAACTGCTCCGCCGCAAGATTGAAAAATTCTCCACGTTGATCGAGTTGCAGCACAGCCTGGTCTCCACAATGGATGAAGAAGATCTTCCGTCGCTCGTAGCCAGAAAGGTGGCCACGGTCATCGAAGTGGGAGCCAGCGTCGTCTGCCTGCTGGATGACGAGACAAAACGATTAGAGATTTTGGCTTCCCACGTCAATCCCTACGGAGAGGCAATCCGTATTCCGGCCCTGCTGGAATGTCTATCACAGCCAGCCTTGGCCCCGCTGGTAGAAGAAGTGTTTCGCTCTGACCAGCCGGTGGTCTTTACCTCGGTTCACAATCATGCCACAGACCAGAGCCGCGAGTTGTTGGCCAAGTGTAGCTGCGAGACCCTGGTAGCCCTCCCTTTGCAAGGCAAGCGCCACCCGCTGGGGCTTCTACTCCTCGCGGATCGCCGGATTCGGGAATTCTCCCCCGATGACCAAGAACTTGTCCAGGCAATCGCCCGCCAACTGGCCACAATGCTGGAACGCCAACAGTTACTTTCGGAGACGGCCTATCTCCAGGAGTTCACCAAACGAACCTTCGAAGCGGTGCGCGACATCATTTACGTACACGACCTGCAGGGAAACCTCACCCTCGTAAACCGGCGAGCCACAGAGTTGACGGGGTATACGCGCGAAGAATTGCTGAATATGAATATCCGGGACCTGATCGTCCCCCAAGACCGTGAACGGGTCTTGTCGCTGATGAGCCAGCCGAGCGCGCAAGAGATCGAACCTTACGACGTTTCCATCCTGACCAAAGAGGGCATCGAAGTTCCTGTCCAGATCAACGCAAGCCCGCTTTACGAAGGCAATCGAGTCATTGGCGTGGCCGGCGTCCTCCGTGACCAGCGCGAACAGAAACGCTGGCAAGAGCAATTGGTACGCAACGAACGCCTGCGCGCCCTGGGACAGATGTCCGGCAGCATCGCCCACGATTTCAACAACCTCCTGGCCGTAGTCATGGGACGGGTGCAATTGGCGCTTCGGGAAGCAGAGGGAAATATCGAGCTATCCACGGACCTGGAAGCTATCTTGGAAGCTGCGCAAGAGGGCGCCCAAATTGTCCGCCGAATCCAGAACTTCACGCGGAAACGGACCGACCGCATCACCGAACCGGTCAATGTCAACACCTTGATACGCGAAGTCGTCGAATTCACACAGCCAACCCTGTCCAGCCGCGCGCACACCCCGGAGCAAATCGAGTTCACGTTGAAACTCCAACCGGTGCCTGCTGTCGCCGTCTCGGAATCGGAGCTGCGTGAAGCGCTGTTCCATCTTGTCCGCAATGCCATCGAGGCGCTGCCTGAGGGCGGCCACATCTCTTTCCAAACCGAACGTGATGGTGAACAGGTGGTTGTCCAGGTTGCAGACGATGGCCTGGGGATTCCACGCGACATTCTGCCACGTGTGTTCGAGCCTTTCTACACGACCAAGGGGCCACAATACAATGGGCTCGGCCTGAGTTCCGCCTACGGTACGATCACGCGCTACGGCGGCGAGATTGACATCGAAAGTGTCGAGGGCGAGCGGACAATCGTGCGCATCCGCCTGCCGATTGTCTCCATCCCCAAAACCACATCAGAGCGGCAACCACGCCCGGCCCGGCAGCTCCCGACCCACAAACTGAGGATATTGGTCATCGAGGACGAGACCCCGGTCCGCAACCTCGTTGCCAAGATGCTGCGCAGCGACGGGCACCACGTGGTGACCAAGGCGGACGGCACGTCCGGCCTGGAAGCATTCTCCAGCCAACCCTTCGATATCGTGTTTACGGACCTGGGTATGCCCGGAATCTCTGGCTGGGAAGTCGCCCAACGGATCCGCGCGCAGAACGATACCATCCCCATCGTTTTGGTTACCGGCTGGGGAAGCGAGGTGGAAGAAAGCAGGCTGGCCGCCACAGGGGTCACGCACGTAATCACAAAACCATTCCGGCTGGAGGAGATGCAAGCCTGCCTGAACGCAGCGCGGCCAAAGTAATCGTCCGGCCACGGTCCGGCGTCTTCACCCCGCTGATGCTTGCAGCGCCTCCTTCAACCGGGCGATGGGCTCAACCGGCGTAGGATCCACGTCGTTCAACATGGCCAGGTAGAAGCTCACGTAGTCACCCAAATGGATCATACTGAGCATTTGGGCCAGGCGGCTATCACCGACCGCATCCGTTTTTTCCCACGAAACGCCGGCCTCCGACAGCAACATTCCCGTGATCTCCAGCCGTTGCCGTACGGCATGATGGTAAGTAGGCGAAGCCAACATCACCACGTGCGTTTGGGCCGCGACGGAAGCAGGCAAGTCATAGCCCACCACGGCGTTGTGATTCAGCTCCGGAAACTCTTCCCAGAATGCCCACCCCTTGCTGTTCTCATTGATCTGCGTCTTCCAGCGCCGGGCGACTGCCGCCAGATGCGCTGCCCCATACACGACGGCGAGTTTTCCGTGCAGTCGCCGGGCCATCTGCTTGGCCGGGTTCTCCGCAAGCGCCTGCTCAACGCGCCAATTTTGTCCCGCTTGCTGCGCGGCTTCAATTGCTTCATCGAGGCTCGCCCGTTCGGCGGGTACCAGGCCCAACCGGTCCAACACACCCAGCAGGGCACAGAGGGCATACCCCAATGCCGCGCGGGGTTGTGCGCGATAGGCATAGGTCAGGGCGGGGAGTCCCCGCTCCTCCGCCCACGACGCGATCTCGCCCCCCGTCGTAATCACCAGAATCTGGGCATCTTGATCCCACGCCTCTGCAACGGCCGCAAGCGTCTCGCCGGTGTTGCCCGAATAGCTGGACCCCACCACCAGCGTGTGCGAATCTACGTGGGCCGGCAACCCATAGCCGCGGACTACCGCTATGGGAACCGGGCAGATCTCGTCTACCAGTCCGGCGACCAAGTCGCCCCCAATTGCCGAGCCGCCCATGCCGGCAATGACGACATTGCGCACCTGGCGATACGCTTTCCCCAGCTCGAGTGTCTCCGCCAAGTGCCAGGCATCGCGGCACTGATTGGGAAAGTCCACAATGCGGCTAAGCATGTCGTCTGCATCCAGCCGGGAAATCTGGTTGATGTCATCCAATCGATTCATGATGTTATGCTCCTGCTCTGAAAATAGTAGCCAGTCGTCAGATGCCAGATGTCAGACGTCAGACGTCAGATGTCAGTCGCTGGACGCTCGACGTCTTCACGCTCTATCTCGTCCCTCTATCTCCTACCGTTCATCATTCATCATTCTGCATTCATCGTTCTAGAGTCGCTCCACGTGCGCTTTGTGTCGTCTGCCGCCCGCTCCTCATTTCAAATCAAGCCAGACCCGGTACACATCTCGCTTGGGCCAGCCGGCCACATCGGCCAACTCGCGCAGGGCCTTTTGGCCCAAATTCCCCTCCGCTCCCAGTCGGGACAGCGCCTGCTGCACCTGCTCCGTGCTCCAGGCCGGCCGGCTCGCGCCGCCGATGACCAGCGTGAACTCGCCCCTCGGCTCCACGGCATCGAAACGGTCCCGCGCCTGTGCCAAAGTGCCGCGCCAGATTTCCTCGTGCGCCTTGGTCAATTCGCGCGCCACGGCGACCGGCCGGTCACCGAAGACCTCTGCCAGGTCGGTCAAGGCTTCCCGCAGGCGGTGCGGCGCTTCGAAGCAGACCAGCGTCCGTGTTTCGCGCGCCAGCAAATCCAAGACCTGCCGGCGGGCCACCCGTTTGCGCGGCAAAAAACCCAAATAGACGAAGCTATCGGCCGGCAGACCGGAGACGACCAGCGCGGCAACCGGCGCAGCCGGACCGGGAATGGGCACCACCGCAATGCCCTGCGCAATCGCCGCAGCAATCAGCTCGTGCCCCGGATCGGAGAGGCCCGGCGTGCCGGCGTCAGAAATGAGGGCTACATCGCCCTGACCCAGCATCTGGAGTATCCGGTCCAGCTTGATCAGTTTGTTGTGTTCAAAATAGCTGGTGACCGGCGTCTTGATTTCATACCGCTGCAAAAGCCTCCGCGAATGGCGCGTGTCCTCGGCGGCAATCAACGCCACCTCCCGCAGCACCCGTAGGGCACGCAGGCTGACATCTTCCAGGTTGCCAATCGGTGTGGCGACTACGTACAGGGTTCCCATCTCATGTTCCGTTCAGCCCCACCGGCCTCTTCTGCGCTATCCTTTGATCACGGCCAGGGGATGCAGACAGGCTACCTTGCGGGCAATCCCCGCCTGGTGCACCACTTCGACCACCCGGCTGACATCTTTATAAGCTGCGGGCGACTCCTCTGCCAGGCCGGCCGTGCTGCCCGCGCGAACGCGGATGCCGGCGGCCTCCAACTCCTTGCGCAGGCTGTCGCCGCGCACGCTCTTCTTGGCCTTCTTGCGGCTCATCGTGCGCCCTGCACCATGACAGGATGACCCAAAGGTCTCGTCCATGGCCCCTTCCGTGCCCACCAGGACATAGGAAGCGGTACCCATCGAACCGGGTACGAGTACCGGCTGCCCAACAGCACGATAATCTTCGGGCAACGCCTCTGCCCCCGGCCCGAAGGCCCGGGTGGCTCCCTTGCGGTGTACGCAAACCTTGCGCCGCTGACCGCGCACCTTGTGAAGCTCCACCTTGGCCATGTTGTGGGTAATGTCATAGACTTGCCGGATCTCCAGCGCACGGGCCGGCAGTCCTTTGCCGGCGAGAGCTTCTTCGAAACTCCGGCGCACATGATGCACCAGCACCTGCCGGTTGGCAAAGGCGTAATTCGCCGCACAGGCCATCGCCGCAAAATAGTCCTGGCCTTCGGGCGAATCCCAGGGCGCGCAGACGAGTTCACGGTCTGGCAGATCAATGCCGTATTTTTGGACGGTCTTTTGGAAACGGCGGACGTAATCGCTGCAAACCTGGTGGCCAAGCCCACGAGACCCACAATGAATTTGGACGACAACCTGCTGTTCGAACAGGCCAAAGGCCGCCGCAGCCTCCTGGTCGAAAACCTCGGCGACCATGTCCACCTCGATGAAATGGTTGCCGGCGCCCAGCGTGCCCAATTGGGGGCGACCGCGCGTCCGTGCCCGGTCGCTCAGCTTCGCCGGGTCGGCACCGGCCAGCCGGCCCCCCTCCTCGGTATGTTGCAGGTCCTCGCGAGTGGCCCAGCCCTTCCGCAAGACCCACCGAGACCCCTCAACGAGCACCTTGTCCAGGTTGTTGCCTTGCAGTTGCACAGAGCCTCTCACCCCAACGCCGCTGGGGCAATTGCGGTACAAAGCATTGGCCAGGTCGCTCAGGTGTGGCGCGACCTCTTCGCGGCGCAAGGCAGAAGCCAACAGCCGCACGCCACAATTGATGTCGTACCCCACCCCTCCGGGCGAAATCACGCCGTGCGGCAATTCCGTGGCCACCACACCGCCAATGGGAAACCCGTAGCCTTGGTGAATGTCCGGCATGGCCATGGCATACTTGACGACCCCCGGCATGGTGGCTGTATTCACCAATTGTTCCAGCGAGCGGTCTGCCAGCGTGGCCCGCAAAAGGGTTTCGTCTGCGTAAAGGCGGGCGGGCACACGCATATCCTTCCGGTATCCGGCCGGCAGTTGCCAGACGTACGGCCCGATCCGCTCAAAGTCCTGCTTGTGGACAGTCATCTCCATCCCTCCCGAGCGCTACACTACACGTCGAAGATTATTGTCGCCTCGTATCCGCTCCGGATACGCCGCACCTCAAGACCGTGATAGGTGACGGCCTTGATCTCCTTCTTCATGGGTATGCCCGGCCGGCCACGGACCGTGGCGCGCAAATGCGCGGAAGTCACCTCCTCCATCTCGAAGACGCAGAACAACACATCCCCGGTCTCGTGCAAATAGACCAACTCGCTGAGCCAGTCCACCAGCAAGGTTTCGACATCGGGGGCCGATAGCTCGATCCGGCGGGCGACGGGAAATGGTTCCGTCTGCGTCGAATCTGTGACCAGCGTGATCATGGCCTGCGCGGCGAAGGCAAATAGCTCGGCCAGGTCACGACCCCGCACTCGCACCGCCCAATCCGCGGTGTGTTCCACCTCTTGAAAATGGCGTTGCACCCTTTGCCTCCACACATTCGCACGGCAGCCGCAGCACACGCACACAAAAGAGAACATATCGACCGGGACGTCCCCTGAACGCTTGCGACCATTGTACCACAAGCGGAGTAAACGGGCAAGGTCTTACGTCTATGCGCTCCCAGGCACCCAAGCGTGGCGGGTCGGGCAATCGCATCTAGCTTTCATGGCGAAAGTCGTCGAGGCGGGCCGCGAAAAGGGGCACCAGCATTTCCTCGGGATGCAATCCGCCATGCCGGCCGGCCAGCTTCGGCTCATTGTCTCTGTTGTAGAGCATATACCGCTCGCGCGCCAGCAGAACCAAGTCGCCTATGCGTGCAGCGGCCTGCGGGGCCGGCGGCCCATCGCCGAACAAGCCACCCTCCAGCGCCTCCTCGGCGGAGAGCACGACAAAGGCATGACCCAATTCCTCCTCGATGTAGGCGCGCACATCGCGAAGGTGATTGGCGCGCACGTAAAGGTAGGCCGCGCGCGGGTCACCGCAAGGTCGCATGGTCAGGTTCTGGGCCAACTTGGGGTGATCGTGTAAGTTGATGGCTTGCTGTGGGGGCACACGCACCTGGCCATGGTCGGCGGTGATCAAGAGCAACGTTCCTTCCCGATCCGCGGCCGACAGCGGGGCCAAGAACTCACGTTCGATTGAGTAGGCCAGGCTGCGCATTTCCGCAGCCCATTGCTCGCTTTCCGGGCCGTAGATGTGCAGCACAGTATCGACGCCGCCCCAATATGCCGCCAGGAAGAGGCGTTCGTTGCGGTGACGCTGGAGTTGTTCGCGCAGGTTGACCCACAAATCAGAGGAGAGGACGTGTCCGGTCAAATCGTCTATGCCCCGGAAGTGCATTTTGGAAAGCCCGCTCTCCAGGATCGACTGGCGGAGCAGGGTCCGGTTGGTGATTCCGTGGGGGGCCAACACCTGGCCCACGGAGGGGACGGCCAAGAATGTCTCCGGTTCCAGTCCCCAACCCGTCAGGACGGCACGCTGTTTCGATTGGACCGGGCTGAGGGAAATCATGTTGGCGACAACATCCCAGGGCCGGAGGAATAGCTGGTAGCCCATCAGGCCATGTCGCACCGGTGGTTGGCCGGTCCACAAGCTGGAGAGCGCGGCTGTGGTCGTGGAGGGGAACACGGAGGTGATCGGCACCAGCCGGTGGTTCCGGCCCAGACGGGCGAAAAGTGTGTCCGGCTCTTCCTTCATCCAGCGCTGCAATTGCAAATATCCAACCGCATCGAGCACGAGCAGGACGACACGGCGAATGCCGGTCGAAAGGTCTTCCCACAACCGGCCGTCGAGGGGCCTCCATTCATCCCTTTTTGCCCCCAGCATGGCCGCCACGGTGGGGGCAACGTTGGACAGGCAGAGTCCATCGTAGTAGGGTGTTATGAAGGAGTCGTCTCGATTGATAGAAGAGAGGCCGGGAAGTTTGTGCCGGTACAGGGTCGTTTCGATAGTGTGTTGAAGACTTTCCATGCTGGACATTCCTTTTGTGTTCGCCATCGTCCCAGGAGCGGATGAAGCGTGGTGCCCACGGCCAGTGCCTTGCAGAAAGAAGCAGCGTTACTTGAAGATGTAATACGTCGCCCGTTTTTCGCCGATTTTCAACAGCAGGCCGCGCTCGACCAAATCTACCAGATCGCGGCGGATCGTTTCCGCGCTGACCTCCGGGCAAAGGGATTGGAAGTCCCGATTTGTGATTCGCCCCCGGTCGGACAAGAATTCCAGCGCTTTTTCTTGTCGCTCGTTGAGCATGAGGTGAGCCCAGCGGCTGCGCGTGACCTGTTCCGGGGTAAGAAGGCGGTCTCCATGGCCATACAAGGTGACGCGGAAGCCATTGGCCGTCTCGTGAAACTTGGGTGGGGGAAGGCCGTCATCCTCCATGAGCCGAACCATGCGGTCTATTCCATACCCCAGCCGTTCGATGAAGCCCATGTCCGATAGTACCTGTACGATGACCTCGTTTCGGGAAAATCGCTCCTCGAGAATGTTGCGCAACGTGACATGACCGGCCAGGCGGCCGGGGCTATAGACTTCGATGCGGTCGCTGAACATGAGCAGGCGGGCTTCTTCGCCACGGACGCTGTAATCGCGGTGCGCTACGGCATTTACGATGGTCTCCCGAACGACGGCCTGGGGGTATTCCGTGTGCTCCTCGCGTTCCAGACCGATGAGACGGGCACCGACGCGCATGTTGTCCAGCACAAAGGACTCGGCGCGGCGGATCTGCTCCGGCAGCGTGCCGACAATCTCTTCACGCAAGAATTGGTCGCCCATCTCTCGCCCCGGATATCGAGCGATGAGAATGGAGGCGGTTCGCAGGAACTGTTGGGGGTCTCGACCAAAGAGGAGTATGCCGGCATACGTGGGGTGATCCTCGCCGGTCAAACAGCCCCGCCTGCGCAACAGGTGAAGCGGGTCGTCCGTAACGCCGGACAAGGAGTCGGCGTAGGCTCGCACAGCATCTTCGTCCAGGTCGTCAAGCGTCGCTCCCGGAACCTCTTGGGATTCGATCTTGCTGGACGTGCGCTCCAGCAGCAATTGGCGGAGAGCCATGGTGGAGATGGTCTCGTTGGTACGCCCCCGTCGCGTCAGGTAGCGGCCACGAAAGCGGTAGACATGGGGCAGGCCCGCCGGAATGGTGACGAACAGGATTTCACGACCGTTCGTTTCCACAATCTCCGGAAGGGGGATGATGAGCGGCGGAATCGGCATCAGGGAGGCCTGGAGGACGGCTTCGATCACTTCGGTCGGGTTGAGAATGCCGGTCGGTTTTGGAGGATGGCCGGAAACGCCCACCAGGATGCTGCCGCCACGGCTGTTGGCCATGGCCACCATCGTTTCGGCAAGCCGCACCGCCCGCACCTGCGCAGGGTGAAATTCGATCTCTTCGTTCGGCCCTGTGCCGAGGCACTGGCCGACGAACGCTTCTACCACGTTCGGCGAGTCTATTGTACCCATGGTTTCGTAGATATGATCTTGCTGATTTGCCATTCACAGTCAGTGCGGTCGGGAATGGAGACACCTTTCAAGAGTAAGCGCACCTCACGCACAGGGTCTACATTGCCATCCTTGTGTACGGCGACCACACGGGCCGTAACTTCCACCGGCTCGTGCTTTTTTTCCAAATCGGGGTCCGGGGCATATTGGATTCCCTTTACTTCAACGTGATCCAGTTGATCGAGGGGCACCTCCAGCCCAAAGTTGGTATCGCGTACCGATGGGTCTGCATCACTGGCGAGGTACGTTTTGGGAACTTCGCTATCTTTTCCGAGCGCCCGGTAGAAGGCCAGCACTGATTTCTCCGGATATGGAGAGTCGCGGGGCGAGGCCGGCGGAGCGAAAGCAAAGTCGACCACTTGTTGCGCGGGGTCAACGAGGCTCCGGCCATCCTCTTTCATAAAGCTCTTCAAGCCGCCATAGGTCTTTGGCACGTATATCTCTTTGAGAGCAATTTGGCTGCGGTTGAAGCCGGCGATGTTCTTGACGATGACTCGCTCGCCATCAGCCAGTCTCACGCCGGCATCGCCCCGAAATGTGCCCAGGAGGCGGTAGCCTTGCTGATTAGCATAACGAGGGACACAAGGGTTTTGCGTATCGTCGAACCATCGGAATATGGAGATTGCGGTTACCAGACCGTTTGTCACACTGCTCACGATGAGCTCTGGTTGTTTGTTGTCCCCCGTGAGAAAATCTTTGACTTCGGCCTTGATCTTGTCGGTGCCCAGATAGTTGCGGTCCCCGGGGTCCAGGGGATAGGGGAGGATCGAGGGGGGGCGACAATCGGTCACATCGTAAACCAGGCCGGCAATCGGCGCAAATTGCCGCTGGTTCGATTCGGCAGGGGGCAGGTCGAACCGGTAGAAAAGCGCCCATTCCAGCTTCTTGTCCCCGTCTGTATCCAACCGTTGGATGGATTCCACGTTGAGATTCAAATCTGAGAAGACAGGGCCAAAGTCCAGCAGGGGGGATTCCTCTGGTTTGGTACGAGCAAAGGGGTTCTTTGGCACGCAGCCCACAAGCATCGTCATCAAAAGAAAGACCAAGACAAGGCTGCCACCAACGGCAATGTTTCGCCTGAGCATGTTTGTCCCAAAATCCAAACGCTTTGTCCTTCCCGCGATTTCCTAACCTGGGCCAGCCAAATCCAAAAAGGCTGAAATCCTTGACGCCCCAAATTCGTATCTTCTCAATAAAACGGGGTGGGGCGACCCAGAAGTTCGACTTTTGGTAAAAGTCGAACTTCTTCGCCCCGGAATATTGAGAAGATACCCAAATTCTTTACAAACGAGTCAAGATTCTGAACACGGATAAAGCTTTTTTGATCTGTGCCAATCTGTGTCCCATCAACTTGTCGGTTTGAGGCGAAGCTTCGTTAGACAGTTACGATTTTTCAATTCGTGGCCGGATGATTGTCGGCCTGGACCAGGGCCACAGGCAGCACGTCATCCATTCGTTCTACGAACACGAACTTGAGATCCCGTTGAACCTTGCGCGGTATGTCCACCATGTCCTTGCGATTCTTGGTAGGCACAAGAAATGTCTTCAGGCCGGCACGATAGGCGGCCATCGCCTTCTGGCGCAGGCCTCCGATGGGCAACACTCTTCCGCGTAGGGTAATCTCTCCGGTCATCCCCACCTCGCGATTTACCGGACGGTCGAGCAGCGCAGAGATCAAAGCTGTGGCGATCGTGATTCCGGCGGAGGGGCCATCCTTGGGCACGGCCCCTTCTGGCACGTGGATGTGGATATCGATCTTGTCGAAATCAACGTTGGCTATGCCCAGTTTTTCAGCGCGAGCGCGGGTGTAACTCAGGGCAGCCTGTGCAGATTCTTGCATGATCTCACCCAGTTGGCCGGTCAGCAAAAGGTTTCCCTTTCCCTCCATGATCGTCACCTCGATGGAGAGGATGTCCCCACCCGATTCGGTGACGGCCACGCCGGTTGCCACACCAATTTCGTTGTGGTCCTCCGCGACCAAGTGCGTGACCTTCGAAGGTCCCAGGTAACGTCCCAGCGACGAGGCGGTGGTGTGATGGGGCACCGGCTTCCCTTCTGCGATCTTACGGGCAAATTTGCGGCAGATGCGGGCAATCTCTCGCTCCAGGTTGCGGACGCCGGCTTCGAGGGTGTATTCGCGGATGATCTTGTTGATCGCCCCGTCCGAAAAGTGAATGCCGTGGTCACGTACCCCATGTTCCTCAATCTGCCGTGGAATCAAGAAGCGTTTTGCAATCTGGAGCTTCTCTTCTTCGATATAACCGGGAAAGTCAATGACTTCCATTCGATCAAGCAGAGCGGGAGAGAGGGGATAGAGCGTGTTTGCCGTAGTGATGAACATGACCTTGGACAGGTCGTAGGGAACGTCCAGGTAGTGGTCGGCAAAGTTATTGTTCTGTTCAGGGTCCAGAACTTCGAGGAGGGCGGAGGCCGGGTCGCCACGAAAATCATACGCCAACTTGTCTATTTCATCCAACATAAAGAGGGGGTTGATGGATCCGGCATCGCGCATGGTTTGAATGATTCGGCCCGGCAGGGCGCCAATGTACGTACGACGATGGCCTCGTATCTCCGCTTCGTCGCGCACCCCGCCCAGGCTGACACGCACAAAGTTTCTCCCCAGGGCTTGGGCAATCGAACGTCCCAAAGATGTTTTGCCCGTTCCTGGAGGTCCAACGAAGCAGAGGATCGGTGTGCGCATTTTCTCAGGTGCCAGCTTGCGCACGGCAATGTGTTCGACGATGCGTTCTTTGGCTTTCCGCAGGCCAAAGTGATTCGCGTGTAAAATGCTTATCGCGTGGGCGATGTCTGTGTTGTCTTCTGTGGTCTTGGCCCATGGCAGGTCAACCAGCCAGCCCAAATATGTGCGGATGATGCCCCCTTCGGGTGAGGCAGGAGGAATACCCTCGAGTCTGTGTAGCTCTTTTTCGGCTTTCTTGCGGACGATGTCGGGCATCGCCGAATCCGCAATTTGCGCACGCAAGTCTTTCAAGTCGCTGGTGGTCGGATCCGTTTCACCCAGCTCATTCTGAATGGCACGCATTTGTTCGCGCAAGAAGAACTCCCGCTGGCTTTTATCCACTTCTTCCTGTACGCGGGAGTGGATCTTGTTTTCCAGTTCGAGCAGATCCAGTTCGCTGGCCAGCAGAATGCTCAACCGCTCAAGGCGTTCGGTGGGATCAAACGTTTCGAGGAGTTCTTGCCGTTTCTCGACATCGAATTCCATGATGGAAGCAACAAGGTCGGCCAGCCAGCCAGGTTCGTCCGCGTTCAATGCTGCTATGTAGGCATCTTCGGGCAAGTCCTCATTTAGCTCGACGCATTTCTCGAACAATGCCAGTACGGCCCGCATCAGGGCCTTCGTCGAGAGGGTTTCTTCGAAGTCATCGGGGGTGAGCGTTGCCCGAGCCATAAGGTATGGATGCGTTTGGGTGAAGTCCACGATTCTGACCCGGCTGTGGCCCTGGGCCAGAACGTTGGCCGTGCCGTCCGGCAGGTGGAGGATGCGCTCGATGGTGATCTCTGTGCCCACCGCATAGAGATCTTCTGGCGTGGGGTTCTCCTTGTCAAAGTCACGCTGGGTAACGGCAATGAGGGGATGGTCAAGTGCCGAAGCAGCTTCTATGGTACGCATGGAGCGTTCTCTTCCTATGAAGAGCGGGCTCACCATGTGAGGGAAGACTACCACTTCCCGCAAAGGCAGGATCGGGTATTCCAGATACACATCTTGGAGCGCGTCTGCGCTGTCCCAATCGAGATCTTCTGCCCCAGAAGGGGAAACGCGGTGTTTGTTTGTTTTCATGCTACCTCGTAGTAGGCCTGTTACTTTGTTGAAACTTTTATACCGTATAACTATACCACAGATTTTCAAAATTGCCAACAGGTGTCAGGCCGCGGGTGCATTTCAATTCTGGGGGCAGGGTAAGGATTTCACCGCAGAGACGTTGAGCGCGCAGAGTTTTGACGCTTAGAAGTTGTATCTTCTCAATAAAACGGGGTGGGGCGACCCAGAAGTTCGACTTTTGGTAAAAGTCGAACTTCTTCGCCCCGGAATATTGAGAAGAT
>JAADHH010000128.1:26823-75074 GCA_013151955.1 Chloroflexota bacterium
ATTCTCACCCCCAAACTGAAATGCACCCCCTTACGGCCACAGGGTTGCAGGAGCCGCTGTTTGGTGGTACAATAGCGTTGAATGTAGCCTCCTTTCGTTCATGGGGACGGCAGTACGCCCCCCCACACCATACGGCAGGGGGACTGCCTTCACCATTCCAATTGTCAAAATGCGTTTGCTTCACTCATGAGCCATCCCAGGAAATTGACAATGTCCCGAGCCATGCGTTTACAGCTTGTCCCTCGAACGGAAAAAGGGTTTGATGCTGACGCCTTCAGCTACCTCCCCTACGGTGCCAAGACGATGAAGCTTGTCGTTCTGCCTGGTGATGACCAGCTTCCGGACAGCATCACCTTTCGCCCAGCTCAGCGCCATGCCGATCAGAACCTGGTTATCGGCTACCCGGATGGGGATCGCCGGGATCTGTGGGTGGTATGGGGTGGGGGAAAGACTGATGGCCAGCGTGTGCAATTGGATAAGGATGAGCGATATGTCTATTTCGACATCATCCATCGCGAGCCGGGGATTCCGGCATCACGCGACCTGACCATCGTCGGCATGGACGCCGGCAGCGGGCAGGAGGTCTTGCGGCAGACGTTTCGCATTGTCAAACCGGGAGACGGTGAAAAAAAGTGGGGGCATTTTTCCTGGCAGCCCCTCGACGGCAACCACAGCGAGTTGCGCTTTAGCGGAAAGGTTGTCCCAGAATATATCTCTCGCTGGTGGCCAACGCGCGGGGTCACATACCGCCCGTTACCCAAGAAAAGCCGGCGCGCTTTCGAGAAACTGCGTTTGAATTACACGCGCCTGCTCGAAGGCCATTCGTTTGGGCGAGTCTCCGTCTTCTGGGGCGATTCTGCCCCCCCCCTGATGCAGGTTGACGGGCGGTTGGAGGTGTCGTTGCACGATGCACGCCTGTTCTCGGCCGAGTTATACCACCTGGCCGGCGACCGCTTCTACGTGCTGCGACTTTGGTTTCGTTGGCTGTACAAACACTTCTCTGCCGAGGACTTGTTGACATATTTACCACAGGAATCACAGACGGAGGGGCGACGCAAACAGGCCCTCGCCGACGCCTTGCACCTCAATGGCCTCCTGAAGCGTGCCCTGCGAGAGGAAATTCCAGACGCAGAGCGCTTCGATGTCGTACTCGATGTGGAGAACGGGCAGGTGCGCTATGTCGGAACCGATTTGCATTGGCAAGAATTATGGGGGCCGGCACCGGAACAGCGCCCTGTGCAAGCACGGATTCTGCCCTTTGGCCTCCAAAACCTGGCCTACACCGTCGTCACCGGTTTGCAGGCCAAGAGTGACAGCGCGGGGCGCGACGAGTTTTTCTCCCCCGCCGAGGTGATTCGGAAGTGGGCAACCCAGGGTTTTCCGGGACAACGCGGGCTGGGGGAGGCTCGTGTCATCAAATTTCCGCTCCCCTTCCAGGCCCATGTGCCGAAGTACGATGGCGTGCGTTTCTTGGATACGCTGATCAGTGGCAACGTCCGCCGGTCCCGCCCGATGTTCGTGGCGCGGGAAGCTGCCGGAGAAAGGGCCGGGACACCAGCACCCAAAGCCCAATGGACGGTGATGGTCTACATGGCCGGCGACAACGGTATTCTGCTCGCCGAGCCGATGGAGGCCGCCGGCTATGAAGACTTGAAGGAGATGAAACAAGCCGGCTCAACGGACGATGTTCATGTCCTGGCCCAGTTCGATACCAAAGGGGACCGCAAGACCTATCGCTACCGGCTGCGCGCCGGCACCACGCTGAAAGACGACCTGGTGCAAACCATACCGGAAACGAACACCGGCGATCTGACCAACCTCGTAGACTTCATCGTCTGGGCCATGCAGACGTATCCCGCCGAGAAAACCTTGCTGATTCTCTGGAATCATGGCAACGGTTGGGATGACGAGGACCTCTACGCCGGCTTTCGCGCTGTGAAGGACCGTTTGCCGGTGGATAAAGCCGAAACACGGGCCATTGCCCAGAAATCTCGGCTGCGGCATGCCTTGTTCCGCTCTACGTTGACGAACATTCCCCAGGAGGCGGTCAAGCCAGGGCGACGCGGCATTTTGTACGACGACAGCAGTATGGATTTCCTGGACAATCGCGAGTTGAAGGAAGCATTGCGGCAGGCTGTGCAGCAGACGGGCCTGGAACGCATTGACATCCTGGGCATGGACGCCTGCCTGATGGCTATGTTGGAGGTTGTCTACCAGGTACGTGACACTTGCCGCTACGTCGTCGCCTCCGAAGAAGCCGAGCCGATGCGCGGCTGGCCCTACGACCTTTTTCTCGGTGCTTTGACCCGCGAATCGAAGATGGATGCCCGTACCGCCGCCAAAGAGGCTGTGACTCGCTATGTCCAATCGTACGATAAGGGGGCGATCAGCCCAGACATCACCCTCTCCGCCCTGGACATGGTGCAGTTGCCCGACTCGATCGCGGCCCTGGATCAACTTGCGCTGGCAATTCTTGGCCGTCTGCACGAAATGATTGTCTTCGAGGCCGTGGCTACAGCCCGCCGCAAAGCGCAGCGTTTCCAGAAAGACGGCTATATCGACCTCGGACATTTCCTGCGTTTGTTGCAAGACCGCCTGCCAGAGGGCGACGCGCTACGCTCTACGGCCCAGGCGGTACGGGACACCCTTAGCCCCGGAAAGGCCGTCCTGGCTGCTCAAACGGCAGGTCGCGGCGTTGAACATGCCGAGGGGGTTGCCATCTACTTCCCCGAACAAGGCACGCCTGAGGATGACGGGATCACGGCCCTATACGCGAAGCTCGACTTTGCCGCGGATTGCCACTGGGCGGACTTCCTGACCCACTATCACGCGACACGCAAGGCCTATTACGAACGCCGCACGTTGCCGCAGTGGTCCCAGGATGAGCATGAAGCGGCGGGGTAAGGAAGCAAGGGGACAGAGGAAACAGGAAAACAAGGGAACACCCCAACACGAGTCGTTGACTTTCCTATTTACCTGTGCTATAATTTTAACCAGCAAGCCAAAGTGGTTACTTTTGTACGGAAACTGAGGGATGTACAATGGTCCTGGCGAAAAATATCGTAGCCATTCCACACCAGAAACGACACCCCCTGCGGGTACCGCCCACCCCTGTCTACTACCCCGAATCGGATGGTGAACCCATGGCAGAAACCGACGTCCACCGTGACCTGATGGTCTATCTCATCGAAGCATTGAAGGATCACTACCGGGACGATCCCCAGGTGTACGTCGCGGGCAACCTGCTGCTCTACTACAAAGAGGGCGACCCGACTGCTTCGGTTGCACCCGACGTACTCGTTGTCTTCGGTATCCCCAAGAGGCAACGTCGCGTGTACAAGGTGTGGGAAGAGGACAAAGGCCCAGATGTCGTCCTTGAACTGACATCGCAGAGTACGCGGTGGAAAGACCTGGGGACGAAGAAAGGGCTTTACGCCTTGCTGGGGGTGAAGGAGTATTACCTGTTCGATCCCTTGGGGGAGTACCTGCTTCCGCCTTTGCAAGGGTACACCCTGGCGGACGGAGACTACCGGTTGATGCAGGGGAGGCCGTTGGTTAGCGACGTATTGGGGCTGGAACTGCGGGAAGAAGGGGGCTGGTTGCGCTTGTACGATCCGGAGACGGGCAAGAAGCTGCTGACACCACTGGAAGCCCAGGCCGCCCATCGCCAAGAAGCAGCCGCCCGCCGCCAGGCGGAGGAACGCGCGGCCCAAGAAGCAACCGCCCGCCGCCAGGCCGAAGCCGAACTGAAACATCTACGTGCCGAATTGGCCCGCCTGCAGAAGGCGTAAGCCAGGGATTATATACCCCAAAAGCATACGCACGCGAAGCGCCGGGGTCGAGCCGCACCGCAGGTAGTATCTCGACGCAGCTTTGCGGGCAGGGTCTGTTGCCTGCCAGGCAAGGCCCGTCCCGGATCGAAATCAGCAACACCGACCGTCCCGCCAAGCCGCTGAAAGCCTGTTACACTCAGTCGTACTCCCATTATTTGCGTAGATCCACTTTTTGTATTCGGAGAAGGAAACATGGCACAAAATCCCAAGAAACGGCAGAAGAAACTGGCTCGCAAGGCAGCCAAGCGGAAGAAAAAACGATCCAAAGCGCGAATGCCGGTCGCTAGCGGCCGCGGAGGCAGAGTGAAATTGCCTTCCGAAACAGGGGCATGGCCCCTCCGCGAGTGTCTGATCGCCGAGGAATGGCGGAATACATTCCAGATCACCCAGATTCTCATCGCGCGGAACGCTCCAGGCGGACGAATCGCGATGGGAAGTTTCGTTGTAGACCTGGGTTGCCTGGGCGTGAAAAACGCAATGTCGCATATTTTTGAATCAGGGGGTGAGTACCGCGCGTTTCGAAACCAGATGACTTCCAGACAATCGATGGTCCCCTGTGCCCTCGATCTGGCAGCAAAAGTAATCGAGGAGGCTATTGCGTACGCGCGCGATCTAGGCTTTGAACCGCACCGAGACTACCGCAGGGCTGCGCCCATTCTGGGCGACGCCGATCCACAGGCCTGTAACGTCCCGATCCCGCTTGGCGGACCGAAGGGCAAACCAATGTTCTTCGCCGGGCCATACGACAACGTCGCCAAAATTATGGGCACACTGGAGCGAGCCGTCGGGCCGGACGGGTACACCTTTATGATGCCACTAGAAGGAATAGGGGATACGGATGCGTTTCTAGACCTTTGAGTCAACCAGAGGATCATGCTGTTTTGAAAATAACGTGTCAGGTATCAGGTGTCAGGTAAAACGTAAAACGTGTTGCGTAAGACGCAATACGCAACACGCAACACGTTTCACGTCTTCACGTTTCACGTCCCGCCATTTTCATCCTTGGTGGCGCGCAACCGCTCATGGGCACCGCTTTGAAAGGGGTCACTCTGGGAGAACGTTAACAAAACTCTAGCACTCCTCTATCGGTGGTCTAATAAAACGGTGATAGAATAGTAGCGTGCCGGCGACTGTCGAGCGACGCAACACGCAATACGTAACACGCATCCAGATCCAAAGACAAGGAACACTACCCATGAATCTAAACAAGTTTACCGAGAAAGCGCAAGAGGCCATTCTAGCTGCCCAGAATCTGGCCCAGGAAAGCAATCATAATCAGGTCGAACCGGAACATCTCCTGGCCGCTCTCTTGCAACAGCACGAGGGTGTAGTGCCGGAGGTGCTGCAACAGGTCGGCGCCAGCCCCACGGCCTTGCGCCGCCAGGCCGAGGCCGAGCTGGACAAGTTGCCCAAGGTGTACGGTGGTGCCACGCAGGTCTACGTTTCGCCGCGCCTGAAGCGGGTGTTGGACCGTGCCCAAAAAGAAATATCCACCTTCCGTGATGAGTACGTCAGCACGGAACATCTGCTGCTGGGGCTGATCCAGGCCGCCGGCGGCGCGACCGATCGCATCCTGCAGGCGGCCGGCGTCACCCGCGACGCGACGCTGCAAGCCCTGCGCGCCATCCGCGGCAGCCAGCGTGTGACGACCCCCACACCGGAGGCCACCTACCAGGCGCTGGAGAAATATGGGCGCGACCTGACCAAGCTGGCCCAGCAAGGCAAACTGGACCCGGTCATTGGGCGGGACGAGGAAATTCGCCGTGTCGTCCAGGTGCTCTCCCGGCGCACGAAGAACAACCCGGTGCTCATCGGGGAGCCAGGCGTGGGCAAGACGGCCATCGTCGAGGGGCTGGCCCAGCGCATGGTGCGCGGCGACGTGCCCCAGGGCCTCAAGGACAAGCAGCTCGTCCAACTGGACCTCGGCTCGCTCATTGCCGGCGCCAAGTATCGCGGCGAGTTCGAGGAGCGGCTCAAGGCCGTGCTCAAGGAGATCACCGATTCCGAAGGGCGCGTCGTCCTCTTCATCGACGAGCTGCACACCGTCGTGGGGGCCGGTGCCGCCGAAGGGGCCATGGACGCCAGCAACATGCTCAAACCGATGCTGGCGCGTGGCGAGCTGCACACCATCGGAGCCACCACCCTGGACGAGTATCGCCAGTACATCGAAAAGGACGCGGCCCTGGAGCGACGATTCCAGCCGGTTCTGGTGGACGAACCAACAGTCGAGGACACGATCAGCATTCTGCGTGGCCTCAAGGATCGCTACGAGGTACACCACGGCGTGCGCATCACCGATCCCGCCGTCATCGCCGCGGCCACCCTTTCGGATCGCTACATCTCCGACCGTTTCCTGCCCGACAAGGCGATTGACCTCATCGACGAAGCGGCCAGTCACCTGCGCATGGAGATCGACTCCAAGCCGGCGGCCCTGGACGAGATTGACCGCCGCATCATGCAAATGGAAATCGAGCGCGAAGCGTTGAAGCGGGAAACCGACGAGGCTTCCCGTGACCGGCTGGATAAGCTGGAGAAAGAGTTGGCCGAACTGCGAGAAGAATCGAGCCGCCTGAAAGCGCACTGGGAGACCGAGAAGCAGGCCATCGCCGAACTGCACCACACCAAAGAGCAGATCGAGACGACGAAGGTACAGATCGAGCAGGCTGAACGCGATGCCAACTTGGAGGAAGCGGCCCGACTGCGCTATGGCACGATGCGTGAGCTGGAAGCGCGGCTGTACGAGCAGGAAGAACGGCTCAAGAATCTGCAACAAGATTTCCGCCTGCTCAAAGAGGAGGTCGGCAGCGAAGACATCGCCGAGGTGGTCAGCAAGTGGACCGGCGTTCCCCTCTCCCGATTGCTGGAGGGGGAAGTGGAGAAGCTGTTGCGCATGGAGGCGCGGCTACACCGGCGCGTCGTCGGCCAGGAGGAAGCGATCGTGGCCGTCTCCAACGCGGTACGCCGCAGCCGGGCCGGCCTGCAGGACCCGAACCGGCCCATCGGCAGCTTCATCTTCCTCGGCCCCACGGGAGTTGGCAAGACGGAACTGGCCCGTTCGTTGGCCGAGTTCCTCTTCGATGACGAAGACGCCATGGTCCGTCTGGACATGAGCGAGTATCAGGAACGACACACCGTTGCCCGGATGATCGGTGCGCCCCCCGGCTATGTCGGCTACGAAGAAGGGGGGCAACTGACCGAAGCGGTGCGACGCAAGCCATACAGCGTCGTCCTTTTCGACGAGATCGAGAAGGCCCATCCGGAGGTGTTCAACCTGTTGCTGCAAATCCTGGACGATGGGCGGCTGACCGACGGGCATGGCCGCGTGGTCAACTTCAAGAACACGGTGATCATCATGACCAGCAACGTGGGCAGCGAGGCGTTGAGCGTGGAGCGTGGAACGCGGAGTGAACAAGACGTCCAGCGCGCGGTGCTCGACACCTTACGCGCCACGTTCCGCCCCGAATTTCTGAACCGTGTGGACGAGATCATCATCTTCCACAAACTGACCCGCGACGATCTGACGCAGATCGTGGACATCCAGTTGCGCCGGTTGGAGCGGTTGCTGGCCGGTCGCAAGATCGAAATCGAGCTGACCCCGGCTGCAAAGGAGCAACTGGCCGACGAAGGGTACGATCCGGTCTATGGGGCGCGTCCCCTCAAGCGGGTCATCCAGCGACGGGTGCAAGACCCGCTGGCCATGCAAATCCTGGAGGGCAAGTTCCGCGAGGGTGACCACATCGTCGTGGATTGGGACGGCAGCGCGTTCCTGTTCCGCGCGGAGCCGGCGAGCGAGAATGGCTGACCGGCAGGTCGGTTTTTCGCCATTTGGCCGCGTTCGTGGTAGAATTAGTCATGGTTTCACATGGCATGAAAGCAGTCACCATGAGCGGCGCGCGCGCCACCAAGGATGAAAATGGCGGGACGTGAAACGTATTGCGTCTTACGAATCACGCATCACGTTTTACGTTTTACCTGACACGTGACACCTGACACGTTATTTTCATAACAGTCCAAAGGGGTAACTACTCAGCCCCATGAGGCAAATCAGGTGCCAGGCACTTTCGGTGAGTGTCTCAAAGCCAACATTCGTCTACATGCCTTGTCACGTTCAAGCGAGAGGGCCTTCACAAGTGCCTGGCACCTAAAGACTGAGTAGTTACAGTAAAAATACCTGATGATGCGATTTGACCGGTTTACCGAACGAGCACAGGACGCCATCGCTCGTTCGCAAGAGATTTTGATGCGCTACCAGCACAGCCAGCTCGATATCGAACATATCTTGCTCGCCCTGCTGGAGCAACAGGATGGTTCCGTCGTGGAGGTGCTGACCACGGTTGGCGTGGACGTGGACATGATGAAGCGGCGGCTGGACGATGTCCTCTCCGCCGCCCCCAAGTCGTACGTGACAGGTGGCGGCATGGCCCAAATCTATGTCACGCCGCGCGTGCAACACCTGGCCGGCCTGGCCGGGCAGGAAGCAGACCGCCTGGGCGACCAGTACATCTCCACCGAACACCTCTTGCTCGGCATCCTGGAAATTCAGCAAGGGCCGTCATCTCAGATTTTCCAGGAATTCAACGTAACCAAAGACAACGTGCTCAAAGCAATCGAAACGGTGCGTGGCGGCAGCAAAGTCACAGACCCGTATGCCGAAACAAAGTACCGCATCCTGGAAAAATACGGGCGCGACCTGACCCAACTGGCCCGTGACGATAAGCTCGATCCGGTCATCGGACGTGAGGTTGAAATTCTACGCCTGATGCGCGTGCTGGCCCGGCGCACGAAAAACAACCCCGTACTCATCGGGGAGCCGGGGGTGGGCAAAACGGCCATCGTGGAGGGCCTGGCCCGGCGCATCGTGGCCGGCGACGTACCGGAACATCTGCTCGACCGCAGCCTCATCGAGCTGGACCTGGGCGGCATGGTGGCCGGCTCCCGCTTTCGTGGCGAATTCGAAGAGCGGCTCAAAGCGGTGCTGGAAGAGGTCCGTTCGGCGGAAGGGCAAATCTTGCTCTTCATCGACGAGGTACACACAGTGGTCGGGGCCGGAGCAGCCCAGGGCGCACTCGACGCCAGCGACATGATGAAGCCGGCCCTGGCGCGCGGCGAATTGCAGTGCGTGGGCGCGACCACGCTCGACGACTACCGCAATTACATCGAAAGTGATCGCGCTTTGGAACGCCGGTTTGCGCCGATCTTCGTGGACGAGCCGTCGGTGGAAGAGACCGTAGAAATGCTCAAGGGATTGAAGTATCGCTATGAAGCCCACCACCGCGTCGTCATTGCCGATGAGGCGATTGAGGCAGCGGCGCGGCTTTCACACCGCTATGTCACCGAGCGCTTCCTGCCGGACAAAGCGATAGATTTGATTGACGAAGCGGCGGCCAAACTGCGCGTTGATGCCTACAACATGCCGGAGGAATTGCGCGAGGAAAAGGCCGCGGTAGACCGGTTGGTCGCCGAGGAAGAAGCGGCCTGGCAGCAACGGAACTATGAAGCGGCCGCCGAAGTGAAGAGCCGGCGCCTCAAAATCGAAGAGAATTTGCGGGCGCAAGTGGATGCCTGGCGGCAGGAGCAGGGACTGGACGACATCGTGGAAACGGAGGACATCGCCGAAGTCGTCGCCAACTGGACCGGCATTCCGGTCAATCGCATGCTCAAGTCTGAAGCGGATAAACTGCTGGACATGGAAACGGCGCTGCATCGTCGCATCGTCGGGCAGGACGAGGCCGTGTCCGCCATCTCCGATGCGATCCGGCGGGGCCGATCCGGCCTGAAGGACCCACGCCGGCCCATCGGCAGCTTCATTTTCCTGGGGCCGACCGGCGTGGGCAAGACCGAACTGGCCAAGGCGCTGGCCGAATTCCTATTCGACGACGAAGATGCGCTGGTGCGCGTGGACATGAGCGAATACCACGAGCAGCACACCGTCTCACGGCTGATCGGCTCGCCGCCCGGCTACGTCGGCTATGGCGAGGGGGGCCAGCTCACCGAATCGGTGCGCCGCCGGCCATTCCAAGTGGTCCTCTTCGACGAGATCGAGAAGGGCCATCCCGAAATCTTCAACATATTGCTCCAACTTTTGGACGATGGACGGCTGACGGATGGGCAGGGACGCACGGTGGACTTTCGCAATACGGTCGTCATCATGACCAGCAACCTGGGCACGCGCTACCTGACGCGCGGTGGGCCGCTCGGCTTCCGCATCGGCGATCGCGGGGATGAGGAGTTGCTGAAGGACGATGAGACGAAAGACGCCCTCAAGCGTACATTCCGCCCTGAATTTTTGAACCGTGTGGACGAAGTCATCGTTTTCGAATCGCTGACCGAGGAACAGCTCGAAAAAATCGTAGACTTGCAGGTGATCGAACTGGCCGAACGATTGACCGAACAAGAACTGACCATCCGTCTGACCGAAGCCGCACGAAAGTGGATCGTCAAGCGCGGATACGATCCG
The DNA here is from genome assembly GCA_013151955.1 of Chloroflexota bacterium. Classification (GTDB taxonomy): domain Bacteria; phylum Chloroflexota; class Anaerolineae; order Ardenticatenales; family JAADHH01; genus JAADHH01. The sequence goes on from JAADHH010000128.1 coordinate 37,114, forward strand.
CAATTCGGTGCGCGTCCGCTGCGGCGCACGATTCAACGCTACGTGGAGACGCCACTCTCGAAGAAGATGCTGGCGGAAGAGTTCCAGGCCGGCGATACGGTCCTGCTGGATGTGGAAGAGGACACGTTGGTATTCCATCGGGAAGAGTCGTAAATGGCAGAAGGGTGTGCGTCATTTTTTGCGTTTTGGCTGGTCGAGCAGCCGCCGCGAGTTACGACCTCCGGTCTCCACGCACGGTGGGCCGGCGTGCTTATTCCCCTCAAACGCAAATCGTTACTACTTTGACAATGTCACATTTCCTTGCACGGCGGTTGAAACCGCGTGCTACCGGTGGCGAAGGCCACCTGCGTGGCCTCGTTTTAGCTGCCGCAGGGCAGCTTCGCCCCACGTAGCCGCGAATTCATTCGCCAGGCGTTCGAATGTGACATTGTCAAACTACCCAGGCAAGGCCCGTGCCGGATTGAAATCGGCACTGGATCGCCTCACCAAGCCGCTGTGTGACCAATGACGGCTTCAGCCCGGCACGGCAAGGCAGACTGAGTAGTAACCGCAAATCTTTGATGCACACCCAGTCGTAGGCAGGTTCTTGAAGCCCATCAGGGTTACCGGGTCATCCCGGCCCAGACCGCGTCCATTTTCTTTTCTGCGGTCTCCACCGCTTGACGGAACAAGGGTTTGGATGCCTCTTCATCGAGTGGTTGCAGCGGGGTCAGCGCTTTTAACTCGTCCAGGGTCAAGCCACTTTGCAAAACGGCCAGCGCCGATCCGGCGGTGACCTGTGTTGCCATGCGTATCCCCTCTTCTTGGCTCAGTCCGCCGGCGACAGCGGCTTCGGCAAGGGCTTCGATCACAGCAAAGATGTATCGTGGAGCAGCACCGGTCAAACCCGTGCAGAGATTCATCTGCTCATCCGCTACCTGCGTAGTTTCTCCCAACACCACAAGCAAATTCCGCACCTGCTCGCGGCCCGACGCCGACAAATGCTTGCCATAACAGACCGGGTTCATGCCTTGCCCGACCAAGGAGGGCGTGTTCGGCATGATGCGGGCGACCTGGGCGGTTGGGCCGGCCAATTCCTGGATGTAGTCCAGGGGGACCGCGCCAGCGAGTGAAACAATGACTTGTTCTGCTTGCAGGCTTCCCTGAATCTCGGATAGCACCGGAGTCACGGCAGCCGGTGGTAGGGCCAACAAAATCATGTTCGCGCCGCTTGCAACCTCCTGTGCGGTGGGGAGCACGTCAATTCCGGCGCGCAGTGCACGTTCTCGTGCCTCGGCACTGCTGTCGCTTCCGCGCACGCTGTAATCCGCCGCTAACAGCCGCTTTCCCACAACCAGTCCAATTCGTCCCAGGCCAATTACGGCCACCGTCGTCATTCCTGCGGTCATTGCTACCTCCTGGGTTGAAAATAATGTGTCAGTCATGTGTCAAGTAATCCGTAATTCGTGATGCGTAAGGATATTCGCCGTGAAGTCTTTACACAGTACGCAAGTACGGATTACGCTATCCATCATTCTGCATTCATCGTTTCACCGTCGTCCCCTTACACCAAGCCCTTGCGAATGGCATAGCTGACCAATTCGGTGCTCTTGTGGACACCGAGCTTGTGCATAATGTTGCTGCGGTGTACCATAGCCGTTTTGTGGGCAATGCAAAGTCGTTCGGCCACTTCGCGGCTGCTCAGACCTTCCACGATGAGAACCAGCACTTCCAGTTCACGGCGCGTCAGGCCACCAGCATCTTTGGGGCGCTTGATTCGCGTCCCCTTGCGTCGTTGGGCCACGACCTGCCGGGCGACGTCCGCGGCGAGGTATGCGCCTTGATTGTACACGCTGCGAATGGCGGTGATGATTTCCTCTCCACCGGAGCGTTTCAGGACGTATCCACAGGCACCGGCTTCCAGCAGAGAGGAGATATACGAGTCGTCGTCGTATTGTGTCAACACGAGTACGCGGACGTTGGGGTAGCTGTCCATGATTTGCCGTGTGGCTTGCAGCCCGTCCATCTCGGGCATGGCGATGTCCATCAAGACGACATTCGGGTGGGTTGGGAGAACCATTTGCAATGCTTGCTTGCCGTTTTCGGCTTGACCCACAACCTCGATATCGTCATGCAGGGCCAGCAATGAGCAGATGCCATCTCGCAAAATAGCATGATCGTCTACTACCAACACGCGAATTTTATGCATGATGTTACCCCTCTAACGGCACATCGATTCGAACTTCACAGCCCTGTTGGGGGGCCGATGAAATGGAAAGTTGGCCACCGATCAAGTCCATGCGCTCTTCCATGCCAACCAGTCCCAGCCCTCGCGGTGATCCAGGCTGCCACTGAACGGTCGTAGGATCAAAACCGATGCCGTCGTCGGCCAGAGTCACGGTCAGATGCTCCGGTTGAAACTGGAAAGTCAACCAGGCATTCCGCGCGGCCGCGTGATTGGCAATATTGCTGATCGCTTCTTGGGCGACACGGAATACCACGGTGGCAATGTTGCCGTCTACACGGCGGATTTCTCCCTGTTTGGTGGTGTGGACGTGTATATCACTATTGCCCAGACGTTTTTCGGCCAACCAGCGAATGGCCTCCAGCAATCCAAGGTGGTCCAGCAGGGTGGGGCGCAAGTCGTGGATGAGCCGGTGGGTCCCGTCGAGCATATTACGAACCAGGTTCTGCATTTCGACGAGATTCTCCCGAGCGCCATTGCAGGTCGGCATTTGGGAGACCGCCTCCAGGGAGTACAACAGGGCGGTGAGAGTCTGGCTGGTTTCGTCGTGCAACCCTCGCGCGATACGGCATCGTTCGTCCTCTTGCGCGGTGATGGCTTGATGGAGCAACTCCCGGCGCACACGCTCCTTTTGTTCCAGGTCGTGATATAGGCGCGCGTTTTCCACAGCCATGGCTATCTGGCTGGCCACTGCGCTGAGCAAGCTAACTTCTCCCTCTGGAAATATGTAGGGTTGGCGGCGTCCAACGCAGAGGCTGCCCATTGCTTCTCCCTTGCTGAGCAGGGGCACGTGGACGAAGGCGCAGAGGTCTTCACTTCGCAGCAACGACCATTTCTTGCCCCGATAATTCGTTACATCCGGGATGACCAGGGGCTGGCCGGCAGAGACAGCCATTCCGCAGGGGCTTTCGGCCAGGCGCAATTCGGCTATGGCTTTTCCGGCCTCCGTCGATAGGTTTCGGCACGACAGAAGCTCCAAACGCCCGGTCTGGCGGCGAAGCACGAAGATGGCTCCCATATCCAGGCCGGTCAGGTGCAACACTTCCTCCAAGGCGGTGGACAGGACCGACTCCAGGTCGAGAGACTGACCAACAGCTTGCATCACCCGGTTGAGGACGGTCAGCTCGCGGTTGCGGCGCATCACTTCCTGGCGCAGCCTGTATTCGTGGGTGATGTCACGTCGCAATTCGACGATCGCCTGGATGTTTTTCTGCTCGTCGTGCAAGGGCGAGGCGACGACTTCAAAGTATGACCCGGCCTCACCGTTGTTGGAGGGGTGGTGATGGATGGCGCGTACAGATTGTCCGGTCTCCAACACCTCGGGCACGGGACAATTGCAGTCCTCTTCCGTACAGGGCTGGCCACCGTGTACCATCACGTAGCATGGCAGGTTCGGCGGCAAGTCACCATCACCCCAGTCGGAAAGCTGGCGTGCGGAGCGATTGGCCCATTGCACATGACGTTGCCGGTCGATGACGACCAGTGGATCATCCAGCTCTTCGATTACCGATTTCCATGGGTGGGGCATAGGCTGCTCACTTTCTCTGAGGAAGTGTGGTACGCAAACCGTTCAAGCGATCACAGGGCGGCAATTGATGGGATGGCTGTGGGTTGCGTATCTCCCAATGCTCGCTCACATCCACGGGGTAACATTGTGCTCGACCACCAAGTCTACGAAGCGGTCGTATCCTACGACTTCGATGCCGGAGATGAGGCGAGTCAGGCCACGCGCCTGTACGTCAGCTTCCAGCACATAGACCGGGTGCTGGTTGAGCATTTCCTGTACCAATGCGTCCGTTGTGGCTCCGGCCACGGCTGCATAGACGCCATCTTCATAGAGTAAGATGGGATCACCGGCCGGCGCGATGCGCAGACACGTCTCCAGGTTTCGGAACATAATCGGAGATTTGTTGACTGTGTAGAGCATATTTTCCTCCCTTGTTACTGCTCAGGCAGACAGCGAAAATAGCCTCAGCAGTGATCGGTGGCCCCCCCAGCCCCCCAATCCTGGGGGGAGCAGATCGATTTCCCCCCAAAATTGGGGGGTTAGGGGGGCCTGCCTGAGCAGTAACCCTCCCTTGTTCATTAGAATGGCAAGACAACATCTTGATTGGCGATGACCTGGGCCAATTCTTCAGAGGTCAGCACCTCCGGCTCGACGACCAGGTCATCCAGGGTCAGTCCTCGTTCTTCCAGAGAGTCTTTGTGTATATAGATTTGATCGATATCGAAATCGGGCAAGGCGCGGAAGGTCCGTGCCAGGGGTTTCATCTGCAATGCGCTCGGGTCTTGGCCATCGGTCACGGCGTACACACCGTCATCAGCAAAAGCCAGGCTGATGTCCAACTCGTATGCGCCCATCACCAACATGGTTTGCAATCCTTCGAAGATATAGAAGGTGCCGTAGGGAGCCCTGCGCATCAATACCATAACTTTTTTGGGTTCACTGTTTTCTGTCATGGTTTTATCCTCCGTCTATTAATCGCCGAAACTCACCAGGCGGTCGGTTTTCTGGGCCAGCTCGGCCAATTGTCCCAGGCCGGCAATGCGTACGTGTTCGGTGGCGATCTCTTTGGTCATGCCACGGTAGATCGCCCCGGCCACGCAGGCGACCATGTCTACGTCATGCTCCTCCGCAAATTCAGCCCACCGGCGGCTGATCACCCGTTCTGCCGGCGGTTTCATGAACTTGTTTACGTTGTTGACGCCGTCAGTATAAAAGAAGATTCCTTCGATTGTATGGCCCTTGGCGATGGCAGCTTGGGCAAATTGATAGGCGCTGTCGGCTGCTTCGTGTTGGTAGGGGCCTTCCAACACCAGAATGCCAAATTTCATGTCACGTTCTCCTCTCTGTTTTGAAAATAATGTGTCAGGTGTCAGGTGTCACGTGTCAGGTAAAACGTAAAACGTGATGCGTGATGCGTAAAACGCAGTACGTTTCACGTCTTCACGTTTCACGTCCCGCCATTTTCATGATTGGTGGCGGGCAGCCGCTCATGTGACTGTTTTGAAAATAGTTGTCAGTCGTCAGACGCTCCTCGCGCGGCGCTTAGCAGTTCAACTTCTCGGAGAAGTTGAACTTCTGGGCCCACTGTGTAATTTGTCGCTCCGCGCGCGACGCTCCACGTCGTAGTTCATCATTCTGCGTTCATCCGTACCCCCAGGAATCCGGAGACGCACTCCAGGTAGTTTGCACATGGCGGGCCGCCCTCCGGTTCCCGCAATTGTACCAGGGTGGGGTGCAAGACCTTGTTGATCAAGCTCTTGCTCATGGCCTCGATGGTTGATCTTTGTTCGGCGCTCAGGTCGGGCAGGCGGCGGAACGTACGTTCCAGGTCTCTCTGGCGAATGGTTTCCGCCCGCTGTCGCAGGCGTCGCAGAACGGGCACAGCGGGCAGCGATTGCCAGGTGGCGACAAAACGGGCGCTCTCGTCGGCGACGAGACGAGCAGCGCGGTCTGCTTCTCGTTGCCGGCGGCGCAGGTTGTCATCGCGCAGGTGTTGCAAATCGTCGATGTTGCGGAGGTAGATGCCGGGCAGGCCGGCTGCGGAGGGCTCGATGTCCCGGGGAACGGCGATGTCAATCAAGCAGAGGGGCCGCCCCCGGCGATGTTGCAAAGCCTCTTCGAGGGTCGGGCGATGAAGGACGTAGTGCGGGGCATTGCTCGAGCTGATGACGACGTCAGACTTGCGCAGGGCCTCCCCGATGTCCGAAAACTGAATGGCGCGTCCATGCAGAGAGGATGCCAGGGTTTTTGCACGATCGAAGTTGCGGTTTGCGACCAGCACGGGGCCCAGCCCGTTGGTGGTTAGCGAACGGGCCACCGTTTCGGCGACCTTGCCGGCTCCGATGATCAACACCTTTTGGGGCGAGAGACCACGACCATTGAAAAAGTCGCAGGCCAGGGCCGTGGCGGCGTGACCCAGCGAAATGTGGTAATGGCCCACCCTCGTTTGGGTACGAGCCAGTTTTCCCACGCGCAGCGCGTTTTGGAAGAGACGCGACAAGCCGGGTCCGGCCGTGCCGCAAGCGTGCGCTGTCCTCCATGCCTGGCGCACCTGCCCAAGGATTTGTGGCTCCCCCACAAGAATCGAATCGAGACCGGCGGCCACTGAAAACAGGTGGCGTATGGCGATGGTGTCATGGTGGCTGTACAAGCGAGTGTCCAGTGTAGCCCGGTCTACGCCCTGTCGTTCACACAGAATGGCCAAAACAGTGCGCCGAATGTCGGCCACGGCCGCGTTGCACACGTAGATCTCCACCCGATTACAGGTCGAAAGGATCGCCACTTCGCCGCCCAGGCGCTCGGCCAGTTGCGGAAGGGCCGCCGCCAGTTCCTCTTCCGAAAAGTTGAGCAGCTCGCGCAGCGCAACCGGCGCTACTGGCTCAAGCCAACGACGGCCAGCGTCCACGGCTGCCCTGTCGCGAGTGGCGTGTTCATCGCTGGGCCATCTCCGTCAAGACCGGCAGGGAATGTCCCCCCTTTGCCGGCATGGTGAGGGGCGCAATCTGCGCCGACGTTCGATATTTCGCCCGGCCTGTTTGTTGCTGCTCGGCGTGGAATGTGTTTGCCAGGGCCACGAAGCGGGGCGCCCAGGAGGGCACACTCACGGCATGAAGGTGAGCATACGAGGCCAGCACCCGGCCTTGAACGAGACCATCATGATGTCCGTCCATCCCGTGCCCCCGGTTCATCTGGTACGCGAATCGCCCGGTGGCCAGGGGGGTCACACGCGAATGGTGGAATTCGTGGCCGCGAATGGTTTGTCCGGCATCGAACCAGGGATTGCCCGGCAGGGTCGTAAAGCGAACGTAGCCATGTCCCTGGGGCCGGTCGGTCATTTCCACGTGGAGTGGCAGGACGCCGGCCATTTTCGCCACGCGCGTTTCCCAGCGAATACTTTGGGCCAGGTACATGAGACCACCACATTCGGCGTAGACCGGCAAACCGGCTTCCGCACCGGCGCGTATCGCTGCGCGCATGGCAGTGTTCGCTTCCAACTCGGCCATGAACATTTCCGGGAAGCCGCCCCCCAGGTACAATCCGTCCACTGGCGGCAGGGTGCGGTCGTGCAGCAGGTCGATGTTCACCAGGTTTGCGCCGGCGTTGGCCAGGGCCTCCAGATTGGAGGGGTAATAGAAGGTGAACGCTTCGTCACAGGCGACGCCAATTGTGGGGCGGATTGCGCCGGTGAAGGCACGCGATGCGGTGGGCAGCGCGGCGAGGGGGGGGGCGGTGTGCGCCAGGGCGATGACGGCATCGAGATCGACATGGTCCCGCACAGCCCGATGGGCGGCCTCGAGGATGGGGGCGTGTGCCGTCGTCTCTGCGCGGGGCACCAATCCCAGATGGCGCTGGGTAATCGTCATTTGTTTCTGGCGTGGAATAGCGCCCAACACGGGCAGTGTCGTGTGCCGGGCCAGTGCGCGTCGCAGTTTCGCCTCGTGCCGCGCTCCGGCAACGTTGTTCAGGATGACGCCGGCGAGTTGTAGTTGGGGATCAAAGTTGGCGTAGCCCTGGACAAGGGCGGCCACGCTGCGGGTCATCCGGCTGGTATCCACAACCAGGATGGCGGGCGCGTGAAGAATTTTGGCCACGTGCGCTGTGCTGCCCAGTCCTTCGTCATCCAGGCCATCGAACAGGCCCATCGCGCCTTCAATCAAGGCCAGATCGACCCCTTCGCAGCCCAAGGCAAAACGTTCGGCAACCTGGCGCTCGCCCATCAAGTAGACATCCAGATTGCGGCAGGGCCGGCCGGCAGCCGCGGACAACCAACTGGGATCGATAAAGTCGGGGCCGCGCTTGAATGGCTGCACCTGCAGGCCCCGTTCGACCAATGCGGCACATAGCCCGATGCTAACCAGTGTCTTGCCGGATCGGCCACGCGGTGCGGCTACAACAAGGCGGGGAGGCACGGTGTCAAACCTCCATTACCGTGACACTTCCTGTTTCACAGATCTCCTGGCAGGCATCGCAGCCCAAACAATCTTCCAAAGACCCTACAATTTCTGCGACCATGTCTTTCGCGCCAGGATTATCACTGGGAACGTTGATCATGGCCAGCAGTTCAACAGGACAGCTATCCACACAATCTTCGCAACCTGCGCAGGTATCCTTATCAATTGTTACGATGTACATGTAAGAAGCTCCTCACTAGCAGATAAGATGGGGCAACCGGTAGAGCGTATTTGTCTACCGTCCCCGCCATATTGAACCCAACCACCAAGACACCCAGAGGAAAAGGGCAGTGGTTGACGTGTAAATGACATACGCTCACTTACTCCCTGACCACCCCTGTGTCTTGGTGCCTTTGTGGTAAAGGAAGAACACGGGTAACAAGTACGGCAGACTATTATCTGCCGGTTGTCCGCCCGTGGCTAATCACAATTGGCTACTTACTTCTGCGCAGGAAGAAGACGTAGCGATTGCCTTCTTCTTCCGAGTCCAGCAGTTCGTGTCCGGTCTGGCGCGACCAGGCTTCCACGTCTGCCGGCGACCCTGGGTCCGTTGCAATCAACTGCAACACCTGCCCCTGCTCGATCTGCTTGATCGCTTTGGCCATCTTGACGATGGGCATCGGGCAAATCAAGCCGGTGCAATCGAGAGTCATGTCTGCCACAATATCGGTCATGGTGTCCCCTCTTTCTTAGACAAATAAAGTGACGTCCGCGTCGGCAGCATAGCTGAGGAAAGTCGCTGCTCCGCCGACTTCGACGCCGTCAATCAAGTCGCCCGCGGCTATGCCAAAGACATCCAGCGTCATCTGGCAGCCGATCAAGCGCACGCCGCCCTCCACGGCCACTTCCAGCAGGTCACCGAGGGTGGCTACGTGGGCCTTCTTCATCATGCCTTTCATCATTGTGGTGGCCATCGCCGTCATGCCGGGGATGGCGCCGACCAGATTGGGCACAGGCATGGGCATGGCCGGGTTGGCCAGCGGGGCGACCTGGAGCCGCTCGTTTCGTCCCTTGCGGATGATGTTCAGGCCGTAGAAGGTGAAGAAGATCGCCGCCTCCATGTCCATAGCTATCGCTGTGGTGGCCAGAATAAGGGGGGGGTAGGCCATATCCAGCGTACCCTTGGAAGCGATCAATGCTACACGTTTCTTTCTCTCTTCGCTCATTGGGCTTCTCCTTTTTTATAATGGTAATCAGAAAGCGTACAGATCAGGCGAAAGCGGAGCGCTTTCTTCCATTGTACCGTATTCTGCCTGCCAACTCAATAAGACACTCTGTTTATTTTACTAAGGCAAAAGCCTTATTTTTTCAAACCGGCCAGGTTTCTGTGGTGGTGAGCAGTCGTGGAAAACAAAGTGTACCACGAATCACGCTCAAGGACAAATCGGAGCCCTGGAATGGGGATTCCAGGGCTACAGGGACTCCGGGACTACAGGGACTCCGGGACTACAGCGATTCCGGGGCTACGTCTGACCGTAGCGACGGAATCCCCATTCCGTCGCGCGTCCAGGCCTGCCTTTGACCAACGCAAAACGCAAAACTTTGTCGGACACCCACCTGTGTGGGACGCCCCGGCAAAGTTTCGCGTCTGGAGAGAGCCAAACCCTCTCCGCTCGCGGCGGATNCCGCCGCCGCAGGGACGCGGGCTATCGTCCGCTGTGAGCAAGCACGGCAGGGAGAAAGACCTTTTCCTGCAAAACACCTTCAATCCAGTTGACAATCAACGTGGTGGGAGTCTCGTTGATGTCCGCGATCGCTGCCATTTCGGTTTCGTGTCCGTAGCCGGCCAGATAGCTGGAAGTCACGTCAAACCCCAGTGATTCTAGCCTGGTCTTGAATCCGATGTTTTGGTCGGTAAGGTTGAGGAGATCGTCTTCGGCATAAAGAATGTAGAAGGGGGGCAACGCCGTATCTGACACGACGTACGTCGCCGGCGACGCTTGCGTCAGGAGCGCAGAGTTGTCAAAACCACCCTGGAAGGTTTGGGTGATCGCACTGTTCCAGAAAATATGATTGAGGCCATTCAAATCATACGCACCGCTCATGGTGATCAGCCCCTTGATGGCCGGCCGCAGGGTTGTGGCGTAGTCGGTGTGCGTAGCCAACAACGAGACCAGATGACCGCCGGCGGAATGGCCGAACACGACAATGCGATCCGCGTCGCCCCCATTCGCGGCGATGTTATAAATCACCCACTGCAGGGCATCGGCTACATCCGTGATGTTGTTCGGATACCATGCGGCCTTGGTCCGGTACGGTTCATTCTCCGGCAAGGTGCAGGTAATCCGATTGGGGCAGTACTGGTCGGCCAGGAAGACTTGATTGGAGGTCAACCTATAGTCGATTACCACCGTCACCCACCCCTTCTCGCCGGTAAAGGAACGCGCAACGAATTGATACCAATCTCTATAGCCATCAATCCAGGCCCCACCATGCACAAAGAACACAACCGGCTGGCGGTCGAGCAGTTGCTGCCCGTCGAATGCGCGGTACACTGTGAGGCCGCGAATCTCGTAGCCTTCCTTGTTGGAATAGATTTTGTTATCGACATCGGCCCGAATGTCCGTGATGGTGAGCGGCGTGGTACCATAAATGAAGTCCTTTTTGTAGATGGCGTACGTTGCCGTCATGCCGGTTACCGGTTCGCCCCAACTTTGCGCCACCGCCGTTCCGTGGTCGGGGGCAGAATTGCGTAGGATCGCGCCGGAATCGGTCGCCAATGTCGCTGCGCTTAGGGTGAAGAACCCGGTGACAAAGACAACAGAGGCAACGAAGAAGACGACAGAAAATCGTAGTACCTTCTTGGAACTATGGCCACTCATTCTGGGCCTCCCTAACTTTGGTGCTCTTTCACCAAAAACCCGCAAGAAAACCCGCAAAACCCGCAAAACCGAAACGATTCGCTTTCGTGCAAGTCATCTCACTACGTACAAAGGCTTCTCTACTTTTCACGCAACGCGCGCAATTCCAATAGTGACGCGGCGTCTGCCGGCCAATCGGAAACCAAGGGGAGCAGCGCTCTGTGCAGAGGGGTCAACCTCAACTCAATGTTGTCCACATAAACCCAGGTGTCATCCACCGGTTCGTTGCGGTTTGCGACTTCCATGTGCAACTGGATGCTCTGGCCTTGCCAGGGTGTGAGGTCAAAGAGGAACTGCCGCCAGCCGGAATCCCACAATTGACCCTGATATTGCGTGTTGTGACCATCGCGCAGAATCAATGTCGTGGGCAGGCCGTCCGCGTCGCGCAAGGTTATGTCGAAACTATCCCACAGCGGATAGCGGATGCCGGTCAATACATCGTAGGTAAAGATGCGGTACCAGAGGGACAGCGTGGTAGGCACGCCCTCCGGCACATGGAATGGCTGGTACATCCAAGCCGATCCGACCTGGTGGCCGTCGTTGTGCAGCGTTGGCGGCCCCAGACGGACCATGTAGCTGCCGGAGAAGGGCCGCGTAGCGAACAGGTCTCCGGTCGTCACCGTGACCGGCAACTCCCCCCCGATGATCCAATCTCGTGTGTCACTCGTTTCAAAGTTGCCGTTCAGCACCATGTCTTGAATGGGGATGGCACTTTGTCCGCCGGTCGCAAGATTGTTGACGTTCAGGTAGGCCGTGCCGACGGTCAGGGTGCTGTGCAATGTGCGGGTGATCTCTCCGTCCGACGTAGGCGTGTCGCCGGTAAGGGTGCCCAGGGTCGTGGTCACTGCGAAGCTCAGGCCATCTGTCACCGGATGGTCGTAGGGATCGGTGATGGCGATGTGCAAGAGCGATGTGCTCACGCCATCGGCCGGCAGGTGATCCGGTGTGGCGGTGATCCAGGCCTTATCGGGCGCACCGGCTACGAAGCTCACCTCGTCACCGGTAGCCTGGCCGATGCCGCCCACGTAGAACCTGGCCGTGCCCAGGTTCACGTCGGCGCGCAACGTCCGTGTTATGACCCCCAGGTTCGTTGTGCTGCTGCCCAACACAAGCCCCAGGCTGCTATTCACCGTGAGCGGCGTATCATCACTGACCAGGTTGCCCAGCCCGTCGCGCACGGTGATGGTCAGGGCGCTGGTGCTCACCCCGTCGGCCACGAGTTGCAAGGGCCAGGCCCTCACTTCCGCCTGTGCGGGCGGCCCCGGGGTAAAGACGACAGCATTGTCTCCCGTGGCAATTGCGCCATCCACCGTGATCAGGGCCGTGCCCGCCACGGTGGAGACGACCGTGCGGGTAACCACTCCGCCTATCGTGGCTCCCGTGCCATACACCGTGCCGATGCTGCTGTGCACGGTGACCGGTGTGCCATCGAAGACCCGGTTGCCCTGCCCATCGCGCAGCGTGATGGTCAACAGGGCCGCGCTATTCCCATCCGCCGGCAGGCTCTTGGGGGTAGCGACAACCTCGGCCGTAGATTTTGGCCCTGGCACAAACAGAACATCATCGCCACTGACGATGAGGCCGGGGGACCCAATGGTGGCCCGGCCGGCCGTGCCGGAGCGCAGGTAGCGGGTGAGCGTTCCGTTGTTCGTCGGCGCGTTGCCGCTCACATTTCCGAGTGTGCTGGTAATGACCACGCTGGTGCCATCGGCCACGGGGTGCCCAAAAGAGTCGCGAATCGTCAGGGAAAGTGTGGAGGCGGCCACCCCGTTGGCAACAACTTCCAGCGGCCAGGCCTGCACGATCGCCGAAGCGGGTGGCCCCGGCGCAAAGGCAACCTGTCCGCCGGTCGTGGGCAGCCCCGCTACCTGGATGATGGCCGTGCCCACGATCGTCGAAGATTGCAGTACCCGCTCGGTCCCGCCCCCCACCGTGTTGCCAGAACCGGTCAACGTGCCCATGCTGGTCGAGACTTGCACCGCGACCCCGTCGGCCACCGGATTCCCGAAGGCATCCTGCACGCTGATGGTCAACGTGGTGGTGCTCACCCCGTCGGCCAAAATGGAAGGGGAGGCCGGGATAACCTGGGCTTTCGCCGGCGGGCCCGCTTGCAGCGTGACCGTGACATCGCCGACGGGCAGCAAATCGGCCACCTCCAGGTGGGCGATCCCCGATACGGTGCTGGTCAGGAAGCGGGTGACCACCCCGTCAACCGTGTTTCCACTGCCGCTCACCGATCCAATGTTCGAGGTCAAGGTCACCGGCAGACCTGTGCCGACCGGATTGTCATAAGCGTCCGTGACCGTGATCGTCAGATCGGAAACCTCTGTGCCGTTGGCGACAATCGTTTGGGGATTGGCCTGGATGTGCGCCTTGGACGGAGGCCCCGGTGTGACCGTCAGGATGATGATGTTGCTGTAGGTGTTGCCGGACGCACCCTGCAAGCGCAGTGTGCCCGGTTTGCGGGCGGTGAAAATTGCACGATGGCCCTCGTCAATCGGCGTCACGTCGCCGGTGCCCGTCTCCGGTGTCAGCAGCCACTGGTATGCCAGACCGGAAATCACATTGCTATAGGCATCGGTGGCGGTCAGCGTGAAGGTGAACTGGTTGCCCGATTGAATGTCTGCCGGTGACTCCGGTGTGATGTGCAGCCGGTCGAGCGGGCCGGGAGTAATTTCCAGGGGGTCGCCGCTTATCTCCAACGGGCCATCAGGAGAGGTCACCAGCATCTGTACCATCCCGGCAACGGTTCCAGCATGGAAGACCCGGCTGATGGACCCGTTTTGCGTGGTCCCGCCACCGGTGATGGAACCGATGTCGGTGGTGACGGTGAGGACGGTGCCATCGGGTACGGTGTGGCTGTAGGCATCCATGGCCGTGATGGTCATCACGGAAATGCTGGTCCCATCGGCAGGAACCTGGACGGGGTTCGCATCCAGCGTCGCTTTTGTTGCCGGCCCGACGACAAACTGCACCGTATCCCCTGAAACGGGAATCGTGCCCCCCGGCACTTCCACGGTGAGAAATGCCGGCCCCAGAGTCGTGCTGGCCCGCAAATAGCGAATGATCTGACCGGAAATGGTGCTCCCTGTTCCTTCCACGCTGCCCAGGCTGGTGGTCACCGTTACCGGAATGCCCGTCGTCACCGGATGATTCTGTGCGTCGAAGACCGTGATCGTCAACGTCGAAATGCTGCTCCCGTCGGCGACCAGTTCGGCAGGGGAGGCCTGTACCTCCGCATGGTGTGGGTCGCCGGGCACGAGATAGAGTGTGCCGCCGGCGGTCGCTACCCCATCCACAGTGATGTGCGCCGTTCCCAAAACCGTGCCGGCGGTGAATGTGCGCACCAGCACGCCATTGGTCGTCCCCGACGACCCCGATACACTTCCCAGGTCGGACGTCACCGGTGCCACGGTGCCATCTTCGACCAGATTGCCAAAGCCGTCGCGCAAGGTGATGGTCAAGGTCGCCTGGCTGATGCCATCGGCGACCAACTGCATGGGGTCGGCCACGACCGAGGCCGAAACCGGCGGGCCGGCGCTGAATCGCACGCTATCGCCGGTGGTGGTTATGCCGGTAACACTGATGATGGCCGTGCCCGTACTCGTACTCGACCGCAAGGTGCGCGTGAGCACGCCACCGACCGTGCTGCTGTTGCCACTGATACTCCCCAGGCTGGAGGTTACGTTGGCCCAGACGCCATCTCCCGCGATATTGCCGTAGCGATCACGGAAGGTGAGTTGCAGCGTGCTGGTGCTAACGCCATCGGCCACAATCGTGGTTGGACTGGCCACGACATTGGCCACACCAACTGCGCCGGCCACAATGGTGACCCGTACAAGATTGCTGAACACCTGTCCGACCGAGGCGCGAATCAGCACATCACCGACCGTTGTCCCAATAAAGTTGCCGTTGCTGTCAATTTCACCGTCGCCACCCTGCCGGAATTTGGTCCAGACGTAGGTGAGGTCCGGCACCGGGACGTCGTAGGAATCGTACCCCTGCGCGCTGAATTGCAGCGAGTCTCCCGCCGCGACCGTCTGGGTGACCGCGGGGGTTATGCCGATGTGATCGAGCACGCCGACGACAAAATCGACCTGGCCCCCACTGCTTTGGAGCGCCGGGGCCTGCACCGTAGCGGTACCGATGGTCGTATCGGATTGCAAGGTGCAGGTCAGCACCCCGCCGACGGTGGTTGCCTGGTTGCACCCCTGCAGGGTGCCGTGATCGGTCACGAATATCGCGGAGCTGCCGTCCGAGACCAGGTTGTCATAAGAATCGCGCAGGGTAATGGAAAGCGTAGTTGTAGCCACACCGTTCGCCGGTATGCTGGGGGGATTGGCGGCGATGTCGGCCTTGGCCGGCGGCCCGGGCACGATGGTGACCGTGTCGCCGGTGGCGGCAAACCCGGCCACATAAATGTGAGCCTCGCCGACCGTGGTGCCGGCGCGCAAGGCTCTTTGGGCCACGCCGCCGACCGTGCCATCGACGCCCAGGATCGTGCCCAACGTGCTGGTGACAACCGGTGAGGTTCCATCGCTGACCAGATTTCCCCGGACATCTTTGACGGTGATCAAGAGGAGGGCCTGGTCTTGGTTGTTGGCTGCCAATTCGGTTGGACTGGCCGACACGGACGCTTGGGCCGGAGAGCCGGGCACCACATGGACAGATACGGCAGCGCTTTTCACGGCATTGGCGACCGCAATCAGGTAGACGGTGCCCAAGTTGGTTCCGGTAAACAGGCCGCTGGCATCTATGGTGCCGGCGCCATCCCCACCGACATCGAATCCCCAGTCGTAGGTCAAGCCGCTGATTGGATTGTTGTACGCATCCTCTCCTTGGGCCGTGAATTGTTGAGGCTGGTCTACGGGCACATAGACCGTGCCGTGAGGATTGACGACCACGTGGTCCAATGGGCCGGGCACGAATGTGACCGCGTCTCCGGTTGTCGCCACCCCGACAACCCCGATGTGCGCGGTGCCGATGGCGGTGGAGGTTAGCGTACGGACCAATACCCCGCCCACTGTTTTGCCCGACCCGGAGAGGGCCCCCAGCGTGGTCGTAACGGCCGCGCTGGTGCCATCGAGGACCGGATGGCCTCCGGAATCGAGCAGGGTGATGTTCAACGTGGCCACATCGGTGCCGTCCGCGGTGACGCTGGTCGGTGTGGCCTGCACCGTGGCATGGGTCGGAGGCCCCACGGTGAAGGGAATCGCCGTGTCACCCGTTGTGCTCAAGCCCTCCACACCTAGCGTCGCTGTCGTGATGTTCGTAGAGGCCACCAACTGGCGTGTGATCAGCCCGTTGCTGGTGGTGGAGTTCCCGTTGATCGTGCCGGCAGTGGTCGTCACCGTCACCGCTGTTCCGTCGGCCACCAGATTGTCGTGCGCGTCCCGCACGGTGACGGTGAGCAGCGACACGCTGCTCCCATCGGCGACCAACTGAGTGGGGTTGGCGGCGATGTTTGCTTTGGCCGGCGGGCCGGGGGTAAACGTTACCGTATCTTCTTGCGTGGTCAAGTTCTGGACACTGATGACCGCTTGGCCGACCGTGGTCGGTGCCGTCAACAGACCGTTGACCATGCCGTTCACCGTGGTTCCAAAGCCGCTGAGCGTGCCGGCCGAGGTGGTCACGTTTATGGCCGTACCGTCCGCCACCGGATTGCCATAAGCGTCCTGCACCGTGACTGTAATTGCCGCCGAACTAATGCCATCGGCCGGCAATGTGTGGGGATTGGCAGTGACTTGGGCGCTATCGGGCGGGCCGGCGACGATCTGTGTGGATACCGGCGGGCCGACGACCATCACGACATCATACGTAGCGCGGTAATCGGCATTGACAACGGTTCCCACTTGCGTGCCCACAACCTGGAATGTGCGGGAAATGAAGGCACCCTTCTGAATATCTACCGACCAGGACACGACCCCGTTTTGGTACGTACCGCCATTGGAGATGAGACCGGAGAGTTGCACGCCGCTGGGCACGCGGTCCGTGAGGACCACACCGATGGCATCCTCGGTACTGGTGTTGGTCAGGCTTACGTGAAAGAAGATCCGGCACTTATGGACGAGGGGGCACCCTTCTCCAAAGAAAAGGATGGCAGGGCCATTGTGATCTGAATCGCCCAAGAGAACAGCAAAAACAACGCCAGAAAGCTGGCCAGAGCAAGGATTACCGGCCGGCGCTTCGTGCGCGAATGGTCTGGCGACGGTTTCAGTTTCAGGTTCTGCTTTTCAGGTTTCTGGGTCCCTGCTCCACGCTCCACGCTTTACACTCCCGACAGGATCGTGCAGGGCGAAGGTTCGCCGTACGTATACCACTATACCACATACACCACGCGTTGTCCGTAAATCCGCCGTAAAATTCCCGTAAACCTTGCGTGATTCGTCTTCGGCCGCAGCCCTGCGGGAGAAAAGCGGTCTGGACCTTCATTTTGCCTTGCGCGTCTAGGTGTGCTATAATCCATTCAAGGTAGCTGCTGGCAAATTGTTGCTCATCAGCCATTCGTTGTGACCCAGTGGCCAGGATGTCTCTTCTGAAACTCGCTCTTCCCAAAAATGGGGAAGCTGTTCTCATCAATCAAAAACGGGATGCTTTGACCCTGACAGTGGACGGATTCTCCATCGTCACTTTTGACCGGGCCGGGCGTTGGATTGGGGCGTTTCTCGATGGCAAGAATTACAAACGGGGCATAGACAACCGGGTCATGGAGAAATGGGCCTACCGGAACGACGACGGGGCAAAAATCCGCCAACGCCGTGATTTGGGGGACGACGAAAAGAAGGCCCTGGCAGAGCGGCTGTACGGCTTGGCCGGTCATGTGCGAAACGCTATGCAGCAGGGTGAGGCACTCGTCGTTGACCAGCCTGCGGCAGACCCCGCCACGTGGGATGGCGCTATCGCGTGGCTGGGTCGTGTCTCCACCTGGAATGATGAAAGGTTGGCAGAGGAACGAGAGCGCTTCCTCCAGGTGTACAAACCGATCACCATTCTTCCTCCCGACCAATACCTGGCCCTCGTGCTGCAAATCACCGAGGGCTGCACCTACAACCGCTGCACATTTTGCGATTTCTACCGCGACAGACCCTTTCGGGTCAAACCTATTCCCGAGGTACAGAATCATATCTCGCAAGTCAAAGATCTCCTGAGGAATCGTCTGGGACTGCGGCACGTGATTTTCCTGGCCGATGCGAATGCTTTGGTCGCGCCCACCGATTATCTGGTGGAAGTTTTCCAGTTGATCAACCAATCATTCGACCTGACGCCTTCTGATTTGGCAGCCTCGGAGATCGCTGCCTGGCGTGAAACACACCCGCACTGGTTCCGGGGAATCTACTCTTTTCTGGATGTCTTCACCGGGCACCACAAACGAGTTGAAGATTTCGCAGTCCTGCGCGAACTGGGACTACAGCGGGTTTATGTTGGCCTGGAAACCGGAGATCCGGCCTTGTTGACTTTCCTCAATAAGCCCGGCTCGATTGAGCAGGCGCGGGATTTGATTCACACACTGCACGGGGCCGGCGTACACGTGGGCATTATTGTCCTGGTGGGCGCCGGGGGAGACCAGTTTGCCGGTGCCCATGTCGAGAATACGGCGCTTGTGCTGAACAGTCTCAATCTTGGCCGGGACGATCTGGTATATCTTTCGGAATTCGTCGAACACCCGGGGTCGGAATATGCACAGCGCGCGGCCCGTGCCGGAATTCGCCCCCTTTCGAAGGGTGAAATGCGCGACCAGATGGAGGAGATGCGAGCCAGATTTCGCTTCGATCCGCAGAACCGCCCGAAAGTC
Source organism: Chloroflexota bacterium (assembly GCA_013151955.1). Classification (GTDB taxonomy): domain Bacteria; phylum Chloroflexota; class Anaerolineae; order Ardenticatenales; family JAADHH01; genus JAADHH01. Next base: position 55,949 of record JAADHH010000128.1, read on the forward strand.
GCGCCCTACGACATTCAAGAGTTCATTTACTGACGCGAGCGACGGCGATGGTGCCGTGCGTGCAACGAACGTCTTACTATCAGGAGGAAATCATGAAAGTACAAAAAGTACGCGATTGGATGACAGCAAACCCCATCACCATTGCACCAAAAACGTCTCTGGGACAGGCAAACCGTCTCATGAAAGAAAACCACATTCGACGGTTGCCGGTAATAGATCATGGCCAGTTGGTCGGGATCGTGACGCTGGGCGACTTGCGCGAGGCCAGCCCCTCCGACGCTACATCCCTGAGCATCTTCGAAATCCACTACTTGCTGGCCAAGCTAACCATCGAAGACATCATGACGGCAGACCCGGTCACCGTTGCTCCGGATGCCACGATTTACGAAGCGGCACAGATCATGTTGCAGAACAAGATCGCCGGACTTCCGGTCGTGGAACAGGGGCAGGTGGTGGGGATTATCACCGAATCCGACATCTTCCGCATGGTCGTCCAGGAAGGGCGCGATCAATCGTAGCGCGTTCGGACAAAGAAGTACATTCAGGCCAGACTGTACCGCTGCGCCAAACATCGAACGGGGGCGGCCCGTGGCATTTCTAGATCGCTTCCGGCGGAAGCACACACCAGCGGCAAAACCGGCTCCCCGCGAGCGCCTGGAGGACTTGCAGCGCGCGTTGGATGCGCAACCGGCCGGCAATCCGCGCAACCTGGGCGCGTGGGACCTCGCCGGCCTGGAGCTGGACGGCTGGGATCTGCGCGGCGTAGACTTGCGCGAGGCCGTGCTTTGCCGCGTGTACATTGACGAACGCGAACTCTCCGGCCCTGCGCTGCTTGCCGCGCTGCGCGATGGCCTGGAGTTGGCACACATGGGAAAAGTCGTTTCGGTTTCGTTCCGCAATGCAGATCTGAGCGAGGCAATCGTCCGTAACAATGCGCTTATTGGTGTTGACCTGACGGCAACGAACTTGCAGCAGGCCGATTTGCAGGGGAGTTGGTTCCTCAACACCGAATTTGACAACGCCAACCTCCGTGCAGCCGACCTGCGTGACGCAAACCTGCGTCATGCACGACTATCGTACAAGGAGGTCGATCTCTCGGAAGCCAACCTGGAAGGAGTCAATCTGGAGCGGGTTTCCGCCGGCAAAATCTGCTTGCGTGGTGCGTGCCTGGCCGGTGCAAACCTCGCGGCTGCTTTCATGTCGGAGAGTGACTTGCACGGCGCAGACCTCCACGGGGCCAACCTGCGTTGGGCCGGCTTGGGAGAATGTCTGCTCGACAATGCAAACTTGAGCGACGTTCACGCCGAATCGGTGAATCTGATGCACAGCAGTCTGCGTGGGGCCCGGTTGCGCCGTGCTGTTCTGTCGGGCGGCCTCCTCCGCAACGCTATTTTCGATGGTGCCGATTTGCGGGAGGCCGATTTGCGCGACGTTCAGGCGGAGGGGGCAAGTTTTCGCAGCGCAGACCTGCGTGGCGCGGATTTGACCGGTGCCAAACTGGACCACGCCGATTTTGCCGGCGCGCTCCTGGAACCGTAGCGCTGGAATCCCCATTCCGGCTCCTGCAATCGGAAAGTCACTGGTCACACAGTAGGGGCGCACAGCTGTGTGCCCCTACAGAAGCAACTGCCCGGTGGAGATTTAGCCGCTTTCAGCGGCTTGGTGAGGCGATCCAGTGCCGATTTCAATCCGGCACGGGCCTCGCCTGAGTAGTAACTCGGAAAGGAAATAATTTTGACGGACTTACAAACAGCAGATGAGCAAACCATAGCAACTGCCGAAGATATTTATGCCCGCTGGCAGAATGGCCTGTGTGAACGCGATGCGAAGGCGTACCCCACGAGCGAGCTTCACTTGTGCGTTCGATGCGGGCGTGTCGTGTGCAATGATTGTGGCAAGCCGACTCGCGACAAGAGAGACCAGCCTATTGGCGAAACGGACCACAGCGCATATCGTAGCTGGATACAAACTTCCGAATACCTGGAAGCGGTCGAAGCAGAGTTGGACCGCCTGCACAACCTTCTGGTGTATGAACATGGAATGGAGGTGCGAAAGCAGTTCTTCGGCCTGCTACGCGAGCGCATCCGCGCGGCCGACGGCCGGCCGTGGGCCGCCGTGGAAGAAGAAGTGCAAGCCGAAATTCAGCGCCTCGGAGCGGTGCGCCAGTCGTTCTCTCACGAATTCCCTATCAAGTTTGCGTGCGTCGTACGAACTTCGGTAGACTACCGCCAAAGCGAGGAATACGCCAGCAAGTATATGCCCTATTTGTGTGAAGACTGTCGCACAGAGTCCGATCGTGTTGGTCCGGCTCCCGCCCAACCGAAAGGTCTGATTACCTGGGAAGACTAAAATGTGACGACACTTCAATATGTTGAGTTCGAGCTGCACATCCGTCCGCAAGGGCTGCAATATGTCAGCACATTGGTGCGGTCGCCCGTTGGCAAAGCCCGGGCCTCCTTTCGCCCCCCTGTGGACCCCAAAGACCTGGGCGCGCTGCGCGACGCCGTCGAAAAAGCTATGCTCTACGCCAGGGCCGCTCCCCGGCGGTCCCGGCCTCCGGAGATTGAGCAGGTGCGGCGTTTTGGGCAGGAGCTTTTCGATGCGCTCTTCGATGGCAGCTTGCGCGGGGCGTTTGAGGAAAGTTGGAAGCAGGCGCAGCAGACTGAGCAGGGGATGAACATTTTGCTCGATCTCCCTCCATCCCTGCTTCCCCTCCCGTGGGAGTTTCTATTCGATACGGAGCGTGGCGATTTCCTGGTTCTCTCGCGCTATTCTCCTATCGTTCGTTATACGACGATCAAGCAGCCTCGTCGCGTCTCCCTGCATACGGGTTGGCCTTTGCGCATCGTCCTGGTATTGGCCACCCCACAAGCCGATGCGAAATATGCACCGCTCGACGTGAAACAAGAATACGAGCGTATTCGCGCTGCGCTTGGCAGCCTGATTCAGATGGGTGCTGTGCAACTTGACGTTGTGGAGGGAGCCAATACGCTGCGAAAACTGGTGGCCCGTTTGCGCAGCAAACCGTATCACATCCTGCACTTTGTCGGCCACGGGGGGTTTGACCCGGTGGCCGAGGAGGGGGCCCTCGTTTTCGAAGATGAGCAACGCCAGGGTCAGTTGATCGGCAGTCAGAGCCTGGGCCGCTTGTTGCGTGATGCCCACTCGGTCCGCCTGGTGTTTCTCAATGCGTGCCGGGGGACGGTGGCCGATGAAACGGATCCGTTCAGCAGTGCAGCAAGCGGGCTGGTCCGGGTGGGGTTGCCGGCTGTGATTGCCATGCAGTTTGAAATCAGTGATGCCGGCGGCGTTTCATTGGCACGAGAGTTCTATGCGGCGTTGTCCGACGGTCTGCCTGTGCAAGCGGCGCTCGGCGAAGCGCGCAAGGCGTTGGCGGTGGAATGCCCGGACAGCCTGGAGTGGGCCACCCCTGTACTCTTCACCCACCTGCACGACTCGCGGATCTTTGAGATCACAAAAGGACGAACGGTCATCAGCGCGCCGCCCATCGGGAAACAGAGTCTGCCGGCTCTGCCCAAGGATCGAATGCGCTCCCCGGTCATTGCACCGGACGGAAAAACGATGGTGTACGTTCCCAAAGGGCCTTTCTTTTACGGGCCGGATGCAAAAATGCGAGAGGCTGGCGGATTCTACATGGATCAGTGGCCGGTTTCCCACCGAGAATATGGACGTTTCCTCAAAGAGAGCGGCCACGGGAAGCCTCCGCATTGGCCAGAAAAGGCCCGGCTGAAGGAAATGGCGGAGCATCCGGTGACATTTGTCAGTTGGCATGACGCGCAGGCGTACGCCGGATGGGCCGGAAAACGGTTGCCCAAGGAAGTCGAATGGGAAAAGGCCGCGCGCGGTGATACAGATGCCCGGCTCTGGCCTTGGGGGGACAAATTCTCACCGGAATGTGCCAATACGCAGGAGAGCCACATCGAGGGCACTACACCCATCGGACAATATCCTTCGGGGGCCAGTCCGTACAACCTGTTCGACATGGCGGGCAATGTCTGGGAGTGGACGGCCAGCGATTTCGATGACGAGGGTTTGAAGGTTCAGCGCGGAGGCTCCTGGTTCGACCCGGCCGATCAGGCGCGATGCACCTCACGTAGCGGGGCCCCCCCGGACGGCGCGTACGAGGATGTTGGATTTCGTTGTGTGGTGGATGCGCCGCCCCGGCAGAGAGATAAGCGATGAACGTAGTAGGGAATGATGAGCGTGGAGCGGAGCGCGACGGGACACGCATACGAATTACGTGACGCTCGACAGTTTGCTTTCCATTCAGCAAAAAGGAGGTGCCGGCTGTGCCGCCACCTCCTTTTGTGTCTCCGGCGAGTAACTTACGGGCCCTGGGGCTTTGAGAAACATTTTTGGGGATATCAGGGTTAGGGTAATAGGGTTGTTCGAACTTCCCTCCAAACAAGAAAAACCTTACACCGGGATCACCAACCGTTGACCTGCATAGATCACGTTTGGGTTGGCGAGACCATTGGCCTGCGCGATGGCCCACACACTGGTGCCGAATCGCATAGCGATCCATGTGAGATTGTCACCAGAATGAACCACGTAGACTACACCTCCACATGGTGAGCCGCAAGGTGCGGGAACTACTGGCCGTGGTACGTAAACCGGCGTGCCGCATGGTCCGTAGCAGGGATTAGGAACTGGCCGCGGTACGTAAACTGGTGTACCGCACGGTGAGCCGCAAGGTGCGGGAACTACTGGCCGTGGTACATAAACCGGTGTACCACATGGCACCCCACAGCCCGGACCTCCTGGAACAACCCACGGATGGGGAATGTATAGCACCTGACCAACGTATACTAAATCGGGATTCCAGATACCATTGGCACTGGCAATGTCCCATGGACTCGTACCATATTGATAGGCAATGGAAGTAAGATTCTCCCCCCATTGCACGACATGGTAGGTCGGACTCGCAGCACCAGCAGCGGTAGCTCCGATTAGCAACTGGAGGACCAGGATGAGGGCAAGGATAACGATCCCCGTGCGCCAACGTTTTTGCATGGTTGTGATCATTAACTACGCCTCCTTTCTTTTCTGGTCTAGGGCGCGTAATTCCCCGCACGATAAGAGACAATACTATTATACAATATTTCTGCGTGCTTTGCAATACCTATTTGTGTGAATTTCGGTGTTCTTAAGGTTCATTTTTGGTTTTTGTAATGATATTAAATTGAAAAAAGCCCTTTTATCTTGTTCTGCTATATAGCACGCGAACACCGATGCCCGCCAGAAGCAGTCCGGCAAGCAGCCAGATGAGGGGCAGTGTCAGGTTCCCGGTGGTTTCGTCTGCCGGAGGAGACTGGGTGGAGCCGGGAACCGCGGTGCTGCGAACCGGCAGGGAAGGTGTGGACGTTGCCGGTGGTACGTAGGCCGGCAGCGTGGCCGGCGGCGTCTGCCCGGGCAGGGGCTGCGTCCCGCCAGCGGGCGACAGGGTCATGGGCGGGGACCCTGGCGCAGTTGTGCCGGGAACGGTCGAGACTGTCTGCGTTGCCGACGCGCCGGCTGGTGCCACCGTGGCGGATGGCACACCGGTACGCGAGGTTGCCGGCGTCTCCGTGGCATTGGCCGGAACACTGGATGGCGCAGGGGCAGACGTTTCGGTGGGGTTCTGTGGCACCGGCGTGGCCGATTCTCCGCCCGATTCGGTTGCTGTAGGATTCGGTTTGGAGGTTGATGTCACCTCGCGCGTTGGTGAGGGCACAGTTTGTCGCAAGGGGTGCGTGTTCTTCGCTGCCCAGGCTTGTGGCCCGATGCTGTACAGGCCGCCGGCAATCAAGAAAGCGACCAGGAGTGGCATAGCCCGCAACAGAGCGCGGGAGTTTGGTAAAGCGTTTCTCATTTTCATCGTTCGTACCTCCGGCATGTTTGTTATTGGATTCTGGCGAAAAGCAATTACCCCACTCGGAAAATGGGACCCCCGACGAGGCAGTGGACATTGGCCGAGCCGTCACCCAAGAGCAAAGAGGGAGTGCGTGCCGTCTGCAGAGACGCTACTCTCCCAAATAGGCTTCCGTGACGCGAGGATCCTCTACCACCACAGACGGCTCTCCTTCCAGGAGTACCTGGCCTCGGTAGAGAACGACGATGCGATCCGAAACTTTGGAGACCGCATGAAGGGCATGTTCAATACCCACAATGGTGATTCCCTCGTCCTGTAATTCTCGCAGCAGCGCGCGCAAACGGACACCATACCCGGGGCTGAGTCCGGCCCCCACTTCATCAAGCAACAAGAGCCGGGGACGTGTGGCCAGGGCGCGGGCCAGTTCCAGGAGTTTGAGCTGGCCCAAACTCAGCGCGCGCGCAGGCAGGCCGGCTTTCTCGCTCAAGCCGATGCGTTCGAGCACATATTTCGCTTCTCGCCGGCCGGCATTCAGGTCCAGGGCCGGTTCCTGACCAAAGCACGCTCCCACCATCACATTGGTCAATACAGAAAGTTGTAGGAGCGGCTGTACGACCTGGAACGTGCGCGCGATTCCGGCATGACAGATTTTGTGCGGTGGCCAGTCTGTGATGTCCTGACCGTCGAAGATCACCCGACCGGCATTGGGATGTAGTGCGCCGCCAATCACGCTGAATAGCGTGGACTTGCCAGACCCATTGGGGCCTACCAGGCCGACGATTTCCCCTTCCTGCGCACAGAAATTGAGATCGTGTAGCGCAAGTAGTCCCCCAAATCGTTTGGTGAGGTTGCGAACTTCTAACAAGGCCATCCGTTCCCCGTTTCTGGTTCCCTGGGGATTTCCGTAAGGTCGCGCGGACTGTTCACGCGTTCGTGTCCTGTTCGACGGTCATTGTATCCCAATTTTTCAAATAGGTCAAGAAAGTGGCCGGGGGGAATGGAATAACGCTTTTTGACATTTGTGGCGATTTTTGGTATACTGGTATCTAGTGCAACCCATATGCTCGTGTCTTTCAGAGAATCAGAGCGAAGTATCGTATATTCCTTCTGGCTCTGGACCGACACGTGTGAACTGTAAAATGAACGGTCCACACGCTACGCAACTGCATACACCGGTCAGAAATGGCCGGAAGCGGTCATCGCTTTTGCCCGTACGCCTCTAGGCTGAGGCCCCCGACCCGATGGTGAGGTCACCCGACGCGGTTTTGTCTTGCGTTGCGTGACCTCGTTTACTTTCACGCGGTACTCAATGGAGAGGCTACATTCACAACTTTCTATGGTTGTGATGTAGCCTCTTTTGCTCTCCGTTTAGAAAAGGGGAGCCGGTGTACACCGGCTCCGTCCCTGCCTCTGCCAGCAGGCAGGCTCAGAATGACATGGCGTCGAAACAGGATTCTGGACACTGGCGTTTTTGTGTTTTTGCCACGGATGGCACGGATTTTCGCGGAAAAATCAGTAAGAATAGACGAAAGTCTGTGGAAATCCGTGCAATCTGTGGCCGAACATGCCCTGTTATACGGTCAAAATGATTTTCGCCAGAGTCCAGTAGGATTGACAAAACGGTAGCCCCGGCAAGGCCCACACAGAGGAGGAATTATGAACAATTCGAGATTACCCCGCAAGCAAGGTCTATACGATCCCCGCTTTGAACATGATGCTTGTGGAATCGGGTTTGTCGTCAATATCAAGGGGAAGCAATCCCACGAAATTGTAAGCCAAGCCCTGACCGTACTCCGAAACCTTACCCATCGGGGTGCCCGTGGGGCCGAACCCAATACGGGAGACGGTGCCGGCATACTCCTGCAAACGCCGCATACTTTCCTGCAAAAGGTTTGTGCGGAGGAAGGCATAGCGCTGCCCCCCTTTGGGCACTACGGAGTGGGCATGGTCTTCCTCCCGCCCGACGCTGCGCTCCGCCGAGGTTTCGAGGAGGCCTTCGAGGAAATCGTTGCCCAAGAAGACCAAACTCTCTTGGGATGGCGAACAGTACCGACCAACGATTCCTCTCTGGGGAAGACAGCCAAATCTTGCGCGCCGTTTGTGCGCCAGGTTTTCATCGGGCGGAATGCCGATCTGGAAGATGAACTCGCTTTTGAACGCAAACTGTACGTAATCCGAAAGCAGGCAGAAAGCGCGATCCGCTATTCAGACATGGCCGGCGCTGAACACTTTTACTTCGCCAGCCTGTCATACCGCACCATGGTCTACAAAGGCATGTTGACGGACATGCAACTGCAAGAATTCTATCCCGAGCTATTGGACCCGGCCATGGAAGCTGCCATTGCCCTGGTACATTCACGATTTAGCACCAACACCTTCCCCAGTTGGGCACGTGCCCATCCATATCGCTACCTGATTCACAACGGGGAGATCAACACGCTGCGGGGCAACGTAAACTGGATGTACGCCCGGCAGGCTATGCTTGAATCTGACGTTTTTGGTGACGACTTACCCAAGATATTGCCCATCATTGAGCCCGACGGCAGCGACTCGGCCATGTTCGATAATTGTCTGGAATTTCTCACGCTTGGTGGGCGCTCATTGCCACACGCCGTGATGATGATGATCCCAGAACCGTGGTCGAACCACGAAAGCATGAGCGACGAAAAGAAGGCCTTCTACGAATATCACAGTTGCCTCATGGAACCCTGGGACGGCCCGGCTTCGATCGGCTTCACCGACGGCACGGTAGTCGGTGCCGTCCTCGACCGGAATGGCCTGCGCCCTTCGCGGTATTATGTGACGAAGGATGACTTGGTTATCGCCGCTTCCGAAGTGGGCGTCCTTGATATACCGCCGGAGCGGATACTCTCCAAGGGCAGGTTGCAGCCCGGGCGCATGTTCCTGGTGGATACGGCTGAAGGGCGTATCATCGCCGATGAGGAATTGAAACACCAAATGGCCACGGAGCATCCCTATCGCCAATGGCTTGATAAATATCTGGTGCCCATCGAAAAATTACCGGAATCGAAATCCCCTAACGGCCGGGATGTTTCCCTGCCGCCGCTGATCCACCGTCAACAAGCCTTCGGCTACACCTTCGAAGAGTTGAACAAGATTTTGGGGATGATGGCCAAGAACAGCGTCGAACCGATTGGCTCGATGGGGAACGATACCCCCCTGGCCGTTCTCTCCGACAAACCGCACCTGCTCTACAATTATTTCAAGCAACTCTTTGCGCAGGTGACCAATCCGCCCATCGACTCTGTTCGCGAAGAGATCGTCACCGCCACCGAGACCATGCTCGGTGCCGAACGCAATCTTCTCGATCAGGACCCAGAATGCTGCCGGCAGATCAAGCTTCAGTCGCCCATCTTGACGAACGTGGAGTTGGAAAAGCTGCGGGCGATTGCGGTGCCCGGGTTCAAATCGGCGACGTTGCCCATTCTCTTTGACCCGCGCGAACAGGGGAAGGGCCTGGAAAGGGCGATGGAGAATCTCTGCAACCAGGCGAGTGAAGCTATCGAAGAGGGCACAAACATCCTGATCCTCTCCGACCGGGGCGTCAATCATGAAAATGCGCCGATTCCCGCCCTGCTCGCTGTGGCCGGATTGCACCATCATCTCATCCGAGAAGGGACGCGCACAAGAACAGCGCTGATCCTCGAATCGGGAGAACCTCGGGAAGTCCACCACTTTGCTCTGCTGGTTGGCTACGGAGCGAGTGCCATCAATCCCTACCTGGCCTACGAGACGCTGGAGGACATGGTCTGGCAAGGCATGCTCCCCGACATGACCCCGGAACAGGCCATCAAGAACTTCATCAAAGCCTCGATCAAGGGTGTCGTCAAAACAATGTCCAAGATGGGCATCTCCACCATCCAAAGCTACCAGGGTGCGCAGATTTTTGAAGCGCTGGGCATCTCTGAACCGGTCATCGAAAAGTACTTCACGTGGACGCCCTCGCGAATCGGCGGCCTGGACCTGGAGGGGATTGCCCGCGAAGCCATCATGCGCCACAACCGCGCCTTCCCCGAGCGCCAGACCGATGGGAAGACTTTGGATGCCGGCGGCCAGTACCAGTGGCGACACGATGGAGAATACCACCATTTCAACCCGCAGACGATCTACCAACTTCAGCAGGCTTGCCGCAGCGGTGACTATCGGGCCTACCAAAAATATGCCGCCCTGATCAACAAACAGTCCGAAAAACTGGCCACCCTCCGTGGCTTGTTGGAATTGCAGTTTGCACCGGAGCCGATCCCCCTGGAAGAGGTTGAGTCCGTGGAATCGATCTGCAGGCGCTTCAAAACGGGGGCCATGTCGTATGGCTCCATCAGCCAGGAAACGCACGAAAGCCTGGCCATCGCCATGAATCGCATTGGAGGCAAGAGCAATTCCGGAGAGGGGGGCGAAGACCCGGCTCGTTTTGCCCCGCTGCCCAACGGCGATTCACTTTGCAGCGCGATCAAACAGGTCGCTTCGGGACGCTTTGGGGTGACGAGCGAATACCTTGTCAATGCCCAGGAGCTGCAAATCAAGATGGCCCAAGGAGCCAAGCCCGGCGAGGGTGGACAGTTGCCCGGCCGGAAGGTTTACCCATGGATTGCCAAGGTGCGGCACTCCACACCGGGAGTCGGCCTGATTTCGCCACCGCCGCACCATGACATCTATTCCATCGAGGACCTGGCCGAGCTGATCCATGACCTGAAAAACGCAAACGATCAGGCCCGCATCAACGTCAAGCTGGTTTCGGAAGTGGGGGTGGGCACCATTGCAGCCGGCGTGGCCAAGGGCCATGCCGACGTCGTGCTCATCAGCGGCTACGATGGCGGCACCGGCGCTTCGCCCAAGAGCAGCATCAAACATGCCGGCCTGCCGTGGGAACTGGGCTTGGCCGAAACTCACCAGACCCTGGTGCTCAACAATTTGCGAGACCGCATCGTCGTGGAAACAGACGGACAAATGAAGACGGGGCGCGACGTGGTGATTGCCGCCTTGCTGGGTGCAGAGGAGTTTGGCTTTGCCACCGCTCCCCTTGTCACCCTGGGCTGTGTCATGATGCGCGTGTGTCACATGGATACATGCCCCGTTGGTGTGGCCACGCAAAACCCGGAGCTGCGCAAGAAATTCACAGGCAAACCAGAATACGTGGTCAACTTCATGCGTTTCGTGGCCCAAGAAATTCGCGAACTGATGGCCCAGCTCGGGTTCCGTACCGTGGACGAAATGATTGGCCACACAGAGAAGCTTGCTGTTCGCCAGGACATCAACCATTGGAAAGCCCGAGATCTGGACCTTTCGGCCATTCTCTACCGGCCCGATGTGCCGCCCGAAGTGGGCCGGCATTGTCGGGTCGCCCAGGACCACGGCCTGGACGCTTCCTATGATCGCCAAGTGTTGCTGGAATTGTGCGAACCGGCCCTGGCCAGAGGCGAACAGGTGCGAGCCAAACTGCCAATTCACAATATCAACCGGGTGGTCGGCACAATGGTGGGCAGCGAGATCAGCCGCCGCTACGGTGGGGATGGCTTGCCGGAAGACACCATCCGCCTGCACTTCCAGGGATCGGCCGGCCAGAGCTTTGGGGCGTTTGTGCCCGCCGGCATGACTTTGATCCTGGAGGGAGACTCGAACGACTACCTTGGAAAGGGACTCTCGGGCGGCAAGATCATCGTCTATCCGCCCAAAGGCTCGACCTTCGTGCCCGAGGAAAATATCATCATCGGCAACGTCGCTTTCTACGGCGCGACCGGCGGGGAAGCCTACATTCGGGGCGTGGCCGGCGAGCGCTTCTGTGTGCGCAACAGCGGCGTGAATGCCGTCGTCGAGGCGGTCGGTGACCACGGTTGCGAATACATGACCGGTGGGCGCGTGGTCGTCATCGGCCCGACCGGGCGCAATTTTGCGGCGGGCATGTCCGGCGGCATCGCCTACGTCCTGGACGAAGCAGGCGACTTCCACACCCGTTGTAACCAGGACATGGTTGATCTCGAACCGCTGGAAGACAAGGACGAGATCGAGGGCGTGGAAAGCATGATTCGGCGTCATGCGCAATACACGATGAGTGAACGAGCTTGGCACATCCTGGACCACTGGGACGAAATGGTGCCGAAATTCGTGAAAGTCTATCCGAAGGACTACAGACGGATGATTGAGGCCATCCAGCGAGTCACGGAAGCAGGATTCAGTGGTGATGAAGCGATCATGTTCGCATTCGAGGAAAACAAACGCGACCTGGCACGTGTCAGCGGCAACTAAGTGGGGAGGAATTTAAGGATGGGCAAACCAACAGGCTTTATGGAATATGAACGCAAGGTTCCGGAAAATCGTTCGCCTGAAGAACGTATCCGGGATTGGAACGAATTTCGTCTGGACTTCTCAGAAGAACGTCTGCGCACACAGGGGGCACGTTGTATGGATTGCGGCACGCCCTTTTGTCACACAGGCATGATGGTCGCAGGGATGGCTTCCGGCTGTCCGATCAACAATCTGATTCCTGAATGGAATGATCTGGTCTACCGGGGACTCTGGAAGGAAGCATACCTCCGCCTTAAGAAAACGAACAACTTTCCGGAATTTACCGGCCGGGTGTGTCCCGCCCCGTGCGAAGGTTCGTGTACACTGGGATTGAACGAATTACCGGTCACCATCAAGAACATCGAATATGCCATCATTGAAAAAGCCTACGAGGAAGGTTGGGCGATGCCCGAGTTGCCGGCCGGGCGCACAGGCAAACGTGTCGCAGTGGTCGGCTCGGGCCCGGCGGGGTTGGCCTGTGCGGACCAACTGAACCATGCCGGCCACGAAGTCACCGTTTTTGAGCGTGCCGACCGGGTCGGCGGTCTGCTGATGTACGGCATTCCCAACATGAAACTGGACAAAAAGGTCGTAAACCGCCGGCTGGACCTGATGGCCGAAGAGGGCGTCGAGTTCATCACCAATACTGAAGTCGGCAAAGACTATCCTGCGGAGCGGCTCTTGCGTGAGTTCGACGCCGTGGTCCTCTGCGGCGGTGCAACCAAACCGCGCGACCTGCCCATCGAGGGACGGGATCTGCAGGGCATCCATTTTGCCATGGACTTCCTCAGATCGTCATCCAAACGTTTGCTCGATACCAATCATCGAAACGAGAACGCGATTTCGGCCAAAGGCCTGGACGTGGTGGTGATAGGCGGGGGCGATACAGGCACAGATTGTGTGGCTACAGCCATCCGGCAAGGGTGCCGGAGTCTGACTCAGCTTGAAATATTGCCCAAACCCCCTGCGTCGCGCCAGCCAGACAACCCCTGGCCGCAGTGGCCCAAAACTTTCCGGGTGGATTATGGGCAAGAGGAGGCCACGATCCTCTACGGAAAGCATCCTTGTCAGTTTTCGATCATGACCACGAAGTTTGTCGGAGACGAAAATGGGCGTGTCCGGGAACTGCATACCGTTCAGGTCGAGTGGGTCGGAGGGAACAACGGCACACGGCCCCATCCGGTGGCGATCCCCGGCACAGAAAAAATCGTGCCGGGCCAGCTTGTGCTTCTGGCGATGGGTTTCTTGGGGCCGGAAGATACGCTGCTTGACCCCATCGGAGTTGAACGAGACAACCGCTCCAATGTCAAAACGCCATCCGGCAGATTCGCTACGAGTGTAGAGGGCGTATTTGCAGCCGGCGACATGCATCGCGGACAGAGCCTGGTGGTCTGGGCCATCCACGAGGGCCGGGGTGCCGCCCGTGAATGTGATCGCTATCTTATGGGCACGACCAATCTGCCGTAACAGGGGATTCTTGTGAAAGATTCTTTGACAGAGTTTCGTTTTTGTGATATACTTGTGGTTACTATGATGGCTGATGTAACGTTTTCTCGACGCCCGCGTCCCGGCTGCCCAGACCGTGGGTCTGGATAGGCGAACTTTGGCGTGCGTCATTGACGATAGCCGCAAGGTCTTTTGCCCTCCGGACACCACAAGGTCGCGGGGGGTTTTTCTTTGTGCGAAGGAGAAAAGGTTGTGATTGCTGCGGGAATTTATGGAGCAACCGGGTACACCGGCCTTGAGCTGGTACGACTGCTCCAGGTACATCCGAACGTGGATGTTCGTTGGGCCACGTCGGAAAGCTACGCCGGGCAGCAACTCTCCGATGTCTTTCCGTGTCCGTACGACCTCCCGCTCGTGCACATGGAAGAGGCCGCACTCGACACGGTAGACATGGTCTTTGCCTGTCTGCCCCACGGCGCTTCGATGGAGGCAGTGACCGGGGCGCGCCGCGCCGGCGTCAAAGTGGTGGACCTCTCTGCCGACTTCCGGCTGACCGATCCAGATACGTACACCGCCTGGTACAACGTCCCGCACACCGCGCCCGACCTGCTGCCGGAGGCCGTCTACGGCCTGCCCGAGCTGCACCGCGAGAAGATTCGTCATGCCACGCTGGTTGCCAACCCCGGCTGCTACCCGACCAGCGTCATCCTGGGGCTATACCCGCTGGTCGCCACAGGGCTGCTGGCCGACTCTACCGTGATCGTGGACGCGAAATCGGGTGTTTCCGGCGCCGGCCGCAAGCCGAACCTGAAGACGCACTTCGTCGAGGCGAACGAGAACTTCTTGCCGTACAATATCGGCCACACGCACCGTCACATCGCCGAAATGGAACAGGAGCTGAATGCCGCCGGCAATCGCACGGAACCGCTGCGGGTGATCTTTTCGCCACACCTGCTGCCGGTCAACCGGGGCATTCTGAGCACGATGTATGTGCAGCTTGCCGAGGCGTTGCCGGCGGAACAACTCGTAGCCCACTATCGGCAGATGTACGAAGGTGAGCCGTTCGTGCAGGTGCTGGGTGCAGGCCGGCTGGCGACATTGCGCCACGTGGTGGGCAGCAACCGCTGCGCGATCTCGCTCACACCGCTTGGAAGCGACGGCCGCGTTATCATCGTCGCTTGCATTGACAACTTGATCAAGGGAGCGTCGGGCCAGGCTGCGCAGAACATGAACTTGATGTTCGGATGGGAGGAGACGACGGGGTTGGTCAATGGGCAATGATCAACGGTCAATTTTTGCGTGGAGCGTCGAGCAGGGGGCGACGCAACACGCAACACATCTCCCCTCTCCGTGTCGGGAGGGGTCGCGTTATTTTCAGAACAGGTGTTGCTCAATCCAATCTAGTGCCATTTTGAGGTTCATTTTGGGTGATGAGCGCACCGTGCTCTCCTTGTGCACGTGATAGGGGAAGTTGGGCAAGTGGGGATGATGAGGGGCATCATCCCAGCGAACGATCTCGTTTCCCTTGGCGTCGCAGTATTGGTAGCGGTAACGCTGTATGTGGAGGCCCTTTTTCGTGGCTACCACATACTCGCTGAAGTATAGAAACGATTCGTCGTAGAAAATAGAAAAACAGGCGAGCTTCGATCAAACCGTGGTCTTCACCAATGAGGAGGTCGCGAATCTCTTGGGCAATGATACTTTTTCGATGTCTGATCAAGCTAGAAAGAATGACCAGATGTTGGTTGGGGTTCATTGCGTGTCCCATTGCGACGAAGATGTAGTTCGTAGATACCTGCCCAACGAAAATAATCCCACTCCTCACAGGGATATTCCCCGCGCATGTAGCGGGCGTAGAACTCCGCCGAGGAGAGGTTGTAACGGTGCTCGTACTGGGCCAGACGCTCCTCGATGGAAACCCGGGGATGTGTGGCCAGATATTCCGCCGCCGCTTCGCGGAGGGTTTGTTTTTTTCGGGGGTGTGCCCCGGTCTGTTTTGGTTGTGTCATATTGCGCCTCGAACTGTCGTCAGATGGCACCAGATAGCGGGTGGCAAACACGCATAACGCGTACTGCGTCCTACGCAGTACGCAGTACGTGACACGTCTTACTCAAATTGTAGCACAAGAAACCGGAACCGTCAATCCTTATGGGCGAATATACCGTAATCAAAGTCGGTGGCAACGATTTGGACGACGCGGCCTTTGTGTCGTCATTTATTGCCACGGTACGGACCATGCCATCGCCGCCGGTCATCGTCCATGGCGGCGGCAAGGAGATCGCCGCCTGGCAGCAGCGGCTGGGCCTGGAGCCACGCTTCGTCGAGGGGTTGCGCGTGACGGGCGACGAATCGCTCGTCCTGGCGGAGATGATCCTCTCCGGCCGGGTGAACAAGCGGCTGGCTGCGCAACTGGTCACGGCCGGCGTCCAGGCGGTCGGGATCAGCGGCGTGGACCTGGGGCTGATCCGTGTGCGGCGCATGACCCATCCCACGGACGATCTCGGCTGGGTCGGCGAGGTGGCGGCGGTACAAGCCGAGCCGCTCCGCAAGTTGCTTGCCGCCGGCTTCTTGCCGGTGGTCTCGCCCATTTCGCTGGGCGAAGAGGGCCACGCCTACAACGTCAACGCCGACCATGCCGCGCTGGCTCTGGCCGGGGCCTTGCCGGCGGACACACTGGTCTTCCTGACCAACGTGCCCGGCGTGTTGGACAGTGGGCAGGTGATCTCGCGTTTGTCGCCGGACGAGGTGGAACAGGCCATCGCCGATGGGATCGTCAGCGGCGGCATGGTGCCGAAGGTGCGCTCGGCTGCCGGAGCAGTGCGTGCCGGCGTCGGCAGCGTATTGATCACAAACCTGGCTGGCCTGCAGGGCTGGGCAGCAGGGGGACGGCCAGAAATCGGAACGAGGATTTCGTGAGGAGGTAACCATTGTGCTACGTACTGTGAAGGCTGTTGTCAACGAGCAGGGTAACATTACGTTACTGGAACAAATAAGGCTGTCATCTGGCCGACGAGTCATTGTGACCATACTCGACGATGAGCCGACTACTGAGCAGTTGCGTCCTTTTGGGCTATGTGCAGGCGAATTCATGGTGCCGGATGACTTTGATGAACCGTTGCCGGACAGTATTATTCAGGCGTTTGAAGGCAAATGAAACTCCTGTTAGATACCCACGTTTTTCTTTGGTACATAAGTTGTTTGCGACCAAATCTTTGCAGAGTACAGTTTTCGGTCCATTGACAAAGATGGCTGCATAGATGCGTTTTCTTGTGGATGAGTGTACAGGGCCGGCGGTCGCCCACTGGTTGCGTACACAACAGTAACGGAAACACAAGTTCGTTCTGCCAGCGGGTAGAATAAAACAACAGAAAGAGGTGAACCGATGAGACAAGTACTGATTTACCCTGGTGAAGATGATTATTGGGTAGCCGAATGCCCTGGCCTTCCCGGTTGTATTAGCCAGGGGAAAACCAGAGAAGAAGCTCTCGTCAATATCAAGGAAGCCATTGAGGGGTATATCGCAACATTGGAAGAGGATAGGCTACCAATCCCGGAAGAACGTTTCGAATCTCTACTCGTAGCCGTATGAGCAAGTTGCCGAGAATTTCTGGCCGTACGTGCCGTAGGGTGTTGGAGAAACAAGACTTCTACTTCAAACGGCAACATGGAAGCCACATGATTATGCGTCGGGATGTACCTTTCGCGCAGGTAGTGGTCCCTGATCACAAAGAGCTAGATCGAGGCACCTTGCGTGCTATCCTCCGTCAGGTTGGACTTAGCATTGACGAGTTCGTCAAACTTCTGTGAACTTTGATGAGCGAAGGTCCCTGACCGAATCTATGTAGCTTCTTCCATAATTCGGGGGGCCTAACAGGGTTTGAGTGGATGCCAGACGTAGAAGGAAAACGGACTGGAATCGGGACACGGATTTTGTGGGGAGGTGGCAGGGAAGGTGATCGTTATGAAAGAACAGAAGTTGCTGGATCGGACAACGCTCGATCCGAGGGTCATGGTGGGGAAACCCGTCATTGCAGGAACCCGTCTGACCGTAGAATACGTCCTCAACCTGCTTGCACATGGTGCAACCTTTGACGAGTAGTAAACGAATATGAGGGCCTCACCTCAGAAGACATTCAGGCTTGCTTGTTGTTTGCGACCCAATCTTTGCAGAGTACGGTGCCCGCAGGATGCATTGGAGATAAGCCATGACGACCCAACAAATCATTGACCTGGAAGCGAAATACATCGTGCCGACCTATCGCCGGCCGCCGTTCGTGCTGGATCGAGGCGACGGGGTCTATCTCTACGACACTGAAGGCAAAGCGTACCTTGATTTTGTCTCCGGCATCGCCGTGAACGCGCTGGGGTACGGCGACACGGAACTGCTGGACACGCTACAATCGCAAAGCCAGAAGCTGTGGCACGTTTCCAACTTGTACCACACCATGCCTCACGTGCAACTGGCCCGGTCGCTTTGCGAAAACAGCTTCGCCGACCGGGTTTTCTTTTGCAATTCGGGAGGGGAGTCGGTGGAAGCGGCCCTGAAATTCGCACGCAAGTGGGCTCGCGAGACCCACGGCGAGGGCAAAACGGAGTTCGTGGCCTTCAGCGGCTCGTTCCACGGACGGACGATGGGTGCACTGGCCGTCACCGCGCGGGAGAAGTACCAGGCCCCCTTCGCGCCGCTGATGCCCGGTGCGCGCTTCGCTCCCTTCAACGATGCGGACGCCGCCGTCGAGGCCATCACGCCGGCAACCTGTGCCGTGATCGTCGAGCCGGTGCAGGGCGAAGGAGGCGTCCACGAGGCCGGCGCCGAGTTCCTGCGCGCGCTGCGCCAGCGTTGCGATGAGCAGGGCGCGCTGCTGATCTTCGACGAGGTACAATGCGGGCTGGGACGCACCGGCACGCTGTGGGCCCACGAACCCTCCGGCGTGACGCCCGACATCATGACCCTGGCCAAGCCACTGGGGGGCGGCCTGCCCATCGGTGCGACGCTGGTGACGGAGGCGGTGGCCCAGGCCATACAACCGGGTGACCACGGCAGCACCTTTGCCGCCGGCCCACTGGCCTGTGCCGTGGCTCATGCCCTGTTCGAGCGGGTGCGCAAACCGGCCTTCCTGGCCCACGTGCGCGAGGTGGGCAGTTACCTGGGTGCGCGGCTGCGGGCGTTGGCTGCCGAATCGCCGGTTGTTACCGAGGTGCGTGGACGCGGGCTGATCTGGGGCCTGGAACTGACCGTGCCGGCAAACGACATCGTTGCGGCCGGTTTCGAGGCTGGCCTGCTCACCGTGCCGGCGGGCGAGAAGGTGTTGCGCTTGGTCCCGCCGTTGGTGATCGAGAAAGAGCACGTGGACGAGCTGATCGCAAGACTGGGGCCGATCCTGATAGAAACGGGGGAGACATGATGGAACAGAACGAACAGTTGCAGGCCATCGTAGAGACCATTGTTCGTGTGGCACAACCGGAACAGGTTATCCTTTTCGGTTCCAGAGCGAAAGGGGAGGCGA
>JAADHH010000047.1 GCA_013151955.1 Chloroflexota bacterium
GTGTTCCTCGTCCTTTTGTCAACTGTCCCGTCAGGGACCCCGTTTTCCGATCAAGGTCTCGGACAGTCGTAGGAATTTTGAAAAGCCCTGCAAGCAGGGTCACAGAATTGACGAGATAGCGTATCACTGTTATACTACGGGATACCGAGTGGCACAGTACATTTGTAAAGCCGAAAACGATCTTTCAGACCGGTTCGCTGGTTAGCAATCGCACAGGATAAGCAAGAAAGGAGAACCACATTGAGCACCGTTTTTGACCGCGTAAAGGCAATCATTGTTGATCAATTGGGTGTGGATGAAGGACAGGTTACACCAGAGGCCCGTTTTCGGGAGGATTTGGAGGCCGACTCACTCGATTTGGTCGAGCTGATCATGGCCTTCGAGGAAGAATTCGGAGGTAACATTTCCGATGATGATGCGCAAGCAATTGCCACTGTTGGAGATGCTGTAAGTTATTTAGAAGGACATAAAGACGGATGACAGGACGAGCTGCCAATCGTTGTTGGTAGTTCGTTCATTGTTGGAACAAGCGGATAAGCCTCACCCTTGCGAAGGTTTTGCCGCCTTCGCAAGGGCTGTTGAATCGGTCTCGTCCGGGACCGATTCAACGTAGTGGGCGCGTAACCCTGCCTGGCCGGCATTGGGCTTGCCTTGCGCGTGGCATTGTGTACAGAAGAATGGTGCGCTATGTCCAACGCATTGCCCTCACCGGCTTTACGCTTCCGGGAGAATTTCATGCTACGTGGCGTGTTCCCTGCAGTTGTTACACCATTCTCTCCAGACGGAGACATAGACGAAAAAGCCTTTCGCAGCAATTTGCGACGTTGGAACCAATACGATCTGGCGGGTTATTTGGTGGTCGGGTCAACCGGAGAATCCGTTTGTTTGTCCACCGATGAGCGGGCACGGCTCGTCGCTTGGGCGCGAGAAGAAGTTCCGCCCGAAAAGACGCTGATCGTCGGCACCGGCCAAGAATGTACGCGGGCGACGATTGCCTCTACGCGCCAAGCCGCCGACTTGGGCGCAGATATAGCGCTCGTCGTAACCCCCAACTACTTCAAACCAACCCTCGACGCCGACGCCTTCGTGCGCCACTATCTGGCCGTAGCGGATGCGTCACCGGTTCCAATTTTGTTATACAACGTCCCTATTTTTACCGGTGTTCGTTTGCCCGTTGCCGCAGTACGGACCCTCGCAGAACACGCCAACATCCTGGGCATGAAAGATAGCGAAGGGAATATCGGCCAAATTGTGGAGATAGCCAGCAGTGTGCCTCGCGAGTTTCAACTCTTGGTTGGGGCTACATCCAGCTTTCTCTCTGCCCTGGTGCAGGGTGCCGATGGCGCGATCCTGGCCATTGCCAACATAGCGCCGCAAGCGTGTGTGGATGTGTATCGAGCAGCGGGGGAAGATGATTTGGCAGCGGCCCATGATTTGCATGCCCGGCTGCTTTTGCTCGGGCGCGCCATCGCCCCGTTCGGGATCGGCGGATGGAAGGCGGCCTTGGACGTGTTGGGCTATCAGGGAGGTGTGCCGCGATTGCCCCTGGTCTACCCGGACCCGGCCGGTGTCTCTAATATTCGGAGGGCGCTGCAGCAGCTTGCGTTTCTATAGCCGGCAGCCAGAGAGTGAAGCGGCTGCCTTTTCCTTCTTCACTTTCCACCTCTATGCGTCCCCCGTGCGCTTCTGCGATTTCCTTGGCGATGGCAAGCCCCAGGCCAGAGCCACCTCTCAATCGTGACCGGCCTTTGTCCACACGATAAAACCGCTCAAAGAGATGGGGGATTGCCTCCGCAGGAATGCCGATCCCTGTATCCTCGATGACCACGCGGGACCACCCTTTGTCACGGAAAAGGGAAAGCGTAACCTGTCCCCCCTTGGGGGTGTATTTGAGGGCATTGTCCACAAGATTGAGGAGCACCTGTCGAAGACGGTCTGGGTTTCCCATGGCCAGTGCTTGGTCTTCGTGGCCCAGAGATAGAGAAACATCCTCACCCAGAATCTGTGCTTGCCGGAAAACATCCAGCAGGAGGGTGTCCAGCTCCACCGGCTGGTGGCTGGTTTTTGTCGCCGTGTCACTGCGTGCCAGGAAGAGGAGATCGTTGACCATGCGAGAAAGGCGCGCCACCTCGCTTTCGAGGGCCGCCAGCGCGGCGTGACGGTCCTCCGGATTGTCGATTGCTCCGATGCGCAGCAGATCGAGATTGCCCTGGATCGCGGTCAAGGGGGTGCGGAGTTCGTGCGAAACATCGGCCACAAACCGCTGTTGCGAGCGAAAGACCATTTCCAGGCGGTCGAGCATTTCGTTGATAGCCGCGACCAGTCGTCCAAGTTCATCGGCCGGGCCGGGAACGGCCAGCCGGCGGTGCAGGTCCTCGGCGCGGGTTATGTGCAAAGCGGCTTGCGTCACCTGATCGACCGGGGCAATGGCTCGCTGGGCCAGGAACGATCCCATGCCGGCGGCCAACACCAAAGCGCCGGCAACGACGAGTGCCAGGATCGTAGAGAGTTTCCGTAAGATATGATCCACTTCGCCGAGGTACTCGCCCACTTGCAGATTGGCTACGATTACACCTCCAAGGGAAAGGGGTGTGGTGTATACGCGCAATTGGGCTGCTCCATTTTGCCACGTGTTCCAGGTGGTCCGCCCTTGACGGGCTCGCTCTAGCGCTTTGTTCGAGATGGGTAGATGCCGTCCTCCTAGATTTGCAGAAGTATCCCGGATCTGTCCATCGAGTGTGAGAATCTGGATGTAGAGATCGGGGCCAGAAAAGGTTTCCAGCGGAGGGGCCAGGATTTTTGTCTGAGACATCATAATCTCGGGGTCTAGACGGGCGCTGAATACTTCTTGAAAGGAGTGCTGTATTTGGCGGGCTCGGGACTCTATGTTGCGATCCACTTCATTGTGCAAGCTATACCGGACGGTGAAAAACATCAGCAGGCTGGAAAGTACCAGGGTGATTCCCAGTAGGCTGGTGTACCAAAGGGTCAAACGTAGGCGAATAGACACACGGGCACTTTCTCAATCTTCACGGAGGACATAGCCAACACTACGGACCGTATGAATCAGGCGTGGTTCGCCGAACTCTTCCAATTTTCCCCGCAAGTAACGGACATAGACCTCGATGATATTCGATTCGCCGCCGAAGTCGTAGCCCCATACCCGATCATAGATCACGTCTCGGGTGAGAACCTGGCGCGAGTTTCGCAGGAAAAGTTCCAGCAGGTCGTACTCTTTCGCGGTGAGTTCGATCCGATGATCCCCTCGCCATACTTCCCGTGAGTTTGTGTTCACGGTTACGTCCGCGAAGTGCAGGATTTCCTGTTCGGCGTCTGCTTTGTGGCGGCGAGACAACGCGCGTAAACGGGCAAGAAGCTCCTCGAAGGCAAAGGGTTTCACCAAATAGTCGTCTGCACCTGCATCCAGGCCGGCCACCCGGTCGGAAATGGTGTCTTTGGCCGTCAACATGAGGATGGGGGTATCACTGGCCGCACGAAGTCTGCGACAGACCTCCAGCCCGTCTATTTTTCCGGGAAGCATCCAGTCCAAGACAACGATATCTGGTGGACGATCTCGAGCGGCGGTGAGGCCTTCTTGACCATCCATTGCTAATGAAACCTGGTAGCCTTCGTAAAGCAGTCCCCTGCGCAGGAAATCAGCGATCTTTGGATCGTCCTCGATAACGAGAACACGCTCTCCCATTTCAGGTTCCCTGAAGGTGACTTAGCGATAGAAAAGGGGCGCCAGCAATAGGACAATCATGCTGACTGCTGTAAGCAGTCCAATGACGAAGATTGCTTTTTCGCTGGTACTGTACCGCCGTCTTTTTGGTTTTCGACGTGCCATGTTTTCCTCCTTTTATGAAAATAACGTGTCAGGTGTCAGGTGTCAGGTAAAACGTGATGCGTAAGACGCAATACGTTTCACGTCCCGCCATTTTCATCCTTGGTGGCGAGCAGCCGCTCATGGGCACTGTTTTGAAAAAACGCCTTGGTGCTGTCCACACAAGCATCTTGTCCTATAGGTAGTCTACCACATTTTATGCAGGTATGTCAAATGGATGCCGGGTGTCCGGCAAGGTTTTGTGTCTGGAGAGCCAACCCCCGTTCGCTCGCGGGGAATGACAATCCGCCGCCGGCACCCCTATTTCGGCTCCTGCCTCGCTTGGGTCAGCACAAGCTCTAATGAGCGGTCTTGGTCCAGGCGACCTTGGAATATTACCCTACCCTGATCGTCCACCGTGGAGCCAGCCTGCGTGGTGTGGAGGGTCTTGCCCTGTTCGGCACGCACCTGTACGCGAAAAGGTATCCCCACGGTACCAGATTGCTTCTGCCAGAGCAGGCGATACAGAGTATCACGGCTCTCTTTCTGGAGTATGTCTGGTGGCAAGGCATATTGAATCTCGACGGTTTGTTCTTGGCCTGGACGAAGTACGAAGGTGCCGGCAAAGACGGTTTTGCCGGACTCTACCGTCGTTGTAATCCCGTCGACTTGAAGCCCCTTCATGCTCAACAATTTGCTGCCGTCCGGCACATAAACGCGCACAAAATCCCAGTAGCAGCGGCCCATCATCTGCTCGTAGGTGGGGTCATAACGCGGCTTCTGAGTGCATTTTTGCTCGGAGGGGGGGGCTTGGTGGCGATAGTGCAGGTTTAGGGTTGCGCGAATGTCCTTGTCACTGTTCATTCGGACCCGGTACTCGATTGTTTCAGCGATTCTCCCGTTGGCTTTGTTATAGCCAACGTTTGTGTCGACAATTTGCAAGTAGTCGCCGGTAAAAGGCAAGACCGCCCCGTCCCATTTTTGGTTAGTGAAAACGTGTTGCGCCTGCTCATCGAACAGATAGACCAATAGGTGTCTGTCGTTTAGCGTGCGCAAAACCGATCGTGTAATTTTCAGTAGCTTCCCGTTCGATACGCTGGTCGTGAGCCCTTTCAATAAGTTCTTTGTTACCTTGTTGACGAAATCCTTGCGGTGGGGGAACCAAAGGCGGGCTTTTTCCTCCCACGGCATCTTTTCCCATTGGTCCAGCGTAAAGCCCATAGACAAGGGCCCCCAGTAATAGCGCATCAGATCGATCAGGTTGTCGCCGGTAATCTCTTCCGAATAACCTTTGAGGTGCAAGGGGCCGACGGCACCAACGAACGATTGCAAAGCAATCATGTCCACCGAGACCACGCCATCCAGGTGAACTTCTTGGTCGGTCTCATAGATCTGGGCAGCCGTACGAGCCGCGGAGGGAAAATCGGGAAACCAATTTGCGTCACGAACGACCCATAGTTCAATGCCCATGGTTTGTTTCATGGAGGGGGGCGACAAGAGTTGCGGCTTACTAAAATCATCCACCGCATAGCTATCATGAAACTCCAGGCTGGTGATCTTGCCAGAATCGAGCGTGGCCAGGCCCACACCGGCGATAAACCCTCCTGTGGCGCGCAGTTCATCATTGTTCTGGGCCAGAATCAGATAGTGTCGAACGCCCTCGAAGCCCAACAGCGATGGAGACCGGCTGCCCAGTCGCAGGGACCCGGCAGCCAGCGGCAGATAGCGATTCAGTCGTTCGACGGCTTTCTTCGCGCGAGGGTCCAGTCCCTCGGTTTGCACAGTGGAGAGTACCGTTTGCGCATGTTCCACCCTGTCTGCTGCTTTCGCCAACAAGTCCGCGTTATCTGCCACGGCGCGCAGGGCCTGTGGCAACGGGTCGCCGCGTGCTGGGGCGTTGCCCTGCGCTGGGGCGAGCCCTTGTTGCACCCCGTGCATCACGGTGCCCACTTCTGCACCGGCACCCATCAAGTCTTCCGCGGCCTCGAGCAAAGCGGGTGCGGCGCGCAGATTGCGGCTTACGGGGGCACCAAGAACCCAAAGGGGCGTCAGGTCAATACGAATCGCGTGTAAATCTTGCTCCATTCCCTGCAGATCGTCATGAAAACGCACCCAGTTCGTAGTGAAGATGTCCGGGGTTTTGTTGTCTGACCAGGTTGCCCATTGTGACCGTCCTCGTATGACCAAATCCGCACTGTGCCATACCAAATCAACTCCCCAGGAAGAAATGAGCACAAGCGCTAGTATGATCAAGTGGGAAGAGAATAGGCTATGAGATTTCGACGATTGATTCATGTCATCTTTCTACCGCACATCATTCTACCTTCTTTCCCCAGAAATCTTGAGGGGGTACGAGTAGTTTAGCAAGTTTTCCCCAAAAGTCAATGTGGTGGTCGTGACGGGGGTGTGCGTCCTATTTTTGCGTTTTGGGTTGCCCGACTCGCCCCTATGGGCACGCCCTTCCGCACCCTTTTGCAGCATACCCGACGAGAGTGACGGATTTTACAATTAAGGGGTTTTGTGTTATTATAGTGGCGTTGCTCACAAGCGTCCCCCGCATGACACAATAAACTATTCATCGCCCTCTACCGTGTGGGGGATGCTTGTGAACTCACAGGCTCGCAAATGTCTGTTTGGAGTGCAGGCACAATCTTTAATTTGAACTGAAGAGAGGAGGAGTTTTATGGGAGCTATACTGTTGGTCCCCATCGCGGCCTTGATTTCCCTTGTCTTTATCGTGTGGCTCGCTTATGATGTGATGTCACGGGATACAGGGACAAAGGAAATGAAGGAAGTGGGGGACATGATCTTCGAAGGGGCGGTGGCCTTCCTCACCCGGCAGTACGGCACGATAGCCATACTCGCTTTGATAACGGCTGCCGTTGTCACCGTGTTGATCGCCCTCTTCGAGAAGAATTCCGAGACGGCAATCACGGGGTGGAATCTGGGTATGCGCACCGGCATCGCCTTCCTGGTTGGAGCGGCAGCTTCTGCTCTCTCGGGCGTTATCGGTATGTACGTAGCGGTGAAATCCAACGTACGTACCGCCAGTGCAGCGCGTGGCGGCGTGGGGCCGGCGCTGAAAACCGCATTACACGGCGGTGCGGTATCTGGCTTCCTGGTCGTAACCCTCAGTCTGGTCGCTGTTTACGGTATGTTCCTGCTTTATGGGGGAACCAGTCACCCTGAACAGGCACCCTTCCTGATCGTTGGTCTTGGGTTTGGGGCCAGCTTTGTAGCTCTCTTTGCCCAACTGGGTGGCGGCATCTACACGAAAGCGGCCGATGTTGGAGCAGACCTGGTCGGCAAGGTCGAAGCCGGCATCCCCGAGGACGACCCCCGTAACGCCGCCGTCATTGCCGACCTGGTCGGTGACAACGTCGGGGACTGCGCCGGCCGTGGAGCAGACCTGTTTGAATCTACCGTAGCCGAGAACATCGGCGCGATGATCCTTGGTGTTGCCATCTGGAAAGTTACGAATAATCCAGCGTGGATCCTCTTCCCCCTGATTGTACGTGCAGTCGGTCTCATCACTTCCATGATCGGGTTGTTCTTCGTGAATTATCGGGATGGCGAAGAGCCGATGAACGCCTTGAGCCGTGGCTACGTCGTGGCGGTCATCCTATCCATCGCCGCGCTGTACCCAGTGGTGCAAATTACCATTGGCAACATCTGGTTCTTCTGGTCCGGTGTTGTCGGATTGGTAACCAGCGTGTTTTTCGTGCTCATCACGATGTATTACACCGAGGCACGCTGGCGTCCGGTCAAGACCATCGTAGAAGCCTCCCGGACGGGAGTAGCCACCAACATTATCTCTGGGCTGGCCATTGGATTTGAAAACACGGCCGCCCCGGCTATCCTCATTAGTGTTGCCTTACTGCTCTCGGCCTGGACCGGCACAAAGAGTGGCGTGGAACATGGTGCCGTCTACGGTACAGCCGTGGCGACAATGGGTATGCTGATGACCGCTGCCTACATTCTGGCCATGGACACCTTCGGCCCCATCGTGGACAACGCCGGCGGGATTGTCGAAATGACGGGAGCACCAGAGGAGGTGCGTGCCGGCACCGACGCCCTGGATGCTACCGGCAACACGACGAAGGCGCTGACCAAGGGGTACGCCATTGGCTCCGCGGCTCTGGCCGCCTTCCTGCTGTTCGCAGCCTACTTGGACAAGATCGAGCTGGTCCGTCAAGCCAAAGGATACTCGGAAGCCATCGTGAAATCCTCACACACCGTTGACCTGGCCAAGGTGGAGGTCTTCGTGGGGGCGACACTCGGTATCATGCTCATCTTCCTGTTCAGTTCCCTGGCCATGCAGGCCGTTAGCAAAGTGGCCGGCGACATTATCGAAGAAGTACGCCGGCAGTTCCGCGAGATTCCCGGTCTGATGGAAGGCACGGCGCGCCCCGATTTTGCCCGCTGCGTAGACATCACCACCACCGGGGCACTCAAATCCATGGTCTTGCCGGGCCTATTGGCTGTGGGCATGCCCATTGTCGTTGGCGTCTTGCTCAAGGCGGAAGCTGAGGGCGCACTGTTGATGGCCGGAACCATTGGCGGCATCATGATGGCGACGGTGATGAACAACGGCGGTGCCGCTTGGGACAATGCCAAGAAGTTCGTAGAATCTGGAGCAGTCCACGACGCGGAGGGCAACGTGTTGGGTAAGGGTTCCGAATTACATGCCGCCACAGTTGTGGGCGACACCATTGGCGATCCTTTCAAGGATACGGCCGGGCCCTCCTTGCACGTCGTTATCAAGCTCTTGGCCACCATCACACTTGTTCTAGCGCCTATCTTTATTTGACGCAATACGCTGCTGGGCACCGATATCTGTAACGAAGGGGCGGCCTCTGGGGTCGCCCCTCTGTATAATTTTTGGGGGAGGATGCGGACCTCGTGCGCATACTGGTAATTGGTGCGGGAGCTATTGGCTGCCTTCTGGGAGGACGACTGGCCAATTCCGGACACGATGTAACCCTGGTCGGCCGGCCGTGGCTTGTGGAAGCGGTAAAAGCGTATGGCCTCGATATCGCCCAAGAGCCGGGGGAGCACATACATATCCGCGACATTCAGGTGACGGAAAACATTGCCGGGGCCTTTGCACTCCAACCAGAATATGACCTGGCCCTCCTCACTACAAAAGCACACGATGTCTTGCCCCCCATCATCAATCTATCCGAAGAAACTGATACACTTCCGCTGGTCGTTACTTTCCAAAATGGGGTAGGCACAGAAGAGACCATCGCCGAAATCATCGGGGAAAACCGTATGATCGCTGGCATCATCAGTGTCCCGGTCAGCATGACCGGGCCGGCGGTTATCGAGACCGTGCAACGGGGTGGGATCGGCATTGCGCCGGTGACCAACCAGGTCGTCGCGACGCCCATCGTCGAAGCCCTGCGTGGAGCGGGCTTCGAGGTGGCCGTTTATGACGATTTTCGGGCCATGAAATGGTCCAAGCTGCTCTTGAACATCATCGGCAACGCGACTTCTGCGATCCTGGGCTGGCCACCTGAGCGCGTGTATGCAAACCAGAGCTTGTTTGACATGGAACGCGCCACTTTCCTGGAAGCCTTGCAGGTCATGGCCGCGATGAATTTGCACCCGGTCGCCTTACCCGGTTACCCTCTGCCAACCCTGGTGCCCTGGATACGTCGCGTGCCTTCTTTCATCCTGCGGCCCATCGTTCGACGCGCCGTTCGCACCGGGCGTGGCGGAAAAATGCCCTCGATGTATGTAGACCTGGTCGCCGGAAAGAAACAGTTAGAGGTGGGTGTGTTGAACGGGGCCGTTGCCAAACAGGGTGAACAATTGGAAATCCCTGTGCCCATAAACAAGAAGCTCACCGATATTTTGCAGCAGATAGCTGGTGGGAAGATTCCACGCGAAAAATATTGTGATCATCCACAAGTACTATTGGACGCTGTTTTGTAGGAAAACAAGATGGATCGCATTGCCCGGCTTGTTGTCACCGCATTAGTTCTATTTTGGATCGTCGCTTTGGCGAGGACTTGTGGCCTGCTTGGTGCTCCCTCGACCCCCGCAGGCAATACCCCGACACCCGAGGTCACTGCCACCTTGCGCCCGACCCATACACCGCGCCCCACACTCACCGCTACACCGGTCATGGAGATTCACGTCGTGCAGGCTGGCGAGTCGTTATGGTCCATTTCTCAGCAATACGGCATCACCGTGGAGGACCTGATCATGGCCAATGACCTCATTGACCCCAGTCGCCTGCGGGTTGGAGACGAGTTGCGGATTCCCCCCACTAAACCATAGTTCTTCCAGGCCAAATCACAGAACGGCCACCGCTCCGCGAGCGGGGAGCGATGCTGAAACGATGAATGCAGAATGATGAATCGTGTGAAACGTGAAGGCGTGAAGCGTATTGCGTCTTACGCATCACGTTTTACCTGACACGTGACACTTGACACCTGATAGCGGGGAGCGACGGAATACGCAACACGCAATACGCATTGGGCCGAGAAGTTCAACTTCTCCGAGAAGTTGAACTTCTGAGCATCATCAGTCGTTCAGCTCGCGAATGGCCTCGCGCAGTGCCGGCACGACATCGAACAGATCACCGACGATCCCGTAATCGGCCACCTTGAAAATTGGTGCATCCGCATCCTTGTTGATCGCCACAATCACCTTCGACGTGCGCATACCGGCCAGGTGCTGGATGGCGCCCGAAATGCCGCAGGCTACGTACAAGCTGGGCGAAACCGTCTTGCCGGTCTGCCCCACCTGGTCGGAGTGGGGCCGCCAGCCGGCATCCACCGCCGCGCGCGAAGCGCCCACCGCCGCGCCCAACGCATCGGCCAGCGCTTCGATGACCACATAGTTTTCCGGACCGCCCATTCCGCGCCCACCGGAGACGATGATGTTCGCCTCGGTCAACTCGGGGCGATCTCCCCCTTTCGCCTGGAACTCTTCCACCACAGCGCCCGCGGCGATCTCTCCCACGGCAACAGGTTCGATGGTCGCCTCCTGCCTGTCCGGAGCAACCTCTGCCGGCGGAAAGATGTTGGGGCGCACGGTAGCCATCTGCGGGCTACTTTGCAACGCGACCTGGGCGATTGCCTTCCCGGCGTACATCGGGCGGGTGATGACCAGCCGGCCATCCTTCACGGCGAAACCGGTGCAGTCGGAAGCCAGCCCGACCCCCAACTTTGCCGCCACACGCGGGGCCAGATCGCGCCCACGGGCCGTCGCCCCGAACAGCACCACGGCGGGGTCCGCGCGGCGCACCGTGTCGGCGACCACCTGCGCAAATCGTTCGGGGGCATAGTCTTGCAGCGAACCGTCGTCGGCAGTGAAGACCGTCTGTGCGCCGGCCTGCCCCAATTGCTCAGCCAGTGCCGCCGGCAACGACGTTCCCAATACCATCGCCTGCACTTGCCCGCCAAGGCTACCGGCAATCTCCGCAGCAGCGGTAACACACTCGAACGAAATTCGTTTCAACTGGCCGTCGAGGTGTTCGGCGACCACCAGTACATTGTTCGTGGACATGAAGTTCTCCTTTGTCAGCCTGTCGTTAGATCACTTTGGCTTCTTCCCGCAGCAAGCGGGCCAGTTCGCGCGCCTTCTCCTCCACCGTTTCACCCTCCACAATGCGGCCGGCCTGTCGCTGCGGGGGCAGCGTGACCGAAAGGATTTCCTGTACCGGCTGCAACCCGGCGGGGTCCAGCCCCACATCTGCGGCAGACCAAGTTTGGAAGGGCTTCTTCTTGGCGCCCATGATTCCGCGCAGCGTGGGGTAGCGGGGCTCATTTTCGCCCTTTTGCGCGGTGAAGACGGCCGGCAGGCTGGTGCGCACCAGCTCATGGCCCCCCTCCACCTCCCGTTCGACACGTGCTTCGCCATCGCCGATATCGTCAATCTTCACGACCATGGAAACGTGCGGCAGGCCCAAAAACTCCGCCAGATAGATTCCCGTTTGGCCGTGATCCTCGTCCACACCCTTCCAGCCGGTATAGACGAGATCGAAATCGCCCACCTTCTGGATTGCCGCCGCCAGCACCTTTGCCGCGCCGAGGGGGTCTAGACCGGCGAAAGCATCGTCGACCAGGTGTACAGCCTCATCGCACCCCATAGCCAACCCTTTGCGGATCGTTTCCTGGGCTTCCGGCGGCCCAATGCTGACCAACGTGATCTTGCCTTCCCCTGCCCGATCTCTCAGTTGCAAAGCCTCTTCGATTGCGTATTCATCGTAGGGATTGATGATCCACGTATCCAGGCAGGCCGGGTCGATCTGGCCGTCCTTGACGGCGATCTTCGTGGCTGTGTCCGGGGTACGCTTCATGCAGACAATGATGTTCACAGACCGTTACCTCCTCAATAGATTGCGCGCGATGACCAGGCGTTGTATTTGGTTTGTGCCTTCGTAAATCTGCATCAACTTGGCGTCGCGCATATATTTCTCGACCGGGTACTCCTTGATGTACCCGTACCCGCCGAAGATTTGCACTGCGTCGGTCGTCACTTCCATAGCGATGTCGCTGGCGTAGCACTTGGCGATGGACGATTCCAGGCTGTTTGGCCGTCCGTTGTCGGTCAGCCATGCCGCCTTCCAGACCATGAGGCGTGCCGTTTCCACTTTCATGGCCATGTCCGCCAGCATGAACTGGATGGCTTGGAACTGGGCAATCGGCTGGCCAAACTGCTGGCGTTGCTGTGCATATTCCAGGGCCGCTTCCATCGCTGCGCGGCCCACACCGAGGGCCAACGCCGCCACGCCGGCCCGTGCGCGGTCCAGCGTCTTCATGGCGATGAGGAACCCTTCGCCCTCCTGGCCGAGCCGGTTGGCGACCGGAATGCGCAGATTGTCAAAGATGACCTCCCGCGTATCCGAGGCGCGCTGGCCCATTTTGTCCTCTTTTTTCCCGAACGAGAGGCCCGGCGTATCCCCCGGAACAATGAAAGCGCAAATCCCTTTGTGCTTGAGCGACGGGTCCAACGTGGCGAAGACCGTATAGAGCGACGAAGTGCCGCCGTTGGTGATGAACCGCTTGCTGCCGTTCAGGACATATTCGTCCCCTTCGCGGCGAACGGTAGTGCGCATACTGGCCACGTCCGATCCGGCGCCGGCCTCCGTCAGGCAGAAGGCGGCCAGGTTGGGCGCGGCGCAAAATGGGGCGACGAACTGCTCCAATTGTTCCGGCGTGCCGGCCAGAACGATCGGGGTCAGGGCCAGCGAATTGCCCATGATCGTGGTGGCGACACCGGCGCAGCCGGCCGCAAACTCCTCGGCGACGAGGCAATCCTCCAGCGCCCCCAGCCCTCCACCATTGTATGCCTCGGGAACGGTCAGGTTCATCAGCCCCAAATTGTGCGCGCCGTTGATCAGGTCTTGCGGATGGGTCGAGGTTTGGTCATAATCCTGTGCTACGGGGGCGATCTTGTCGCGTGCGAAATCACGGGCCAGGTCGCGCAAGGCTTGTTGCTCTTCGGTGAGCGAGAAATCAATCATTGATTTTCCTCCTTTTGTGTGGGTGATAAGCCGTTCATAAAACGTAAGGCGTGTTACGTAGTGCGTCACTTTCCGGTGGTGCGGTCTCACGCAATACCGTTCACATTCGATTGTACCACAAACTTCCCAGCCTGTCAATCCCCTACCTACCGGTCGGTCGGGAAGCAAAGGGGGGCGCGGGAACTACCATTCCGGCCCGGGCTGCGGCCACGCTCCCCAACTCCTCCCTTCTCCCAACTCCGTTATTCATCGTTCTGCATTCATCATTCCAGAGTTGCTTCCCCCTCCTCCTGCCAATACGACCGGTCGTAAGCGGGCAGCTCACAACGCAGCGGCTTGTCCTGGCGATAGCCCAGGGCATACGCGCCCTGCACCAGCTCGTGAATCTGCGTTGTGCCTTCGTAAATGACTGCGCTCTTGGCGTTGCGCAGATACCGCTCCACGTTGTACTCATCGGAATAGCCATAAGCGCCGTGGATCTGCACCGCATCGTTGGCCGAAGCGAGTGCTGCTTCGGTGCAATACCACTTGGCCATGGACGTCTCGCGCGTGTTGCGAATGCCCCTGTTCTTGAGCCAACCCGCTTTGGCGACCAGCAACTCTCCCGCATCCCGCCGCTGGGCCATCCGCGCGATCATCTGTTGCACCAGTTGGTGTTCGCCGATCTTCTGGCCGAACGTCTCTCGTTGGTTGGCATATTGGACCGATTCTTCGAGGCAGGCCTTGATCACCCCCACCGCGCCGGCGGCCACGGTGTAGCGCGCATTGTCCAGCGCGCTCATGGCGATCTTGAACCCTTCCCCTTCGCGTCCCAGCCGGTTTTCGGCCGGCACCTCGGCATCTTGCAGCGCAATCCAGCCGGTGTTGCTGGCACGCACACCCATTTTCCCGTGGATCGTACCCGTTGTGACGCCGGAAAACCCGCGCTCCACAATGAAAGCAGAAATCCCCCGGTGCCGTGCGGCCGGATCGGTCTTAGCAAAAATGAGAAAGTGATCGGCCACATCGGCCAGCGTGATCCACATCTTCTCGCCGTTCAGAATGTAGCGGTCGCCGGCCCGGCGCGCGTGGGTGGATAGATTGGCCACATCGGAGCCGGCCCCCGGCTCGGTCAACCCGAAACAGGCGATTTTGTCGCCGCGCGATTGCGGAACAAGATACTTTTGCTTCTGTGCTTCGTTGCCCCACTGGAAAAGGGGTAGACCGTTGAGCCCGACGTGTACGGCAATCGTCTCCCGCACAGACGAATCGGCCCATTCCAGCGCCTCGCAGAGGATACCCAGCGAAACATAGTCCATACCCGCGCCGCCATAACGCATCGGAATGCAGACTCCCAAGAAGCCGAGCGCGGCCATTTTGGGCAACAACTCCTGTGGAAATTCCGCGCGGCGGTCATACGCCTTGATGAGCGGACGCACCTCGTTCCGCGCAAAGTCGTAGGCGATTTCACGCAGCATTTCCTGTTCTTCGGTAAATTGCATGAAATTCATTGCACCTCCTGGTTGATGCCAGATGTCAGTCGCCAGATGCCAGTCGTCAGATGCCTGTCGTGCTGCGTTTGAACGTTGGCACGTTTTCACGTTTCACACGATTCATCATTCATTGTTCTGCATTCATCGTTTCAGCGTCGCTCCCTGTTAATTATACGACAGCCGAACGCACAGAGCAAATCACGCTATTTGCACATCCTCAGGTGGTGTGGTAGAATTCTCCCATCCTGTCCCCTTGGGAGCTGCGTTGTGCAATGAAAATCAAAGGACAATCTCATGACAATCAAACTTGGCATTGCTGGACTACGTGGAACGACAAAAGCGGGTAGCGGAGAGATATTAGGCCCGGACGTGGTGCTCGACTGGGTGCGCGCCTATGGGACCTATCTCGTCCGCGAAACCCAAACGGCTCCCGTCGTGGCCATTGCTCGTGATGGACGGCGATCATCCCCCCTGCTCAATCGTTTGGTGATGGCCGGCCTGCTCTCTGCCGGCTGTCCGGTCATTGATCTCGGCGTTGCCCCGACCCCCACCCTGCAATTCCTGGTGCGCGCGGACCGGTCTTTGCAGGGGGGCGTAATGATCACAGCAAGCCACAATCCCGCCCAATGGAACGGATTAAAATTCCTGACGCCCGATGGGTTTCTTTTTCCCATGTCCGGCTGGAATACCCTGCGAGAAATCCGCGAAAAAGGTGATTTCGCACAAGTCGACCTTCGACAAATACCCTGGACTCAGGACGCCAGCAAGGATGCCCTGGACGCCCACGTCACCATGATCGGGCACTGGATCGATGCCGAAGCCATACGCAGTGCGGAACCGCGCGTGATCATAGATGCGTGCAACAGCACGGCCGGCCAATTCGCCTCCGAGCTTGCGTCTCGCAGCGGATGCCGCGTTATCGTGATCCACGGCGAAGTCACCGGCGACTTTTCCCGACCGCCGGAACCCTTGCCCCAGAATCTCGTTTCCCTCAGCCACATGGTCCAGCGTGCGGAGGCCGACGTTGGGTTTGCTTTCGACCCAGACGGTGACCGGTTGGCGCTGGTCGATGAACAGAGCCACCCCATTGGCGAGGAACGGACCATCGCCCTCTGTGCGCGATACCTCTTGCGCCGTTCCGAAGGCGATACGATCGTCACGAACGTCTCCACAACGCACGCCATCGAGGACTTGGCCAACGACGCAGACCGTCCGGTGCAAGTGATTCGCACGCCGGTGGGTGAAGCCTTCGTCGTCTCTGGCGTTTTGCAGGCAGGACCGGAACGCGTGATCGTTGCCGGCGAAGGGAGCGGTGGCGTAATCATTCCGTCGGTGAATCTGGCCCGCGACGGCATTGCGGCGATGGGCGCTATCCTCAGCCTGATGGCGACGGAGAAGAAGCCATTATCCCAACTGGTGGCTGAACTGCCTCAGTGGCAAATGGGCAAGGCTCGCTGGGACTGTAGCGATTCCCAGGCCCAAGCCCTGCGCGCGCTCACCGCTCGCTGGAAGCAGAGCGGAGCCTCCCCCTTGGTACAGTCCGAAACAGGGGAGAACCCGGCCCTCACCCTGAGCAGCCAGGGGGAAACGTTGCGCTTGCAGGGAGATGGGAGCAAGTGCACACTCACCGTTGGCGAGCAAAGTGCCGACGAGCTTCTTCTTTCTATGACCATGCCGGCCCCTTTGCCCCATGTCCTGCAACGAATGGTGGTGGCAAGGGCCTGGAATGTGTATCTGGTTGACGGAATCAAGATCGTCGCTCAGGATGAAGACGGTTCGCCTGGAGACGCCTGGGTACACGTGCGACCTTCCAATACCGAACCGATCATTCGCTTGTTTGGGGAGGTGCGCGAAAATGCGTGAGCAATCTATGGCCCTGGTTCTCTTCGAAGACGAAGGTGTGGAGAATTTCTTGCCCCTCACATGGACCCGCCCGGTATGGGACCTCCGTTGCGGATTGAGCACCCTGGGAGAGAAGCTGGTGGCCGCTTATCCGGAAAATCAGGTGATCAAGGCCTGCCGCAGACTTCTCGAACCGGTTACCCTGGAGCGTAGTGCCGGCCTTGCCGTGAATCGCATCGAAAGTGAGCGTGCGCTCTTCCTGAACGGTCGCCTCCTCGCCAGGCCGGGGTTGTCCCAGCGCATCCCCCTGGATGGCCCCGACGGCCTTTTTGTGCAGGGAGAGGCAGTCGTCGCCGCGCGCCTGGGTGGAGCCAACCTGGAGCGCATCGGCGAACGGCTGGGCAACCCCTTGCGCCGCAAAGACTTCGGCGATTTGCCGGCCCAGGAAGTGGAAGCCGAAATGGTACAATATCCCTGGAACCTGGTGCATCGCAATCCGCATCGCATCGAAAGCGAGGCGGCAGAAGCCGGCATCCTGGGCCAAATCGAGGGCAACGTGAACAAAGGGGCACACCTCATCAATGCGCACCACATCGCCATTGCCAGAGACAGTGTCATCAAGCCGGGGGTCGTTCTGGATGCGAGCAGCGGTCCGATTATCATTGGGCGCGACGTCCTGGTCATGTCCCACGCCGTGATCGAAGGGCCAACCTATATCGGCGACGGATCTAAGATCAAGGTGGGGGCCAAAATCTATGCGGGGACGACGATTGGACCGGTCTGCAAGATCGGTGGCGAGGTAGATGAATCGATCTTTCAAGGCTACAGCAACAAACAACACGACGGATTCGTCGGTCACAGCTACATCGGTAGTTGGGTGAACATCGGCGCGGATACGAACACCAGCGATTTGAAGAACAATTACAGCACGGTAAAAGTGCCCATCAACGGGATAGAAGTTGACAGTCAATCCATCTTCGTGGGCCTGATTGCCGGCGATCATACGAAAACCGGCATCAACACCATGTTCAACACCGGTACGGTGGCAGGAGTAGGGTGCAATCTCTTCGGGGCGGGATTCCCGGCAAAATGGATTCCCAGTTTCTCCTGGGGAGGGGCCGACCGGTTGGTGGAACACCGGCTGGAAAAAATGCTCGATACGGCCCGCCGTGTCACCGCCCGCCGGGGGGTCGATCTCACCCAGGCCCAAGACGCTTTGCTGCGCGAGGTGTTTCGTGCCACCGCGTCGGCACGGTCAGAAGCGGGAATAACCGGTGCAACCCGAAGCTGAAAGCCGGCGGCCTGTCCGGACTTCATTCCGAACGGTGCTGCGGCTGTGGGGGCGGGTGATCCTCTGGATGGGCGTGATCTTTTGGTTCTCGGCGCAGCCGAACCTCCCTCGGGCATCCCAGACCTGGCTCGACTTCATCATCAAAAAGGGTGCACACGCCTTTGTCTATGCTGTGCTGGCCGCTTTGGTCTGGCGGGCCCTGCGGGAGCAGGTCGCGCATCGAATAGGTGCATATAGCTTCGCGCTGGCGCTGCTCTACGCCATCAGCGATGAGTTCCACCAGACCTTCGTTGCCGGACGGCATGGCCGTCCTTTTGACGTCTTGGTCGATGCCTCAGGAATCCTGATCGGCATTTTCCTCATCAGCAGGCGTCGAAGGCGGATCCGGAGCCAGCTCGATGGTAATTTCTCCGAATAGATGCTCTTGATGCACAACGAGATTCTGTCGTTTGATCATCTCTAGCATGGCCAGGAACGTGGCTATGACCTCTTGCCGCGTCGAGGTACGGCGCAGGAGCTGGTGAAAGTGTACGCGCTTTCGTTTCGCCAGAATTTTTCCCAGCAGCTCGATCTTTTCGGCGACGGTCACCCGCAGCGGGCGTATGACCTTGTTTACTGAAGCCACCTGCGGACGCTGAGACAGCAGCGTTTGCAGCGTCTGGGCCAGATCGGCCGGCACGATCCCTTCCAAAAGGGGACGGGTCGGGAAGTCCGGCAGCGGCCCGCCACGTTTGTACGCGCGCAACCCCTTCGATTCCCTGTCTCGAAGTCCGGCAGCCACTTGTTTGAATTGCCGGTACTCTTCCAGCCGTCGTGCCAGGGCTTCCGCCGGGTCCTCTTCCTCGGGAACGTCTTCTGCTTCCGGCTGGGGAAGCAACAGGCGCGATTTGATGAGCATGAGTTGCGCGGCGACGGTCAGAAACTCTGCCAGCGTACTGGGTTCTATGGCCTCCAGCTTTTCGACGTACTCCAAATACTGGTCGGTAACAGCGCCCAAAGAGATCGCGGTGATGTCCAATTCGCGGCGTTCGATGAGATGCAGCAACAGGTCCAGTGGCCCTTCGAAAGCGGGCAACCGGACCGTGTAGTCTGTATTCGGCACGGGGTTAGCCACCGGCCTGAAATTTTACGATGCGGGCGAAGCTGTCCACTTTCAGGGAAGCTCCGCCGACAAGGGCGCCATCTATGTCTGGTTGGGACATGAGCGTATCCACGTTGGCCGGTTTCACACTGCCGCCGTAGAGGATGCGCACGGCGTTGGCCACGTCGCGGCCGTGCAGTTCTGCGAGTAGCGCGCGGATGGCGGCGTGCATGGATTGTGCATCGGCCGGCGTGGCCGTGCGACCCGTGCCGATGGCCCAGAGCGGTTCGTAGGCAATCACCAAGTTGGCTACATCCTGGCCGGAGAAACCGTCCAGACAGGCCCGTCCCTGGGCGGTTACGACCGCTTTGGCCTGTCCGGCCTCACGCTGGTCCAGTGATTCGCCGACGCAGATGATCGGGCAAAGTTGGTTGTCCAGGGCTGTGCGAATCTTGCGGTTGATGAACGCGTTGCTTTCGCGGAAATATTGGCGGCGCTCGCTGTGCCCGACGATGACGTAGGTGCAGCCGGCGTCGCGGAGCATGGCCGGCGAAATCTCGCCGGTGTAGGCCCCTCCCTCGGCCGGGTAGAGATTCTGCGCACCGAGCCGGACCGGCGCGTTCGATTTGCGAATCATGCGGCCCAGGGGATAGAGGGCCGTGAACGGTGGGCAGATCAGCACTTCACGGTCGACCGGGTTGCCCACCTCCTCGACCAGAGAGTCGAAGAATTGAATCGCTTCGCTGGCCGTCTTGTTCATCTTCCAGTTTCCTGCCATCAAGGGCGTACGCATGGGGTCACCTCCTTAGTTCACGTTTTTCAATATCTTCCTCACATTGGGTACAGTGTGCCTGTCGTTTGTTCTTTTCGACGAGCATTCCGCCGCACTTGGGGCAGGGTTGCGGCAGGGGTCGCTTCCAGGAGCTAAAATCGCACGTCGGATAGGTCGAGCAGCCATAGAAAATCCGCCCTTTGCGCGTGCGCCGCACAACCAGGTCGTGACTACACTTGGGGCACGAAACACCGATCGGTTCGAGGAGGGGTTTTGTGTTGCGGCAGGCCGGGTAGTTGCTGCAAGCGATGAATTTGCCGAAACGTCCGCGTTTGATGACCAGGGGGTGTCCGCATTTTTCGCACATCTCACCGGTCGGCTGGTCCTCGACTTTTATCTTCTCGATTTGTTGCTCCGCCTGGGCCAATTGTTTGGAAAAAGGGCCATAGAATTCGTGGATGACTGGCACCCAGGCTATCTCCCCCTCGGCGATGCGGTCCAGGTTTTCTTCCATCTGAGCCGTGAATCCATAATCGACGATGTTGGGGAAGTGCTTCACCAACAGGTCGTTGACAATGAAGCCCAGTTCGGTGGGGTGCAGTCGTCGCTGTTCTTGCTCCACATATCCCCGTGCTTGGATCGTGGCCACGATCGGGGCGTAGGTGCTGGGTCGCCCGATGCCATACTCCTCCAAGGTTTTCACCAGCGAAGCTTCGGAATAGCGGGGCGGGGGCTGCGTAAAATGCTGTTCGGGAAGCAGCTCGATGAGGTCGGTGACTTCGCCGGCTGTGAGTGGCGGCAAAATCTTGTTCTTGGCCGAAGTTTTGTCCTCTTTATCCGAAGATTTTCTGGCCTGGGTCTCTTCGTAGATGCTCAGGAACCCCGGAAACTTGATGATCGAGCCGGTAGCACGAAACAGGTAATCCGGTTTTTTGGCCAGAGTGGAGAGTAGCGGCGCTGGCACGTGATCGGCATCGGGCGGGACGCGGCCTTCGGTATCCGCTACAACGTCTACGGCAGTTTGATCGTAGATCGCGGAGGCCATCTGGCTGGCGACGAATCGATTCCAGATCAATTGGTAGAGCCGCATTTGGTCTTTGTTCAGAAAGCCCTTGACGGAGGCGGGTGTGCGAAACACACGGGTCGGGCGAATGGCCTCGTGCGCTTCTTGGGCACGTTTGGCGCGTGTCTTATAAAAGTGTGGTTTCTTGGGCAAGAACTCCGGCCCATACTGATCGGCGATGAGTTTGCGGGCTGCTGCCTTTGCCTCGGCGGAAACATTCACCGAGTCGGTCCGCATATAGGTAATCAGGCCGGCCCGGCCCTCCGGTCCCAGGGCAATGCCTTCGTACAATTGTTGGGCCAAGCGCATCGTCCGTCGCGCACCGAAGCCCAGACGGCGAGAGGCTTCTTGCTGCAAGGTGCTGGTGGTGAAGGGGGCGGCGGGCCGGCGTGTCCGCTCCTTGCGTTTGACCGCGGTGACGACGTAGGACGCGCCCTCCAGGGCATCAACCAGGGCCTGGGAATCGGTTTCGTTCTTCAGGTCGGGTTTATTGCCGCGCAGGCGGTGCAACGCGGCCAAGAATGCACGTTTGGCCTTGGGCAACGCCGGGTCTCGCTTGGATAGGCGTGCTTCCAGGGACCAGTATTCGACCGGTTCAAAGGCTTTGATCTCTCGTTCTCGTTCGACGATGATGCGCAGGGCGACAGATTGCACACGCCCGGCCGAAAGTCCTCCCTGCACGTTGCGCCACAGCAACGGGGTGATCTGGTAGCCGACGAGGCGGTCCAATACGCGACGGGCTTGTTGGGCGTCCACGAGCTGGGCATTGATCTGGCGTGGATTGGCAAAGGCTTCTTCCACCGCCTTGCGTGTGATTTCATGGAACACGACGCGCTGGACAATGTCGCTGGGAATCTTCGCCGCCTCCACGACGTGCCAGGCGATGGCTTCCCCTTCCCTGTCGGGGTCTGTGGCCAGGTAGATTTCGCTGGCCTGTGCGCCAAGTTTTTGGAGTTCTTTGACGATCTCTCGTTTTTCTTTGGGTACGCGATAGGTGGGGGCGAAGTCATTTTCAATGTCCACGCTCAACCGGGATCGGAGGAGGTCGCGTACGTGTCCGACAGAGGCTTTGACGGCGTACCCTCGTCCTAGGAACTTGCCAATGGTTCGCGCCTTGGCCGGCGATTCGACGATGACCAGTTTGTCGCCGCCTCGTTTCCCTTTTCCGTTACGCGCCGCGCGCCGTTTGCGTTTGGGCCGCGCTTCGGGGGGCGGGGGGGTCATACCTTCGTGTGCAGGCGTCTTTCCCATGCGGAACATGCCCGTGCCGCAAACAGAGCACACCCCTCGCGTGGCCGGTGTGCCGTTGGCGGTAAAGACGGGTTGCGCATCGTTCATCGGACGTTTCTCTTTACACTTCATGCAGTACGCTATGGTTTTGTCTTCAGACATAAAGGCTCCTTTTACGGCCTAGCAGCTTGTCGGAGAAAGAATCATGGGACACAGATTTGCAGGATAAACACAGATTGTGCGATGATTTGGGTATCTTCTCAATATTCCGGGGCGAAGAAGTTCGACTTTTACCAAAAGTCGAACTTCTGGGTCGCCCCACCCCGTTTTATTGAGATTATTGAGAAGATACTGATTTGGCCTGAAAATCTGTGTGTCTCTGTGATAATCTGTGTCCTGATAAGGGAAAAACAGACCTCTCCGACAGCCTGCTAGAGATATTGATCCTGTTTCTTGCGGGCCAGTTCATCGACTAGTTTTTTTACATCTTGCGCGCGGTCTTTCGGGCAAATCAGCACGACATCATCGGTGTCTACAATGATCAGGTCTTCTACGCCCAACGTGGCGACCATGCGGCCGGCGGAATAGACGAGTGTTTGGCGTGTGTCCATTGCCAGGTGGTCACCAAGCGAGACGTTGCCATCGGAGTCGCTGGGCAGGATGTTGAGCAGGGCGGCCCAACTGCCCACGTCACTCCACCCGACGTCCGCCGGCACGACGACAACGTTGTCGGACCGTTCGAGGATTCCGACATCAATTGATTCTGACGGTACAGTTTGCCAGAGGCGGTCGAGTACGGTTTCTTCCGCTTCGTCCACGCAGGCCGCTTCGATATCCAGCAGGCTCTGGTGTAACGCCGGCATCCAGCGGGCCATTTCGTCCATGATTGTCGAAGCCTGCCAGGCAAAGATGCCGCTATTCCAAAGGTAGCGCCCGCTTTCTACAAATTGGCGCGCGGTCTCTGGGTTTGGTTTTTCGGTGAACCGGGCCACGCGGAACGCCGGGTGTCCACCGGGGTGTCCAAGGGCGCGGCCCTTCTCGATGTATCCGTACCCTGTTTCTGGGTGGGCCGGTTGGATGCCTAGCGTGACCAGGAACCCGTCACGTGCTACGTCCGCAGCGGCTTGCAACGTGTCTCGAAAATCTTTGTCGCGGAGGATGTGGTGGTCGGCGTGAAGGGAGAAGAGGACAGCGTTCGGGTCGCGACGGCGCACCTGTAAGACGCCGAGGCCAATGGCCGGTGCTGTGCCCCGGCCCATTGGTTCCCCGACCACTTGACCGGCGGGCAAATGGGGCAATTGTCCGCGGACTTCGTCCACGTAGGCACGGCCGGTGATGACAAAGATGTTCTCCGGAGGAAAGAGGGGGGCTATGCGGTCATAGGTCACCTGCAACATCGTGCGCGTGGCGAGCAGGTCGAGCAATTGTTTGGGTCGTGTGCGACGACTGCGCGGCCACAGACGGGTGCCCACACCGCCGGCGAGAATCAGAGCATACATAGCTTTCTCCGTTCATTGTTGTGTGTGATGAAAATAGACAACAGGCTGCGGACGACCTCATATTGTCTATCGCCCGTTTTCGCGATACTCAACCGAGAGATTCCTGAAAAAGCATCATTTGATGCGCTTGATTTGAGTAACGCGACATCTGTCGTTCCGCTAGCCGCCTTGCAACCGGTGTCCAGCGGTCGAGCGTCTTTGCAAGGGCTGCCAGATCAAGAACATTGAGAAGCTTGGCCGTTATAGGCCGCTTCGAATCCCAGAAGATGAGTGACGACCAGAACTCAGTTGCAAGCGAAGAAGTGACCAGTTCGTAGAGGACATCACACTCCGCTTCCGAGTCGCATGGAAACAAGTAGCAAGTATCGTCCAGTACAATGGGCTGTCCATCGCAAGGGCCGACCTTGGAAAACTTGAGCTCCTTATAAAGTCCAGAAATTGCTACCTTCCATGCCGTAAGCGAATAGGGGCCGATTCCAAAGATTGAAAACGGAGGTCTTTTCTT
Source organism: Chloroflexota bacterium (assembly GCA_013151955.1). Classification (GTDB taxonomy): domain Bacteria; phylum Chloroflexota; class Anaerolineae; order Ardenticatenales; family JAADHH01; genus JAADHH01. Next base: position 24,060 of record JAADHH010000047.1, read on the forward strand.
GTAGATCGAGCTTCCGCGCTTGTCGAGGATGTCGGAGTGGGAGAGCAGGTATTGCCAAGCGAGCGGAGCGCGGCGCTCAAGGTCCAGAGGCGATTCCTCCATAGACCGGTGAGGGATCAAGACGAACTTACGTGGCTTACGCCCATGAACAACGTCGGAACTTTTCAGGAGAGGAAAAACAACGTCGGCTTCAATAGAAACGCGCTCCCCCAAGCCATTGATGAGGATGCCTTGTTTCTGTGAGAATACAAACACCCGACTACTGTCATGCTTGACGCCCGAGCGCCATCCAACGAGTCCGTCGCGGTACAAGAAGGCGAGACGGTCGTATGCCTTTGGGTCGGCCACAAGGCGGCCCTCGCGCATACCAAATCGCGATGAAGGCGTTGTAGAGTGCAAGGTCTCGTAGACATCGCAATCTGTCGTTCTCGAACCTGGGTTCAAGCGCACTACAAGTAAGCAGGCATCAACCGAAGCACCGAACTCTTGAAAAGCGTTTATTCGATAGATTGCGGCCGACTCAATTTGAGTGCGCCTAGACCAGGAGAAGTAGAGAATCTTTCTGGCGACAGTGGTTTTACAGAGAACGGCCATCGCCCCCACTCGACCCTCCAGCCACCTCATGGACTCACGCAGCATCCACTCAGAAATGTCGAAGTTAGATCGGCCAGTGAGAGCATCGATTCCGCGCAGGCCATCCATATTGATTTTTTGTGGTAGGTTCGCGCCGCCGAGTGATCCCACCGCAGCGTTAGTTACCCAAGGAGGATTGCCAATTACAAGGAGGGGGTCGGGCAAATTGGACAGCACACGATCCCAAGGCACCTTGAAGAAATCACCGCACTCGACCCGCGCGTTCGGATGATTGGCAACAATCTCTTGGGAAACCTGCACATACGTCGGGTTGCGGTCGAGACCCCGCACAGTAGTCGCATTGGGGAAGGCATGGAGGGAGGCATCCAGAAACGCACCCTTCCCGCACGTAGGTTCCAGTATGGAGGAGGGTGACAGGCCTGTATGTACCAGTAGCCTGCAGACCTCACGTGCAAGGCGAGAGGGGGTTTGAAAATCCCCAAACTCAACCTTCTGCTTCGCTTGTCCCATGCTCATTTAACGCGATCCACCCCTTGGACTGTGCCCGCTTTGTCAAGCACTCGCCGGTATTGGACGGGGCCTTTCAAAGTTCTTATGTTTGTTTTTGTAGGACACAGATTTTCACAGAAAAACACAGATAAAACATGTAGAAAAAATCTGTGTGCGAAGCCTGTGTACATCTGTGTTCCTCGTCCTTTTGTCAACTGTCCCGTCAGGGACCCCGTTTTCCGATCAAGGTCTCGGACAGTCGTAGGAATTTTGAAAAGCCCTGGGTATTGGAGCCGCCATTGCAAGGCATTGGAAATCGTCAGGTACCCAATCTGATGTCTGCAAACACCCTCGCCTCGCTTTTGAGGCGCTCCACTGTTAACTTGGTCACTCGTGCTCGTCTTTCTGCCGCAACGACAACGCCCCGGTCACGGGGCGCTCGTCGCTGACGGCGTGGCGATGGCTTCTGGTGTGGCGGTTTGCGTGACGGCCGGCGTTGCGGTGAACGTCGGCGTGGGCGTTGGTTTGCGCGGTGGCTTGGTAATCAGCCGGCGTAGGTCGTCAATCAGGCTGCTGGTTACCAGGTAGATCGCCGGGTTGTCATTTTGCTGCACGTAGTAGGAAAATCCTTGCGGGTTTTTGTCCCCAACCTGTAGGGTTTGGGTTTGGTTCTCGGTCAGGCCGATATCCACGGTCATTGTATGGGTGACGAGTCCGAAGGGGGCGAGGTCGGCCGGCGGGTTGGTGATCACCCGGCTGGCCGTGATCTTCGCCAAGCGGCTCGTCAGGCTGTTCAACCGTGTGGCGTCGGCTGTATCTGTGATGGGGGCTTCGATTTGCCACGTCCCGCCGGAATCTTTCACCAGCCGGGCCTCCTGCTTCGTTTGCAGGTCGTGTACTTCGAGGCGATTGATGTGGTCGGCGGGAAGGCTCCACAATGTGGAGACGCTGGGTGTCGGGGTCGCGGATGGCGTTTGCCCGCTGCCCATTTCGCCAAAGTAAACGTATGCTCCCAAAGCGATGAGCACAACCACCAGGATGATCGTGTTTCTTGTGTTCATTATTCCCTCCTCAACGCCGTCGCCACCAGATAACCCCGCCCAGGATCAGCACCAGGGTCGGAATGAGGATCGTGGTCACAACGAAAATGAAGTTGCTCTGCGGGCGGGTGAGGATGAGCGAATGTTGTGCGGGAGGCTTCGGACGGATGGAGATCAGCGTTTCCTCCTCGCTCAGCCAGTTGATGGCGTTCAGGAACAGGTCGGTATTTCCAAACGCTCCGCGCACAGACTGCAACACACCATTTGAAACGAAGTCGGAATCGCCGATGACGATCAATCTCGCTTTGGGGGCCTGTGTTTTCCCGTTGGTCGCGGGTGCGTTGCTGCCTCCCTTTTCGATGACGGCAGCGATTGTGAGGGGTCCCTTGGTGTCTTTTCCGTTGTCGAACCTGACTTTCTGGTTTTGGAAGTCGGTCTCTCCCCAACTGTCCGGTGATGTCTGGATCAGTGGGGTGACGAGCACGTCGGCGGGTTTGTCCGCCGGCAGGTTGAGCGAACGGGCCAGGGGGAAGAAGCTGGTAAGGCCACCCATGTCTTTGGTGATCTGGTGGAATGGGTAATGAGAGACGAGCGGCGAGCCGACATCTCCGAAGAAAGAGCTCGAGGGGTCAATCACGGCGTCATTGCGAAAGGCGACCCCATACTTGGTCAGAAGGTCTCCCAACGGGTCGGGAAGTTTGGGGTCGGACATGACCAACAGGTTTCCCCCCTTGTCCACGTAATCTGTCAGCCGTTGCAACTCTTCGTTCACCAGGGGGAGTTGCGGGGCCGCCAGCACAACCACGGCAGCATCGCTGGGCACGGTGTTGGTCACGGCCAGATTGAGCGATTTGACCGTATAGTTGTCTTTCTGCAAAAGGCCGCTGATCTGGCTGTAGCCGCCTTGGGCGCTCGATTTAGGGTCTCGTTCTTGATGGCCGGTGACGAAATAGACGACCGGGCTCTGGTCTCGCGAGACTTTGATGATGGCGCTGGTGAAGTCTTGTTCTTGCAGGCCAAAGATGTTCTGTTTCTTGTCGCCGCGCTGGAAGACCAACGTCCCATAACTGGTGATCTGGAACTGGCGAGCCAGGGCCGGTTTCAAGTCCGGGTCTACGAACTCGTAGGTAAATTTGTCGGTGCGGGCGGCATATTCCTTGAGCAGGTCTTCGGCGTCTTGCCGGCGATTGTTTGTTTGTTGGAAGAAGGCCGTCACATGAATCGGCGCTTTCAGGTTGGCCAGCACCTGCGTTGTTTGCGCGGAGAGGGAGAACTTCTTTTCGGCTGTCAGGTCGATCCGTTTGGCGTGTCGTACGCCCAGGAAGTTCAGCAAGGCGATGATACCCAGAAAGGCCACCGACATGATGACGGCGTTCGACCCGTAGCGCGCCTGGCGACCGGTGACTGCTGCGCGTACGGTGGCCGGATTGGTGAGCACGGCCAGGCCGATGAGAGCGGCCCCGATGACCAGCGGAGCTTCGGCGCGCATGTTGAACTGGCCGGTGATGACCCAGATGAGCAACCCCACGACGAGGAGCGCCACCCCTCCCAGGCCGAGGGAAAGGCTTGCCTTTTTGACGTTTTCGTACAGTCTGTTCACGACGAAACCTCCACGATTAGCTCCACCGTCTGCTTTCCAAAGAGCGCACAGACAGGAAGAGGAATGCAACAACAAGGCTCAGGTAATAGATCACATCTTTGGTGTCTATCACACCCCGTGTCAGGTCCGATGTGTGACTGGAAAGGGAGAGATAGCTGAGTATACTGCTGAGACTCCCCCCCATGAAACTCCCCGCAGCATCGGCCAGCCAGAGGACGAGCAGCAAAACGATGCCCAAAACGGCGGCCACGATTTGGTTGCGGCTCAGAGAAGAGGTGAATACTCCGACCGAAAGGTAGCCGGCGCCGGCCAGGATCAGCCCCAAATAGCCCGAAAGGATCGGCCCGCCGTCTGGATGGCCGAAAGCGAACAGTACCAGCGGGTAAACAAGGGTCAGGGAAATCATGGCCAGGAACAGGGTCAGGCTGGCCAGGAACTTGCCCAAAACGACTTCCCAATCTCGCACCGGCGAAGTGAGCAGCAGCTCGATGGTTCCGGAGCGGTGCTCTTCTGCCAGCAGGCGCATGGTGAGCATGGGGGCAATGAGCAGAAAGATGAAACTCAAGTTACCAAAGATAAAACGCATAGTGGCTTCGCGGGAAAAGTACAGGATCATAGAGAACAGGTAACCCCCGATGACCAGAAAAGCGGCCGTGACAATGTAGGCGATGGGGGAAACGAAGTAGGCATAGATTTCCCGTTGGGCGATGGTGAATGTATTGCGCATACGTCACACCTCCAAGAAAGAGTGAGAACCGTAACTGGCCGCGTAGTTGTAGAAGCAGGGTGCGTAATACGTGATGTGTTGCGCAGGGTGCTCTACGTTGCTGTTGCTACGCTGCGTCTTCGTCTTCATCTTCATTTGTGTCTTCTTCAGCGGTGAGTTGCAGGAAGACATCTTCCAGGCTGGCCCCGAGCGCGCGCATTTCCAGGAGGCCCCAGCCGTTTTGTACGGCCGCGGCAGCGATCTCCGGCCGGCAATCGGTTGCGCTGTCACAGGTGATTTCGAAGCCGTTGTCCCCGGCCGGCTCTACCGATGTTACGCCCCCGATGTTACCGAGCAGTGCCGGCGTCTCTTCGGCCGGTTGCTGGAGCTTTAGGAGGACCCGTTCTGCGCCCTCGGCGCGGGCGCTGAGGCGCTCCGGCGAATCGACTGCGACCAGGTGTCCTTTGTTGATGATGATCACGCGGTTGCAGATTTGGCTGACTTCGGGGAGGATGTGGGTGCTGAGGATCACGGTGTGCTCTTTTCCCAGCTCCTTGATCAGGCCGCGAACTTCGATGATCTGTTTGGGGTCCAGCCCGATGGTCGGTTCGTCGAGGACTAACACATCGGGGTTGTGGATCAGTGCCTGGGCCAGTCCGACGCGCTGGCGGTACCCTTTGGAGAGTTGGCCGATCAGTTGGTCGGCGCGATCCTCGATCCAGCACGTGTCCATGACATCCCAAACGTGGTCCTCGCGGTCATCCACGCCACGAAGTTTGGCCACAAAATCGAGGTAGGCATAGACCGTCATCTCGGGATAGAGGGGGACCGTTTCGGGCAAGTACCCGACATGGCGGCGCGCCTCCAGCGATTGTGAGAATACGTCGTAGCCGGCGATCTTCACGGTGCCGTCGCTGGGGGGCATGAAACCGGTGAGGATGCGCATGGTGGTCGTTTTCCCTGCACCGTTCGGGCCGAGGAAGCCCAGCACCTCACCCTTCTCGACATGGAAGTTCAAATCCTCGATAGCTGTGAAGTCTCCGTAGTACTTGGTTAGGTTTGATACTTCGATCATAGTTCACCACCCTATCGAATTGCAACAAGAAAAAAATCTCGCAAATCGGGCTCTGCTGGTTGCAACGGAGCAGAGTCCGGCCCAATTTGAGAGATATAGATTGCTTCGCTCCTCTTGGTGGACAGAAACCTTCTGCCCTAATTACGGGACATTTTACCACAACGGAATGTGCTTGTCAAAAAAGGCACCGGTGCGGGGGGGCGTGTGTGGGGGCGGGCGGCGTTCTTCCTTGCGCAATCGGGCATACCCAGGTCTTGTGCCCCTCTTGCCTTGCCCCTCCGCGTCCGGTGCCTCTCGCTCTTGCCGATCGTGCCAGGCTCTGCTATACTGTGGATTATGAAAGCTAAGCGGGTAATCGCGCTAATCGAGGTAACAAGACCGCACAGCGCGCTGGCTGCGGCGCTGGCTACAGTGGCCGGAGCCCATCTGGCGCAGCCTACGCCCTCGGTCGTCTGGTTTCAGGCGGCAGCAGTGACCTGGCTCCTGGCTGCCGCCGGCAACAGTTTCAACGATAGCCTCGATGGTGCGGTAGACAGGATCAATCGGCCTGGCCGTCCCATCCCTTCCGGACGGCTGTCCGCCGGCACCGCGCGCATGTTGGCACATCTGTGTGCCCTTTTTGCCCTGCTTCTGGCGATCCCTTTGGGGGCCCTGTCCGTGTTGGGGACGGCAACGGGTATCTTGCTGCTGTACGGCTACTCGTTGTGGCTGCGAAATGTCCCGTTCGTTGGCAATGCCGTTGTGGCCTTGTTGTCGGGAATGGCTGTGGTTTATGGAGGGATCATAGGAAATCAGGTATCGGTCGTGTGGGGAGGGGCCGGACTGATTTTTCTCTTCATGTTCACGCGCGAAATTTTGAAGACGGTGCCGGATGAGGTGGGCGACCGCCTGGCCGGACTGCGCACGGTGGCGACTGTCTTCGGTGGCCCGGTGGCGATGAGCGTGTGTTGGTGGGGGGTGCTGCTGATGGGCACCTGGCCGGCTTTGCTGTGGCTGGTCCATCCGGCATTCTCGACGGGGGTTGTTGTCGCGGGCGTGGTGTACTATGCCGGCGTGGGGTATGGCCTGTGGCAGATTCGCCAGAATCCAGGCCGCGAACTGTCACAGCGCCTTATCGTGACCAGCAAAATTTGGGGGATGGTCATGTTGGTGGTCGTGTTGGCACGCTAGGGGGTGGTGGCCCTCTTTCCCTGAAGGCATTTACCCCCCTTTCCCCCGAAAAATGACACCGTTCCTGGCTCTTGTTTATGTAAACCAAACGCTTTCTGGACGCCTGATCCAAGCCACCAGGACAATATTCAAGTAACCATTATGTCAATTCAACTTATTACCGTGTGCTTTTCTGGCGGAGACGTGCCGGGGGGCTGGTCATGATGAATCTGGACAAATTTTCCGACCAAAAGAACGTGAATTCAAGTAACAGGTATGGTTGATACTGTTGTGGATAGTGTGGATAAGTGCGAAGGCCTGCCCTTCACCGAGGTGGCAGGGCAGGCCTTAAAGGAAGAGGAAATGGGAGTTTACTTGAGTGGGAGGAAACGCATTACTGCTGTGCCGCAAGTGGGGCAGGCACCCTTTGCGGCCGGCCGCCCGTTCTTCGTTGTGACCTGCTTCGCGTTCGTGATGTCACGGTGGGCCCGACATTTGACGCAATATCCCTTTACATCCATTTGGTCTTTGACCTCCTTCTTGTGTTATAAGGCGAAAACATAATACTGATTAGTTGAAAACAGTATATCACATTACGCGCAGATTGTCAAGGGGGTTTTGCATTTTTCAACGATTCTGCGCGCGGCGCTCCACAGTCAGCACGACCCGGTGCCAGTTGCCCACACCTTGCAGTGCGGAGAGGAGGCCTCGTATCGTGCCACCAATCACCTGCACGGCGAATGGCTTCCACAGGGGCACCTGCTCCCCGTCCACCAATAGGGATACCCGCAGGTCGGCTGTCTCTTGCGGTTGGAGTATCTCTGCCTCGATCAGGTCTGCCAAGCCGGCGGTATCCTCCAGCCCGAAAGCAGGGACGTCCACATCCACGGGATGATCGGCGGCAATGGCCAACAGTTCCGCAGGATCGCAGATCAGTTCGGTGCTGCGCTCTTGGCGGGATACTTCAATCTTCGGTGCGCCGGCTCGCTTGTAGCCCTCCGTCAGAATCAAGTCCACCCCGGTCAGCCCTGCGGCGATCTCGCGCAGCGATGGTTCACGTTCGACGCGCTGCACCCGGGCCACTTTCACGGGCGAGGCGATGATCACCACATCGGCGCCGGCCTGGGCATGCCGCCAACTATCTTTGCCCGGCTGATCTACCTCGAACTCGCCGTGTGCATGATGCTTGATCACGGCCACCCGGTGCCCTCGAAGCTTCAGCTCGGGAATCAGTTTTTCCAATAGCGTCGTCTTGCCAGAGTTGGACTTTCCTACAACAGAAACGATAGGCATCAATTTTCTACTCCTCTTGTGTGTATGGGCGGAAATTGGTTTCCGCGTTCTGTGCCCTACGCCTTTGCCGGCGCGCGGGCAGATGCTACGAATGGACTGGTCACAGCGCGGCGTTGCCATCGTACATCTACTTCAGGAAGTACGTGGATTGCCCCTTTCTTCAGCGAAACTTGTTCCTGTTTTCCGACAGCCAGTCCCAAACGCTCGAATACCGGGTGGGGCAGCAACACTTCCAGATGATAGCCCTTTTCATCCGGCATGTCGTCGATATGGAAGAAGAGTAGATGCTCCGTCCCCCGCGAAATCTCTCCGACCACCTGGCCTGCGAGGATGTTTTCTTGCAGACCACGGCGTGGCGGACGGTCGCGTCGGATGAACATCACCTCCTCAGGCCGGATTCCGAAAGTGACCTGTTCTCCGGCTTTTCTGGGTTGGGGCGGTGCCTGGATGACACGCCCGTTCCAGCGGATGTACAGGCTCTCATCGTCCGTAGAGAGCACCTCGCCGTCGAACAGGTTGCGCATGCCCATGAACTGCGCTACCGAAGGGCTGCGCGGTTTGCGCAGCACCTCCTCACGGTCGCCCCCTTGGAGCACTGTCCCGTCGTCCAGCACGATGATTTGGTGGCCCATCGCGTATGCTTCGGCGAGGTCGTGCGTCACCAACAGAATGGGGATGCCCAAATGGGCCTGCAACACCAGCAACTCCCGCTGCAGGGTGCTGCGAATGCCGCTATCCAGCGCCGAGAAGGGCTCGTCCAGCAGCAGAATGTCTGGACGGGTGACGAGCGCGCGTGCCAGGGCCACTCGCTGCTGTTGCCCCCCCGAAAGTTCGCGGGGGTAACAGGCTGCTTGGGACGAGAGTCGCATGAGCGTGAGCATCTTCTCCACTTCCTCCCGGCGACGCTGTGCCGGAAGATGGTGCAGCCCGTAGGCCACGTTCTTGGCCACAGTGATGTGGGGAAACAGGGCATATTGTTGGGGAACATAACCGACCCGTCTTGCTTGTACCGGAAGGTCCGTGCCCGCAGACGAATCGAACAGCGTGCGCCCGTTCAGGACGATGCGCCCTTCATCGGGCCGGGTCAGCCCGGCGATGGCTCGCAGCGTCTGACTCTTGCCGGCTCCCGATGGCCCGAAGACCACGACCATCTCGGAGCCGGCGGTGAACGTCACGTTCAGGTAAAACGAGCGGAACCGTTTGCGGGCGGAAACTTCTAGCATGGCCGCATCACCAGGGGATGTACCGGGTGCTGCGGCGGGCAACAACCAGCAGCCCGACCGCAACTACCGTCACGATGCCGGCGAGCAGGTTTGCTTCCGACTGGTTGCCCCCCTGAACGGCATCATAGATGGCAATGGGCATCGTCTGTGTGCGTCCGGGAATGTTACCGGCAACCATCAGCGTGGCTCCGAACTCGCCGAGTGCGCGGGCAAAGGCCAGAATCGCGCCGGCAAGGATGCCCCGCCAGGCCAGGGGTAACGTAACGGTGAAGAAAACCGCCGGCTCCGAACGGCCCAACGTGCGCGCCACTTCCTCCAAGTCTTGATCGATGGCAGACAGGGCAGCCTGGGCCGATTGGACGACGAGGGGCAGTGCGACTACGGTTGCGGCAATGACAGCCCCCCGCCAGGTGAAAACGAGGGACATTCCGTGCCGGGCCAACCACCGTCCCAACGGGCTTTGCTGTCCCAAGGCCACCAGCAGATAATAGCCCAGGACCGTTGGTGGCAAGACCAAAGGCAACGCAGTCAACGCGCTGAGCACATCCCGACCGGGCAGGTCGCTGCGTGCGATCACCCAGGCCAGGAATATGCCAATGAGCAGGGCCAGCAGGGTAGCCATTCCGGCCACGCGCAACGAGAGAAATAAAGGAAACAGTGGGTCAGAGTTCATCGGGCAATAGAAAACCGTACTTCTTCATGACCGGCCGGCCTTGCGGCCCGTTGACGAAGGCAATGAACTGCCGGGCCAACGCTTCCTGCTTCGTCCGCTTGAGGATGGCCATCGCTTGGTTGATCGGGGCGTGCAAGGATGGGGCGATGGGTACGCTGTGTACTTCTGGCACGCCGGCGATGGAGATGGAAACGATCCCGGCCTGGGCATCACCGGTCTGTACAAATTGCAGTGTCTGGCGCACGTTTTCGCCGAAGACAATTTTGGGTTGCAAAGCATCCCACAGGCCGGCGGTCTGCAGGGCCTGTTGGGCGGCCACGCCGTATGGCGCATGAGCCGGATTGGCAATGGCGATCCGTTGAATGTCGTTGCTTCGCAAATCGGCCAGCGTGGTGACCACTACGCCGGCTTGCCGGTTGACCACCAGCACGATGCGGCCTTGTCCGTAAAGTTGTTCGCTGCCGGGGATGATCAAGCCCTTCTCGCGCAACCGGTCCACGTACGAAACGTTTGCCGCGGCCACCACGTCGAATGGTGCGCCATTCTCAATTTGCTGGGTCAGCAGGCCGGTGGACCCGAATGCGAACTTCACCTCGCGGCCCGTTTGCTCCAAAAACAGGGTGCCAATATCGGTAAACGCAAACTGTAAGTCGGCAGCGGCGGCGACCAGCAGCGGGTCTGCGTCCGCTGGTTGAGTCTGGTGAGTGCCGCTATTTGCGCAAGCCGCGAGCAAGAATGTTGGCAGCAACATCAACGGTATGGCAAGCCACTTTCTTCCTCGTCGTCTACCGTGGCGTGCGTCCATCTGGGCCTCACCTCTTCATTCTTGATTCGGCAATCTTTCTATCCAACAGGCCTGCCGCAAAAGGCAGATTGTGTCCCGGCAACCAGTATAACATGAAATGAGATAGTAGGCAAAGACGTGAGTGAAAACGTTGGATATCTTTTGACAAGACCCGCTTCGCCCGTTATAATGAGCGTATGAAAACGTACGTGTACATCACCACTGACCAAATGCGCGAAGTAGACCGGGCCATGATCGAGGACTTCGGTATCCTCCTCATCCAGATGATGGAGAATGCCGGTCGCAACCTGGCGGAACTGGTCAGACGCTCGCTGGGCGGCAGTGTGCGGCACCGCGCGTTGGTCGTTTTGGCCGGCGCGGGAAACAACGGGGGAGGCGGCTTGGTGGCAGCACGACACCTGAGCAATTGGGGCGCTGCGGTACGTGTGGTGCTTTCGCAGCCGGCCGGCCGCTACCGCGACGTGCCGGCCCACCAACTGGCCATCCTCCAGTCCATGTCGGTGCCGCTCGCCGTGGCCGGGGCGGGCGACCTTGCCTTCTTGCCGGATGCGGCGGGCATCGTAGACGCGCTGATCGGCTATGGCCTGCGCGGCAACCCGCGGGAGCCGGTCGCCGGCCTCATCCGTGCCGCCAATGCCAGCGGCCGGCCAATCTGGTCGTTGGACGCCCCTTCCGGATTGGACACAACCAGCGGCGTGGTCTATGACCCTTGCATACGCGCCGAGGCGACCCTGACGTTGGCTTTGCCGAAGACAGGTCTGCAGACGCCCGCAGCCCAAGAAGTCGTCGGGCAGCTTTACCTGGCCGACATCAGCGTGCCCCCGCTGCTCTACGAACGCATGGGAATCGAGATCGGCCCCCTGTTCGAGCGGGACACGATCGTTGCCATCGGCGTGAAGGACTCATCCGCATGATCAACATCGAGATCAAGGCGCGTTACCCGGACCATGCGCAAGCCCGTACCCACCTGGAACGGCTGCAGGCGCGGCGCGCCGGCGTCGAGCACCAGCGGGACACCTATTTTGTCGTGCCAAAGGGCCGGCTGAAGCTGCGCGAGCGGGACGCCGGCCCCGACCAACTGGTCTATTACGAGCGGCCCAACCAGGCCGGCCCCAAACGCAGCGACTACGTCCTCGTTCCGGTCGAAGATTCCACGGCCATGGGAGCGCTGCTGGAGCGCGCGCTCGGTGCCTGGGTGATTGTGGACAAACGGCGCGACGTGTGGCTCCTGGACAACGTGCGCATTCACCTGGACGATGTGAAAGGACTGGGAGCCTTTCTGGAATTCGAAGCTGTGTGCGAGGATGAAGAGGTATCCGCAGAATACGAGAAAGTACATGCCCTCATGAATGCCCTTGGAATCGGAGAGCAAGACCTGATCGAAGGTTCCTACAGCGATTTGCTGCTAGACCGGTGATCGGTGAAGAAACGCATCCGCGAAGCCCTGTCCCACCACCATTCCCGCGCTATCCATAGCCAGCGGTTTCGAGCCTCTGCCGTTTTGGTCCCGATTCTGGAAGGCCCTGTCTGGAAGGTGCTATTCACCAAACGGACCGAGAATCTGCGCAATCACAAAGGCCAAATCTGTTTTCCCGGCGGGTCTCGCGATGAGGGTGACGCGAACCTGCAGGTCACAGCTATGCGCGAATTGTACGAAGAGCTTGGTATCCTGGCGGATGATGTAGAGATTCTGGGACACCTGGACGATTACTCCACGGTGTCCGACTTTGTCATCACCCCCTTTGTGGGAGTCTTGCCCAAGGACTACGCATACCGCGTCAACCACGACGAAATCGCCGAGCTGATCGAGGTTCCCCTGGCCTTCTTTCTCAACCCAGAAAACTGCCGGCGCGAATGGTGGGTGCGGAGCAATCGCCGGGGGTGGGTCTATTTCTATGACTATGGGGAGCACACCATCTGGGGGGTGACTGCACACATTTTGAAAAACTTCGTTGACCTGGTGTTTCAAGATGAGCCCCTCGCCGCCGGGCCATAAGATTAGAAGTTCAACTTCTCTGAGAAGTTGAACCTCTTGGGTACTGGACTCTGGCGTTTTTTCTGTTTTTGCCACGGATTACACAGATTTTCACAGAAAAAACCTGGGAATCTGTGGAAATCCGTACCATCCG
>JAADHH010000064.1 GCA_013151955.1 Chloroflexota bacterium
ATGGGTAGAAGTTCGACTTCTGCTGGCAGTCGAACTTCTTCCCCTGAATCTTGATGCGATTGCTCTGTTTTCCGGCACAAATCCCCTTGACAAAGCGTTCCTCCATGGTGTATAATTGTCTCAAATAGGCGGCTGAGAACGAGCGATTGTGTACCTCCTGCTTTCCTTGAACTCCATTTAGCGTGTGCCCTGTTGCGCTGCGGCAAGTCCTGGGGCAAGGTACGCTTGACATCTTCAACACCGACCAAGGGGCGCAGTTTACTTTTGCCGATCCGTGGCCTAAAGGATGGGGCCAACCTCAACTTTGCCATGGCGCTGTCTGTTCTGGTATAATGTGCTTCAACCAACTCGCCGGGGAGAGAGGAATGTATGACCGTATATTGAAGCGAATGCGGGAAAGGATCCGTACCCGACAGTACGTGATGACCTTACACGCCAAAAATGAGATGTGACATTTGTGGAGAAGAAGGAACTCGCGTTCGTCACGTGACCCGCAGTTATGGAAAGGGGGAGAACTTACTGGTCATCGAGGATGTTCCGGTCGTGAGTTGTCCACACTGCGGGGAGAGTTATCTAACGGCTGAAACACTCCACGAGATTGAACGTATCAAGCTGCATCAGCGGAGTTTTGCACGAGAACGTCCCGTCCTTGTGGCGGTTTTTTCCTAGCGATCCCGGTTCTTCGTTGCACCGGACGTGCCGACATTGCATGAAGCCGGCAGCGCCTGCCAGATTGTAAGATGGGTGTCGCCGGCGGGCGTGCGAGAGTGCGTACCATTGCCGGCGGAGGGGTGCTTGCGGGGCCAGGCGCTGCGGGCCAGTTGGTTTCGCAGAGTGGAGTAGGCGTGCATACCGATTTTCCATGCCGTCGAGCAGTTCCGGCTCTCCAGACGCAAAACTTTGACACACCCCGGCGGCACACCCATTTACAACCTCGATAAGATGGTGTATACTATACGCATCACCATGAACACCGAAATTCCCATTCCGGCGTCTGCCGACAAACGATTCGAGGTGTACGTGAGCAAAGCAAACCGTGTGCTGACATTGATGATACTGGCTTGCGTTTTGGCCGCCACCCTGGCCGGATGTTCGGGTTCGCCGCCGGCCGGCGATGTGCCCGCAGCGACGAGCAAACAACTCCCTGTCGTGGTGAGCATTGCCCCCCTGGCCGACTTTGTCCAGCAGGTGGGGGGCGCTCGGGTAGAGGTGACAACGCTGGTGCCGGCCGGCACCAGCCCACACACGTACGTCCTTTCCCCATCCAAGGTCGTCGCGGTGAGTGATGCGCGGCTGTTGGTGCTCAACGGCATCGGGCTGGAATACTGGGCAGACAAGGTGATCGCCGCGGCCAACAACCCCGACCTGGTGGTCGTAAACACGTCGCAAGGCATTCCCGTTTTGGCGGGAGACGCAGACGAGCCGGGCGGAAACCCCCACGTATGGCTGAATCCGCAATATGCCATTCGGCAGGTCGAACGCATCCGAGACGGGTTGATCCAGGCGGACCCCGCTGGCCGCGCCACGTACGAATCGCGAGCAGCGACGTACATCGCCACGTTGCAGGCCTTGGACGCGGAGATCGCCCAACAGGTGGCGAGCTGGCCGTCCAAAGAATTCGTGGCCTTTCATCCGTCATTTGCCTATTTTGCCAAACGCTACGGACTGGTACAGGCTGCGGTAATCGAAACAACGCCGGGACGTGAGCCTTCGTCCGCCGAACTTGCGGAGATCATAGCCACCGTGCGTCGCGTGCAAGCGCGAGCGATCTTCGCCGAGCCGCAACTTTCCGCCAAAGTTGCCAAGACGGTTGCGGAGGAAAGTCACACCCAATTGCTCTACCTGGACCCGCTCGGATCGACAATCGCTTCCGGCCGCTATGTTGATTTGTTGCGGTACAACGTGGCACAATTGGCCAAAGCGCTTCAGGCCAATGCCCAGCCCCCATAAACATGACGGGGCCGGAGCTGGCGCCCATCCCTCTCTGCGCGTTCTTGATAGCTGGTAGCGAACTCTTTTGGAGTCGCTGTTTCAGCCAGTGCACCACAATTCCCCAAAATGCAAAACTTTGACGGACACCACCCGGGGGAAAACTTGCTCTATTGCTTCCCCTGTGATATACTTTGGGTGTTTGCTCACGGAGGGGTGCCGGAGTGGACGAACGGGGCGGTCTCGAAAACCGTTGTGGCTCATCGAGTCACCGTGGGTTCGAATCCCACCCCCTCCGCCTGCAAGCTTCAAGTGTGGAATAAATGGAGGTTCGAGTAGAGAGAGTAGAAGTTCGACTTCTCCGAGAAGTCGAACTTCTGTCGAACTTGAACTTCTTGGGCGAAAAATCTGTGCGGGGAACAGTCATGCGACGCGAACGGGTATCCGAAGATATCTACATTTTCACCAGTGACATTTATGCGCAGGTGACGGCAGGGGTGATCATCACAGATGAAGGGGCTATTGTCATAGACACGTTGCCATTTCCATCTGAGAGCCGGGAGCTGAAACAATTCATCGACCGGAATACTTCTAAAGGCGCACCCTTTGTTATCAATACCCACCGCCACCCGGATCACATCTACGGCAACTATCTCTTCCCGGAAGCCACAATTGTCGGCCATCGTCTGTGCCGGGACGGCCTCTTGCAAACTGGCGAACAGATTCTCCACGATGGCAAGGCACAAACGGTGGAACTGGCAGAGGTCGAACTGCATATTCCTGATCTCGTTTTTGATGAAGTCATGGGCGTACACTTGGGCAAGTATTCTTTGCGATTACAGCACATGCCCGGCCACTCTGATGATATGATCACGGTGTTTGTGGAAGGGGAAAAGATTCTTTTTGCCGGAGACGTTGTTACACCGGTGCCCTACATTGTCTGGGGAGATTGGCAAGCTGCACGTAAATCGTTAGAACGTGTTCAAGAGACATCTCCAGAAAGTATTGTGCAAGGACACGGAGAGGTTCTCCTGCGCGGCGAGATTCCGGATGTTTTACAAACACACATCGGATACCTGGACTGCATTGCGGAGCGCGTGCAAGAACTCATCCATACGGGTCAAGCCGAAGAGAATCTGCGCAACATACGGCTGGAGGATTGTGGCGAATCGCCCATCCCGTTGGATGGCATGGTGCGTCAGATGCACGAGGCCAATTTGCACGTGCTCTACCAAAAGTTCAGCGCAGAGGCCGGCCAACTCCAGTACAGTCTGGGCATTTGACATTTGGCGACCTCTGTGGCATACTGATATATTGAAAACGGTACGCTGACGCGCCGTTTTCATCGAACAAGAAATATCTTCTCGGGGCGTACCCTTGCGGTCGCCCCACGGGGCAGGCACAAGGCCGGGACCCCACGGGGCAGCGGTCGGTAGCCCCCCCATCCCCCCAATTCTGGGGGGAGTACAGCGGTTTCCCCCAAAAGTTGGGGGGTAGGGGGGGCTGGCTGAGTAGTAACACAAATACACAGAAAACGATACATCGGCATTGAGGGAAACGAGTAGGCCGGCATAAGCAGTCAGCGAACCCGAGACGGTGAGAGTCGGGCCTGTGAAACCGGTCGAAAATCATTCCGGAGCTGCCCCCCGAACACAGAAACGCTTTCTGTCAGTAGATGGGGCCGGGTTCGCCATCCGTTATCTTTGGCGGGGGGATGTTTCGTTCCTCGAAGAGCGGGCAGCAAATGTGCCAACCAAGGTGGTACCGCGGGAGATTAGAGGAGGCTCTCGTCCTTTTGAGGGACGAGAGCTTTTTGTTCACACAGTGAGGAAACCGTATGGCCGAATTATTGTATCTCGAAGATAGCTATCTGCGTGACTTTCAGGCCACTGTTGCCGGCGTATCGGCAAGGGGCGTATGGCTTGACCGTACCGCTTTCTACCCGGGTGGCGGTGGGCAACCCTACGACGTGGGCGTGCTGCGTGCCGGCGATCAAATGTGGACGGTGACCGGCATGGAACGCGAATCGGGACACTTGATCCATCGTCTGGACGGCTCCGCTCCACCGGCCGGCACCATTGTGCGTGGTACACTCGATTGGTCACGCCGCTACCACCTGATGCGCACCCACACTGCCTTGCACATCCTGTGCGGGGTGATTTGGCGCGACTACCGCGCACACGTCACCGGAGGGGCTATGGAGCCGGGGCGGGCGCGCATGGACTTCGAGTTTGAACGGATGGAGAAAGCCCTCGTCCGCGAAATCGAGTCGAGAATCAATGTCGAAGTCGAAGCAGCACGCCCCATCCACGCTGCCATTTTGCCTCGCGAGGAGGCATTCCAGATACCCGATTTGATTCGGACCAAAATCAACCTGCTCCCGCCGCACATTCAAGAGGTGCGCACGATTGAAATCGAAGGGCTGGACTTGCAGGCAGACGGCGGCACACATGTACACAATACGCGCGAGGTTGGCCCCATCCACATCGTCGGCTACAAAAGCAAGGGTCGGATCAACAAGCGCTTGATGATCGAATTAGAAACGTAGAGGAGAACATGAACAAGAAACCAACCCACGTGCTGATCTTCGATGGTGGCAGCCGGGGAAACCCGGGCCCGGGGTATGGAAGCTATGCGGTGCGCTACGCGGACAGTGGAGAACAACGCCTGGAACGGATCGACTTCCGCCGTCGTATGACCAACAACGAAGCCGAGTACGAAACCCTGCTCGTTGCCCTGGAAGATCTGCTGGCCGAACACCGGCAAGAAAACCGTCCGCCATCGGCCAGCAGGATTGAAATCCGCGGAGACAGCCGCCTTGTGGTGGACCAGATTAGCGGTCGCTGGAAAGCACGTGACCCGCGCATGGCTCGGTATCGCGACAAAGCGCGCAACTTGCTGCGTCAATTTGGCACAGCAAAACTGTACCAACAGCCGAGAGCCAAGTCGGTGGCTGTGCTGGGACATTGAGGACAAGGAGAAACGCCGGTGAGGTGCGGAGCAAGGACAATACCCCAAACCCGCCACTCGTTTCACGCATCACGTGACGGAGGGACAAGATGACAGTATTCCAAGAAGTATCGCCTCGCGTTGTATTTCGCGAACTTGAGGAAAAGGTCTTGGCGTTTTGGCAAGAGGAGCAGGTATTCCGCCAACAAGTGGACTTGCACCGGGAGGGCAAGCCCTGGGTCTTTTACGAAGGCCCCCCCACAGCCAACGGGCTGCCCCACGTGGGGCACGTTTTGACCCGCATTTATAAAGACATTTTCCCGCGCTACCATGCCATGAAAGGTGAGTATGTGATCCGCAAGGGGGGCTGGGATACGCATGGCCTTCCGGTGGAGATCGAGGTGGAGAAAGAATTGGGTTTCTCCGGCAAACAGGCTATCGAGAAATATGGCATTGCCCCTTTCAACCAAAAATGTCGCGAGAGCGTATTCCGTTACGTTGCCGAGTGGCGTCGTTTGACCGACCGCATTGGCTTTTGGATTGACATGGATGACCCCTACGTGACATTGCACAACAACTATGTCGAATCGGTGTGGTGGATTCTCCGGCGATTCTGGGACGAGGGGTTGCTCTATCAGGGCTATAAGGTCGTGCCCTATTGCCCGCGTTGCGGCACGCCCCTTTCCAGCCACGAAGTCTCCCTGGGCTACAAAGATACAGAGGATCCATCGGCCTACGTCAAGTTTCCACTGCGTGATGAGCCGGGAGCATACTTTTTGTCCTGGACCACCACACCCTGGACACTGCCGGGCAACGTCGCCCTGGCCGTACACCCCAAGGTTCGCTATGCGCGCGTGCAGGTTGGCGATGACCAACTGATCCTGGCGGAGGATTTGGTACACGATGTCCTGGGAGATGATGTGGAGGTGCTGGCTCACATGTCCGGACGCGACCTGATCGGTACGCACTATCGCCCCCTCTACACCTTCATGCCGGTGGACCGGGAGTATGCCTATGTCGTGGCCGGCGATTTCGTGACCACCGATGAGGGTACGGGCATTGTACACGTCGCCCCCGCCTTTGGTGCCGACGACATGACAGTCGGACGGGCCAACGATTTGCCCGTGATCATGACGGTGGAGCCGAACGGCACGTTTTGCAATGACGTGAAGCCCTGGAGAGGCTTGTTCGTCAAGGATGCGGATCCTTTGATTATCGAAGAATTGGATAACCGTGGCCTGCTATTCCGCGAGGAAGTTGTTACCCACAGCTATCCATTCTGCTGGCGATGTTCAACCCCTTTGCTCTACTACGCGCGCTTGACTTGGTACGTTGAAACGAGCCACCATCAAGAACGGCTGTTGGCCAATAACCAGAAAATCAATTGGCACCCGGAACACGTTCGGGATGGCCGATTTGGAAACTGGCTGGAAAACAATGTGGATTGGGCCTTGGGCCGCGAACGGTATTGGGGAACGCCCCTGCCGGTCTGGGAGTGCGATTCTTGTCACCACCAGGAGTGCATCGGTGGCATTGCTCAATTGGGGGAGAAAGTGGCCGGCGAAGATGCGCCGGCCGAATCCTGGCCGCCCGACGACCTCGATCTTCACCGCCCCTACATTGACGGAATCACCTGGCCCTGTTCCAAATGTCCGCCCGGCACGATGCGGCGCGTCCCAGAGGTGATTGACTGCTGGTTCGATTCCGGGGCCATGCCCGTTGCCCAATGGCATTATCCCTTCGAAAATCAGGAAAAGTTCGAGGAACAGTTTCCGGCCGATTTTATCTGCGAAGCGGTGGATCAGACCCGTGGATGGTTCTATTCGCTCCATGCCATCGCCAGCCTGCTCTTCGACCGTCCGGCCTACCGCAACTGCCTGGTTCTCGGTTTGGTGCTTGACGGCGAAGGGCACAAGATGAGCAAGTCTCTGGGCAACACGGTCAAACCCTTCGACGTCATCGACGTACACGGCTCCGACGCCATGCGCTGGTACCTGTTCACGGCCGCGCCGCCCTGGAATGAACGCCGTTTTTCGGTGGACCTGGTCGGCGAGACCTTGCACAAGTTCATGCTGACCCTGTGGAACGTATACAGCTTCTTTGTGATGTATGCGAACATTGACAGCCTTGACCCCACAAAGCATGATGTGCCCGTTTCGGAACGCTCTGCGCTGGACCGCTGGATTTTGTCCGAGCTGCACACCTTGACAGCGCGCGTTGACGAGGGCCTGGCCGGTTACGAGGCGACAGGGCCGGCGCGCGACATCCAGGAATTTGTGGAGCTGCTCTCCAACTGGTACGTTCGACGCTCGCGTCGCCGGTTCTGGAGGAGCGAGAACGACACCGATAAGGTTGGCGCTTATCTGACGTTGTATGAGTGTTTGACAACGGTGGCCGGCTTGTTGGCCCCCTTCACGCCCTTCCTCAGCGAAACGCTCTATCGCAACCTGGTCCTCTCCGTGAATCCGGAGGCGCCGATCAGCGTACACCTGACCCCCTTCCCGGTGGCCAACGAGGCGCTGATCGATGCAGACCTCATGGCCAGCACCCGTCTGATCATGCGCTTGACCAGCCTGGGCCATGCGGCACGCAACCGGAGCAAAATCAAGATCCGCCAGCCCCTGTCCGAGGTGCGGGTGGCCGTCCGCGAGGAGGCTGAGCGCGATGTCGTGCGGTCGCTGTCCCAGCAGTTCATCGAGGAATTGAACGTGAAAGGCCTGGCGTTGGTGGAAGAATCCGACCTGGTCAGTTACCGCTTGAGCGCGCGGCCCGACCGGTTGGGGCCGCGCTTTGGCAAGCAGTTTCCGCAGGTGCGCGCGGCCTTGGGTGCGGCGGACGCGGCCTCGCTGGTTCGTGCCTTGCGTGCCGGCGAAACCATCACGCTGGCTGTGGGGGGCGAAACGGTGACGCTGGAGCCGGACGACGTGAACATCGAGACCGTCGAGCGGGAAGGCCTGGCCGTCGCTTCCGATGGGGGGTATCTCGTGGGCGTAACGACGACACTGACCGAGGAACTTCGGCACGAAGGCATCGCCCGCGACCTGGTACGTCACATCCAGGAATTGCGCAAGGGGGCCGGCTTCCAGGTCACCGACCGGATCGTGACCTACGTGGAGACTACCGGTCCGGTCGCTACAGCGGTAACGGCGCAGCGGGCCTACATCAAGCGGGAGACCCTCTCGGAACAGATCGTCGCGGCCCCGCCGCCGGAGGGTGTCGCCACCGAGAGCTTCGCGTTGGCCGATACCGAGGTGGTCTTGGGCGTCGCGTTGGCTACGTGAGAAGAGATGGAACAAAGACAGCTAGACGAGCGGTGCGGATGAATGAACTTACCCTTTTTTGACACACCGAAGAAAATTGAAGACCACTTCAGCCTGCATTCTGATATCGTGCTCTACCAGGGAGATGCGAGAGACTTCACCGTTACTGTTCCCGACAATTCGGTGAGTTTGATCATTACCTCGCCTCCTTACAATCTGGGTAAAGAGTATGAAGACCGCGTTTCCATCGGAAAATATCTGGATGCACAAGCGCAAGTCATTGCAGAACTCTATCGCGTGCTCAAAGAGGATGGCAGTATTTGCTGGCAGGTGGGAAACTTTGTAGAAAACGGGGAAGTGTACCCGCTAGATATTCTTTACTACGACATTTTCAAAAGTCTTGGCCTACGCTTGAGGAATCGGATTGTCTGGCATTTTGGACACGGGTTACATGCTTCCAAGCGTTTTTCTGGGCGCTATGAGACTATACTGTGGTTTACCAAAAGTGATGATTATGTCTTCAATCTTGACGCTGTGCGTGTGCCTTCCAAATACCCGGGCAAACGGCATTACAAAGGCCCGAAAAAAGGCAGACTATCGGGCAACCCTTTAGGCAAAAATCCTTCGGATGTGTGGGAATTTTTGGCTCAGGAATGGGAATCTGCTTTTTGGGATATTCCGAATGTAAAATCCAATCATCCTGAAAAGACGGTTCACCCTTGCCAATATCCTATTGCATTGATCGAAAGGTGTGTCTTGGCCTTGACAAATGAGGGAGAGTGGATATTTGATCCTTACGTCGGGGTAGGCACCTCACTGCTGGCGGGCATAATGCACAATCGTCGGGTGATGGGCAGCGAACAAGAGGCCAAATATATTGACATTGCCCGTGAGCGCATTCAGGCATACTTCAACGGTATACTACCCTATCGTCCCCTCGGTAAACCTGTCTATCAGCCCACGGGAAGGGAAAAGGTATCACAAATGCCAAAAGAGTGGCAAAATGTGACGCAAGGGCAGTTGTTGGAGGAAAAAGGGAAATACGAATGAAAATTGCGGGGATATACTCGTTTAACGGAGGCAGAGAAGCAATTCAGGCTCGGTTCAAATCCGAATTGCATGAGGTAACGCGAGCTATAGCGGCAGTAGACAGCGACGAACACAAGACAAAGGCCAGCCGCGAAAAAACGATGTCTGGGAGAAGGTTGTACAATCCTCGTACACTCAACAAGACATTCAAAACAGCGTTTGAAGAGCAAGGATGGCGTCCTCACAGAGTCACGTGCGACTACCCGACGCAATACTATGTTGATGGCTATCAGTCTGACAACTTGTTTTCAGGCGCTTTTCGCGAGATGGACTTTGTGAAGAATCGTGTCGGTGTAGAAGTACAGTTCGGAAAATACGCCTTTATGGTATACAATGTCTGTGCCAAGATGACGATATTTCACAAAATCGGTGTGATTGACGTTGGGATTGAGATTGTACCCGTCAAGGAATTTGCCAACGAAATGTCATCGGGCGTTTCGTACTTTGAGCAGTTTGTATGGGACCTGGAGCAACGTGGGGTTGCCGATATTGACATCCCCGTACTGATTCTTGGAATCACTGACCCCAGTTCAAAATTATTTACGGAAGTCCTATAACGGAGAGATTCTTATCGTGAATGAGTACGATGAGAAATACGATCAAGTCGGATACTACTGGGGGGTCAAGCCTTCGCCGGCTTGTTTTGACGTGCTGAAAATGATGCCACCGGACCACCACGTAAAGCTCTTGGTGATCGGATGCGGCGAGGGCCGGAATGCCGTCTTCTTTGCCCGGAATGGCTATGATGTAACCGCATTTGACCTATCACCAATGGGCGTGGAAAAAACGAGAGCACTGGCCGAAAGGGCATCAACCGTCGTCGATGTATTTCGGGCAAACGTGAACGAATACCGGTTGAGCGAGGACTTCGATGTTCTATTCTCTACGGGCGTATTGCACTACCTCCCAGAAGACCTTAGAGCCGAGATATTTGAGAACTACAAGCGTTTTACGAGGCCCGATGGCTTGAATGTGTTTTCGGTCTTTGTCGAGAAGCCATTCGTTGCCAGGGCACCCGATTGGGAGGCTACGGCACATAGCTGGGTGTCCGGCGAGTTGTTCACCTACTATCGCGATTGGCGCATGGAGTATTGCACAGAGGAGATATTTGACTGTATGTCCAGTGGCATACCCCACCAACATGCCGTAAACAGAATGATCGCGAGAAAAATAGAGGTAAGCGAGCAAAGTCCATGAAAAATTCTATTCGCCGGCAGGCATTACTCTGGATCGTTGCGGCAATCGTGTTGACCGCTGATCAAGTTACCAAGGCCATCGTTGTACGTACGTTGCCTGTGGGTGTGCCCTGGAACCCCTTTCCGTTTTTGCAACCGTTCGTAAATCTCACCCATGTGATGAACCGCGGCGCGGCCTTTGGCATGTTGCCCAACATGAGTCTGTTTTTCACGGCAGTAGCCATCGTCGTCTCCTTGGCGATCCTGTACTACGGCCGGCGCATTCCAGAGCATCAGTGGTGGTTGAGCGTGAGTCTGGGGTTGCAACTGGGCGGCGCACTGGGGAACTTGAGCGACCGCTTGCACTACGGCTACGTGATCGACTTCATCGCGGTGCGCCATTCGCCGGTCTTCAACCTGGCTGACAGCGCGGTTTTCGTGGGGGTGATCATTCTGGCCTATCATTTGTGGAACGAGGAGGAGTTGGCGGAAAAGTCGCAAGCCGGGGCTGATGAAAATGTGCCGGTTGCACCGGTGGACCCGTCCGCGCCGCCGCTGACCCCGACGAGCAGCCAGCGTGATGGTTCGTGAGGAGAGCCATGGCCTGCGGCAGGTGCGCGAATTCGTCGTCGCGGCCGGCCAGGCCGGCTCACGGCTCGATCTCTACCTTGCCGCTCTCCTCTCTCCGCGATCGCGGAGCAGCATTCGCCGTCTCATCGAAGACCAAAACGTCTGGCTGAATGGGAAGCCGGCCCGGCCGGGCACGCGCCTGCAAAGCGGCGATCTACTGCGCGTCATCGTAGCGCCGGACCAGCCCGGCCCCGCATTGCGCCCCTGGGATGTGCCGCTCGACGTGGTGTACGAGGATGACGACATGGCCGTGGTCAACAAGCCACCCGGCATGGTTGTGCATCCGGCTGCGGGGCACAGGGATGATACGCTGGTGAACGCCTTGCTCGCCCGATACCCACAATTGGCCGGACAACAAGGCGATTCCGGCTGGCCGGGGATCGTACACCGGCTGGATAAAGACACATCGGGGCTGATCCTGGTGGCCTTGCACGCCAAGGCACGTGAACATTTACAGCGACAATTTCGACGGCGTGAGGTGGAAAAGACATATCTGGCCCTGGTGGTTGGAGTTTTGGAACCGGCTCTGGGCCGCATTGAAGCTCCCATCGCGCGAGACCAGCGGCAGCGCAAGCAGATGGCGGTACACCCGGCCGGCCGCGAGTCGGCCACAGCCTACCACGTGCGGGACTACTTTGCGCACCACACCCTCATCGAGGCCAAGCCGGAGACCGGACGCACACACCAGATTCGGGTACACCTGGCCGCCATTGGCCATCCGGTAGCCGGCGACCGCGTCTACGGACGGGGCCCGGCCCGGCTGCCCGGCCTGTCCCGCCAGTTCTTGCATGCGTGGAAGATCTCGTTTCGCCGGCCGGCAGATGACCAATGGATCACCCAAACGGTAGACCTGGCACCCGATTTGCAGACGGTATTAGAAACAATACGATAGCCGATAACCATTCGGCCTGTTTGAGGTTTTGAGTTGGGCGTTGCGTGATTCGTATTGCGTATTGCGTATTGCGTGGTGCGTCACGCGGGGAGCGACGCAATGCGTGCCACGCCGTCTATCTTCAAGGCAAGGAGGCCTATCAATGGGAGATAAGAAAAAGACACGCGAGATTTTGCTAAGAGAACGGGCCGAGACCCTGGAAGAGATGAACTTTACGAAAAAATCTGTGGAGTACGAAGCCGATTATGTTTATGGGGAGGGTGACCCCGGCATCGTGGAACGAGAAAAAGGCATGGCCCTCACACAAAGCCTGTCGGCGAAGCTGGCTGCGATTGACCATGCCTTGGAGCGGTTGGATCAGGGCGTATACGGGCTCTGTACGGAGTGCGGAAAAGAGATAAATCCGGAACGATTGGAAGTTTTGCCGTATGCAACGCTTTGCATCAAGTGCAAGAGTGAACTGGAACGCCATGCTTGACGGCATGGGGAACACACATAAAAGGAGAAAACAATGCGGGAAATCACAATTGCTGTCGTCCAATCCAGTCCCGTGGTGGAACGAGTGGACACAAATTTGCAAACGATGGGACAAACGATAGACGAAATTTGTCGCGCACAAAAGGTCGATTTGATCGTCTTTCCTGAGCTGGCTACGACCGGCTACGAGTGTGGCGTCCACTTCACCGACCTTGCCGAACGCGTGCCCGGCCCAACCGTGAATTTGCTCGCCCAACGAGCGGCTGACTACAACACCTGTTTGGCCTTTGGCATGACCGCTAAGACGAAAGTCGAAAGTGTGTTGTACAACGCGGCCGTGGTCATTGGCCGCGATGGGGAGTTGGTCGGTCAGTACAACAAGGTGCATCTACGTGGCGAGGAACGTTTGGCCTTTCGCAGCGGCTTCAAATACCCGGTCTTGGAAACCGACTTTGGTACGATGGGGGTGCTCATCGGGTGGGATTTGGCCTTTCCCGAAGTCGCACGGAGTCTGGCGCTGGACGGAGCCGAGCTTCTCTGTGTTCTGGCCAACTGGGAAGAAGCCAACGCTGCGGAATGGCGCAGCTATCTCTCCAGTCGCGCATACGAAAACGCAATGTTCGTTGCCGCGGCGAACCGTGTGGGAGAAGATTACACGATTTCGTTTGGCGGAGACAGCCTGATCCTTGGTCCTCGTGGAAAGGTGTACGCTACTGTGGAAGGCCCCATGGAGGCGTACGCCGTAGCCCGCATTGACCTGGACGAGGTGCGCCGG
The DNA here is from genome assembly GCA_013151955.1 of Chloroflexota bacterium. Classification (GTDB taxonomy): domain Bacteria; phylum Chloroflexota; class Anaerolineae; order Ardenticatenales; family JAADHH01; genus JAADHH01. Next base: position 13,177 of record JAADHH010000064.1, read on the forward strand.
TGTCGCGAGGAACTGCAAATGATCCAGTACCGCGAGCCAATTACGTACCGCGCGCTGGTGCGCAAATATTGATACGGGAGACCGGTCTTTGATTCTTGGTGTCTTTGTGGTCAGATAACCTGTGACGAGACGTATGCTTGCAATTCGGGGGAATGAACAATGACTGAATCAAAATATCCTATGATTCCGGTAGAGGAAGCGCAACAAATTGTGCTGGCGCACGTTGCGCCTTTACCTGCCGAGGATGTCCCGTTTGATGAGGCGCTGGACCGCGTGCTGGCCGAAGATGTCTATGCCGGCGAGGACATGCCCCCTTTCGCCGCCTCTGCGAAGGACGGCTTTGCCGTGCGGGCAGCGGATGGTGTGCAGCCCCGCCGGCTGCTGGGCGAACAGATGGCCGGCCTTATGGCTACGCTGCACGTGGAGCCGGGCACGGCCGTGCGCATCACCACCGGCGCGCCGGTGCCCCCCGGCGCAGACGCTGTGATCATGGTGGAGTACACCACGGTCGAAGGCGACACTGTACGCCTGAGCAAGGCGGTTCAGCCCGGAGACGATGTGCGCCCTCCCGGACAAGATATTGTGCAGGGGCAACTTGTCCTACCGGCGGGTACAGCTATCGGGCCGGCTGAGATCGGGTTGCTGGCTACGGTGGGGCAGGTGCGTGTGCCTGTGTACGCCCGCCCGCGTGTGGCCACCATGTCCACCGGCGATGAATTGGTCGAGCCGGGAGAAACGCCCGCCCCCGGCCAAATCCGCGATAGCAATCGCTATACGCTGGCTGCAGCGGCACACCGCGCCGGCGCGACGGTCGTGGACCTTGGCCACGCCCCCGATACGGCGGAAGCGTTGACCACGCACTTTGGCGAGGGCCTGGCGCACGCTGATGTTGTGGTCACATCCGGTGGTGTCTCGATGGGCGAGTTGGACCTGGTGAAACCGTTGCTCGAAGAAATCGGCACCGTACATTTCGGGCGCGTACACATCAAACCGGGCTTCGCCACGGTAGATGGCAAGCCGTTCTTTGCGTTGCCCGGGTTTCCCGTTTCGTCTTTGGTGGCCTTCGAGGTATTCGTCCGGCCGGCCTTGCGCAAGATGGCCGGTTTCCGTGAGCTGTTCCGCCCCCGCCACCATGTCACCTTGCGTCACGATGTGCGCCACAGCGCGGATCGCCCCGAATTTGCGCGGGCGATTGTGGAGTGGGAGGATGGCCGCCTTTTCGCGCGAACGACAGGCTTCCAGGGATCGGGGCGGCTGCTTTCGCTGGTCGGAGCGAATGCGTTGCTGGCTTTGCCTCATGGCCGGGGAGATTTTCGTGCCGGCGAGAAGGTGGAAGCATTGCTGATCGGGTAAAGCCGGCCCGGAGCATCGTCGGAGGGACGTTTAGATCAGGGCCGAGAAACCCTTCGGGCTGTTGCTCTGGGGGTGGGGCGCTTTCTACTTGTCCAGGATGTATCCCAGATGTCGCAATTCTGTTGTGCGTTGTCTCCACTTTGGACGGACCTTCACCCACAAGTCCAGATAGACCCGGCAATCGAGGAATTGCTCCAGCTCTACGCGCGCGGCCTGGCCAATGCGCTTGAGCATGTTGCCCTTGTGACCAATCACAATGCGTTTGTGTGATTCTTTTTCCAGGTACACTTTGGCTCCGATGTAGAGCAAGCCCGATTCTCGCTCCTTCCACTCCTCGACAACAATCTCCAGGCCGTGAGGCACTTCTTTCTTGAGAATATCCAGCGCCTTCTCACGGATCAATTCAGAAGCAATGAACCGTTCGCTCTGGTCTGTGGTTTGGTCTTCCGGGTAATAACGGGGGCCTTCCGGCAGATGCTCGATAATTTCCTGGAGCAAGGCATCGCGGCCATCGCCTCGCTCGGCTGAGATGATAAATTGTGCTGCATAGGGGCCGAGGTTGCGAAACCAGCCGATCCTCACCGGCAAGTCTGCGTCTTTGACCAGGTCCACCTTGTTCATCACCAGGAAGATGGGGCTTGTGGCCCTGCTCTTCAGGATTTTGGCTACCCGGAGGTCTTCCTGTGTCGGGGGGTGAGAAAGGTCAACCAGGAACAGATTCAGGTCGGCATCGGGGATAGATTTCGAGGCTGTGTTGACCATGTATTCGCCAAGTTTGTGCAGGGGTTTGTGAATGCCGGGCGTGTCCACGAAAATAATCTGTGCCTGTGGTGTCGTGACAATGCCCTGGAGGCGACGACGTGTCGTTTGGGGTTTAGAAGAGACGATAACAACTTTTTCCCCCACATAAGCGTTTATCAGGGTGGACTTGCCCACGTTTGGGGAGCCGACCACAGCGACGAATCCTGAACGATGATGGGGAGGAAGTTCATTGGGTATCAGCATGTTCTCGCGTTTTCCTGTGTCGGTTTCTGCCCCTGTATTCTCTCTAGCAGTTTGTCGGAGAAAGAATCAAGGGACACAGATTTGCAGGATAAACACAGATTTTCCGATAATTTTTGGTATCTTCTTAATAAAACGGGGTGGGGCGACCCAGAAGTTCGACTTTTGGTAAAAGTCGAACTTCTTCGCCCCGGAATATTGAGAAGATACAATTTTTGCCTGAAATCAAATCCGTGTTTCTCTGTGAGAATCTGTGTCCTAATAAGAAGGAACCGGACCTCTCCGACAGCCTGCTAGGCAAGGAGTTGCTTGGCCCGTTGTACGAATTCGGCGGCGGCGGCCAGGTTCTCGGGCGGTAGGCCGCGCAAGGCCTGGACCCGTCGCAGCGTCGCCAGGTCTTCCGGGCGAAGTTTGTCGTTGCCAACCCAAAATGTCTTCAGCACGGTCTCCAGGCAGCGGAACCCGTCGGACCGATACCCTTTGGCGAAAACCAGGGCCTGGGCGGCGCGGTACATCGCGCTGTAGGCCTGCTTTAGCGTGCCGGCAAAGTCTTCGGTCTCCCACGAAGCCTGGGCCTGTTGGTAGAGAGCTTCCGCTCCGGCAAGTTCTTGCGCCACGGATTGTGTGGCTGTTTCATCGATTTTCAGATACGGTCCCTTCAGGCAATCTTTCAAAGCGACGTTGTGGGTCATTTGCGGGTCCTTTCTTCCTTCACGTTTTTTTGCTTCCCTTCGTGCGTACCTTCCTGGCGTTGGCCGTGCAATTATACGTGAACATCGTCAGGCTGTCAAGTATCTATCCGTTCGAGGTGACCGTCAAAGTTTTGCGTCGCCCCCTGGGTGTCCGTGCGTATCATCCTCCACCCGACACCCAGGTTGCGGTTTCAGTGGAGTTGGGGTAAAATTATAGGGGTCTGCTTTGAAAATAACGTGTCAGGTGTCAAGTCAAACGTAAAACGTGATGCGTAAGACGCAATACGCAATGTGCAATACGTTTCACGTCTTCACGTTTCACGCCCTGCCATTTTCATCGTTGGTGGCGCGTCGTCGCGTGCGCATGGTGACTGGTATGAAAACGATGCGTCCGGAGGGCGCTTTCGGCTAACACAGAAAGGATAATCAACCAATGAAAGAGGTGGTAATCGTTGACGGTGTACGTACTCCCATCGGTAGTCACGGCGGGGGGCTGAAGGACGTGACGGCCCAAAAGCTGGCCGAGATCGTGATTCGTGAACTGCTGCGACGCACGGAGCTGGACCCCCAGCACATCGACGAGGTCATCTTTGGCTGCGGTGGCCAGATGAGCGATGCACCGAACCTGGCACGGGTGGCCGCCCTGATGGCCGGCATCCCGGTGGAAACGCCAGGCTACACGGTACAGCGCAATTGCGCCTCGGGGATGGAGGCCATCACCTCTGCGTGCCAAGCCATTAAGGCGGGCGACGGCGATGTCTTCCTGGTCGGCGGCACCGAGAGCATGTCCGGCTTCCCCTACATGGTGCGCGGCGCGCGCTGGGGCCTCAAGTTGCGCCACAGCACGTTCATAGACACCCTGTGGGAGGGGCTGACCGATCCGGTTTGCGGACAGATCATGGGGCAGACCGCCGAGAACCTGGCGGCGGAATTCGAGATCACTCGCGAGGAGCAGGACAAGTTCGCGGTGCAATCGCACAAGAAGGCATTCCGTGCCACGCGCATGGGCCTGTTCAAGGAGGAGATCGTGCCGGTGGAGGTGCCCAAACGGGTCGCCGGCCAGGAGGTGCCGCCGGACATCGTTTCGCAAGATGAGTGTATCAATCCGGCCTTGACCCTACAGAAAGCGGCCCTTTATCCGACAATATTTAAGAAGGAGGATGGCACGGTCACACCGGCCAACTCCTGCCCGATCAGCGATGGCGCGGCCGCGTTGCTGGTGATGAGCCGCGAGAAGGCGGACGAGCTGGGCCTGAAGCCACGTGCCGTCGTGCGGGGCTATGCCTACGCCGGTGTGCCCCCGCGCATCATGGGCATCGGGCCGGCGCGTTCCACGCCGAAGGCCCTGGCGCGGGCCGGTATGTCCCTGGGCGATATAGACCTGATCGAGCTGAACGAGGCCTTTGCCGTGCAGGTGCTGACGGTGGGCCGCGAACTGGAAGGGGACGGCTGGGATTGGGACAAAGTCAATCCGAACGGCGGGGCGATTGCCCTGGGCCATCCGGTCGGCTGCACCGGCTCGCGCCTTGTCGTCACGCTCATGCACGAGCTGGAGCGGGCAGACAAGAGCGTGGGACTGGCCACCCTCTGCGTTGGTGGCGGGCAGGGGGGCAGCCTGATCGTCGAGCGGGTGTGAGAATCAGACAGTAGGGGATGAGTGCAGAATGGCGAATCAGGGAGTAGGAAATCGGGAGCGGAGGGGGTGGAACGTGGAGCGGTGAGCACCACGCACCACCTGACACGCGCTATGTCCAGAACAGGAGGCTGCAAATGACAAAGATACAATGGGCGATACTCGGCACGCTGGCCGTGGCTGTGCTGTGCGTGTTCGGCGCGCTGGGGTTCGTGGTCGTCCGAGACCTTCGGCGCGACGTGAGCAGTGTGGCCGTAGCCTCGACGCCTACTACCACAGTCGCGGATTCGACATCGACGGCGCAGAAGTCGGGGGGCGCGGTTCTGGCTACGCCCACGCCACAAGCCGGCACGGGCTCCGGTCAGGCCGGCGCTGGGGAGACGGCGGCTCCGTCCAAAGGCGCGGGAACGGCGGAAACCCCGGGCTCTTCCGGCGCGACCGGCGGTGTTAGCGCATTCACCGGCGAACTGCCGGCCGATCCCCAGGCGGCAGCCAAGCTCATCCAAACTGAGGCACAAGCCATTCAGTCTGCCCACATTGTGATGGACTTCAGCGTCCAGATGCAGGCAACTCCGCCCGCCGGCGAAGGCAGCCCTGGCATGCCCTTCCCCGACGATATCAAGGTCGCCGCTGAGGGGGACTTTGTGAACCACGGTACCGGCCAGACGCCCGACGTACGCATGACTCTGCGTGTGCAAGCACAAGGGGAGTCGCACACCATTGAATTCGTACAGGTTGATGGGCGCCAGTGGGTGAATACGGAGGGCAAGTGGGAAGAGAACAAGGACTTTCAGCAGAAGACTGCGAATGGGGGTGACTTCACAACCAATCCGCTGACGATGTTGTTTGCGATGAAAGCGATGGGCAACGTGGACCGTTTGCCTGATGAGAACATCGACGGGGTTCCAACCTACCACTACCGTTTCACGGTAGACCCGCAGAAACTTCTTTCCTCGGAGGAGCTTAGCAATGGGCCGGTAAATAGTTCCATGTTTGCCTCGCTTTTTCAGGATCTAACGTTGCAGGTGGAGGTGTGGGCGGACCAGGAACATCTGTGGATGCGCCAAGAGAAACTGTTGTTGCACGCGAAAATGGCCGGGCCGGCGGGGAATGGTCAACCCGCTTCGAGCGTGGAGATCCAGGTGGAAGGCCTCATCAAATTGTCACGCTTCAACCAGCCGGTGACGATCAAGCCACCGGTGTAGGAAGCAAGCCATGAGCGAGATATACGATCGATTGGCACGCTTGCTTTCCAGAGGAGAAGGCGTTGCTGTTGCTACGGTTGTCGATGTAAAAGGCTCTGTGCCCCGGGGGGTGGGCACAAAGATGATCATTCATCCCCTGGGCCAGCACGTGGGTACGGTGGGGGGCGGCTGCGGCGAAGCGGAGGTTATCCGCGCGGGGCTGGAGACGCTTCACACCGGCCAGCCTCAAATCGTACAGGTGGACCTGACCGAGGAGATTTCCATGCAGGCACTGGGTGTGTGCGGTGGAACTATGCGAGTCTTCGTGGAACCCTGGTCACCGGAAGAAGCGGGGGTGGGGAGCGACTAATACCCCCGCTTCCTGTGCACGATTCGTACCCTGCAAGTATTTGTTGACCCTCCCCGTCGTTACGGGCCTTCCTCGATGGTGACCTTGTCCATCACGTCTCCAACGCGAATGGCTTGCACGACATCCATCCCTTCGCGCACCTGGCCAAAGACAGTGTATTGCCCGTCCAGATGTGGTGTGGGAGCCAGCGTAATGTAGAATTGGCTGCCGGCACTGTTGGGGTCGCTCGTTCGGGCCATGGCCAGGGTGCCCGTAATGTGCTTTACGTCGCTAAACTCGGCGGGCAAGGTGTAGCCGGGTCCACCTGTTCCGTCTCCTTTCGGGTCCCCTCCCTGGACGACAAAGCCGGGGACCACGCGATGGAAGGTTAGCCCATCGTAGAATCCTTCTCTCGCCAGGAAAACAAAACTGTTCACAGTTTGTGGGGCGACCTTGGGGAAAAGCTCCAGGACGATGTTTCCTTTGGCCGTTTCGATGGTCGCTGTGTAATGTTTGGCGGCATCAATGCTCATGGGAGGGGGGGCGTCGTACGTCTTCGCCTGCGGACGCGGGGTCTTGGTTGCGGATGTGCCCGCTTGGGGTGCGGCGGTCGGTGTTGTCTGCCCCCCGGTAGCATTGTTCGTTGCTGGTGTCATAGGTGCGCTCCTTACTACGCTGATGAACCGGAAGGCCAGAAACGCTGCCAGGATCAGCAGTCCGGCAATCACAGCCTGCGTCGTGCGGTCCTCGGTCCATTTTGTGGGTTGTGGCTCACGGGATTCTTGTTGCAATTGTTGCTGCCGCTTGCCCTTCTTGGAAGTACGTTCACGATTGCTATGCGGTTTCTTGGCCATATCCAATGTCTCTCCTGCTGCTTTGAAAATAACGTGTCAGGTAAAACGTAAAACGTGATGCGTGATGCGTAAGACGCAATACGCAATACGCAATACGTTTCACGTCTTCACGTCCCGCCATTTTCACCCTTGGTGACGCGCGTGCCGCCAAGGGTGACCGTTGTGAAAATAGCGACCAACGGAAGCAGTGTACAACATCTTGCGCAGATTGTCAAACAGGCCGGTGGCCGCGGGTGCCCGTCAAAGTCAGCCCGTCACTGGCGGCGGTTGCTACAGGGTTGCGCATGACCGTAGCGCCGGAATCCCCATCCGGCGCGGACCCTGGGGTCAGGCTTCAGGGTGTACCATCCGACCATCGCCACGTTTCGAGGTTCCAGAGCGGACCGACAAACGGGCTGGGTGCCGGGCCGGCCAGACCCTGCCGGGCCAGCAAGATTTGTGGCCAGGCAAAGAGGACCGTGTACGGCTGGTCGCGGCGTAGCGCGTCCCAGATGTTCCCGTACAGGGCCCGGCGTTGCAAGGGGTCGCAGGCCGGTGTTACCCGAGCTTCCTCCAGCCAGCCGTCTACGGCCGCGTTATGGTAGCCCGTGAAATTATAGACCGGTTCTCCATTTTCTCCCCCACTGTGCCATAAATCATATTGATCGGGGTCCACCCCGACTTCCCAGGTGACGAGCGCGATGTCGTATTGGTCGTGGTACAAGTTGTCCCGAAAGATCAGCGGCTCGGTGAACTGCGGTTGCAGGTCCACACCGATGGCACGCAACTGCTCGCGCAGGTAGAGGGGAATGTCCTCTGCACGCTGGCTGCCGAGCGGGGCCATGAGTTGTAATCGGAGGGGCTGGCCTTCGCGGTCACGGATTCCATCGCCGTCATGATCGACCCATCCGGCCTGCTCCAACAGCCGGGCGGCCTGGGTGGGGTCGTATGCCGGCGGCGGCGCTTGTTGGGCGGCCCAATGGCCCGGCGGCAGGTGCGTTCTTGGCAACGGTTGGCTCACGCCAAAAAGGGTGCGCACCAGGGCGTCCCGGTCAACCGCCTGGGCCAGCGCTTGCCGTACGCGCCGGTCGCGCAGGATGGGGTGATCCAGGCGGTAGGCCAGGGAGGTGAGCCGATTCGACGGCGTGATGACCCAGCGCGCCGCCGGCAGGTCGGACAGCGCCGTTTCGGCCGGCAAGAGGCCCACGGCGGCGCTACCCTTGTTGACGGCGTCGATGATTGCCGTGGTTTCCGTCACCGCGCGATATGTCCAAGACTCGAAGAGGGCCGGCGCGGGCGAATGGCGGGGGTTGCGGGCGAACAGGAGTTGTCCCTGATCGGGGCGGAGGTATGCGCCCTCCGTAACTTGCCCTTGGCGCGTGTCCTCCTTGGTGTGCTGTGGCACAATGGGCACCGCGGCCAGGTCGTACAGTGCCGGGCAGAAACCTCGTTCGAGCCGAACTTGAATGTGCTGCGCATCGCGGGCCGCGACGTCCGAAACCAGATGGAGATAGGGGCCGATGTTTTCTCCGTGGTTTTCGGCAAGGGCCTGCTCGATGCTGAAGACGACGTCATCCGCGGTAAGTGCCTCCCCGTCACTCCAACGGAGGTTCGGCGGGAGGCTGAACGTGATGGTGCGGTCGTCGTTCGACACCGTCCAGGTGCTGGCTACCCCAGGCCGGAGGCTGCCATCGTGGGGGTCAACGGACAACAAGGTGTCGTACAGCGTGCCGGCGACGGTGCGTGCGATGGTCGCCCGGGGCCGGAAAGGCTCGATCTGCGAGAAACTTTCGCTGCCCACGATGACGAGTGGCCCGGTCGGGGTCGCTGTCGCCGTCGGCGATGCGGTCGGCGAAGGTGAGGGCGTGGATGTGGCTGCCACTGTGGGTGTGGCCGTTGGGGGCTGTCTTCCGCATCCCACGGCGAGCAGAACGAGCAGGGTGAAACCGGCAGCCAGGCCAAGCGGCCAAGGCACACGTACCGACTTTTCTGGCGACGGTTGCGCTTCAGGGATGGATTTCGTCAATGTTGTATAACCCACTCGGCTCGCTCGGGTCGAGTTGCAAGCCCTTGATGCCGGGGCGAGCAATCACGATTTTCAAATAAGGAAAGATCGGGATGGCCGGAAGGCCGTTCGACAGAATCGTCTGCGCTTCTTGCCAATGGTTTCGCTGCTCGGCATCGTCCGTGGTATGTTGCGCGGCCAACACGGATGAATCAAAAGAGGGATCGCAGAAACCGGCCGCATTGTTTCCCGTCCAACCGTTCAGCGATGTGGGAATTGCCTCGCAGAGGAACATGTCGCCGGGCGGCGTCCGGCCCGCAGGGGGCGACCAGGCAAACTCGGCCAGGTCGAAGCGGCGGCTGAAGATGGGCCCGTCCGGCCCGTCGGCGAACAGTTCCGCCGGGTCAAGAAAGGTGATCGCGACGCCCACGCCAATCGTTTTCATATCCGCTGCAAATGCTTGGGAAACTTGAGACCGTAGGGGGTCACCGGCCGTGGTCAGCAAGGTCAGGGAAAGGGGCACGCCATCTGTGATCCGCATCGTCCGTGTAACTTCGGCAGATTCCTGTAGGACCATGCGAACGCCATGCGCTTCGCGGATGCCATCCCCGTCTTCGTCGCGCCAGCCGGCGTTCTCCAGCAGGGCGCGCGCCTTCTGCGGGTCGTAGGGGTATTCGGTCAGCCCGCTGCGCGGATAAGCAGGGTGATCCGGCGAGACCAGGCTGTTCATTACCTGGCCCTGGCCGTGCCAAATACGCTCCACCAGCGACGCGCGGTCGAAGCCGTAGGCCACGGCCTGACGCAGCGCCGGTTGCGCGCCGAAGGGGGGTCGCCCATCGGCCGGTTGCAGATTGAAGGTGATCTGCTCCCAGGTGGGGTCGGCAGCGAAGGCAGCCTGCAATGTGCCTTGCTGCTGTGCATCCAGGATGGCCGGTATCTGATCAGGGGTCAGTGCGTCGCCGGTAACAATGTCGCACGTGCCGTTGAGCAGGCTGGGCAGGGCCTGTTCTGCGGTTATCGGAAACCGGAAGATCAAGCGGCGAAGCGCCGGCAGGCCCTGTTGTGCTTTCCAGTAAAAGGGGTTGCGGCGCAGGGTGATGTGGTGGCCGGGCAACCATTCCTCCAGTGAAAATGGGCCATAGCCGAGTGGCCGGCGGGCGAAGTCGCTCACGGCAATGTCGGAGGGGGCCAGGTTCTTTAAGACGTGTTGGGGCAAAGGAGCAAAGAAGTTCAGGAAGTACGTACCTGGCAGGTAGCCGGGCAAGCCGGTCCATTCTATGGTGTAGTCGTCCACGGCGACATAGCGAACCGTGCGGTCTAACAAGTCCCGGAAGGGATAGCCGGATCCCGGTGCGCGCGCGACGTGGTAGGCGAATAGCGAGTCGCCGGCCAAGACGGGCGTGCCGTCGGACCAGTACAGGTCTTGGCGCAATCGAAAGGAGACCGTGAGCTGGGGCAGGGTGGTGGAATCGCCCTGGTAGAGTTGCAGGGCACCGGTGGCGGGGTCCACGATGGGATCGCCGAGGTGGACGGGCACGTTGGTCAGGCGGGCATCGCCATCACGCAGGCTGGGCAGCTTGGCCAGGATTGCCGGCTGGTACGCAAAATCGCGGAGAGAGGCTGTTCCACCGGTCACTGCCCCCGGGCCGTACAGGGCGTGGAGCAGGGCAAGTTTGGCCGGCGTGTCATTCCCCCCCCACAGGAAAAGATTGTCAGGTTCCTGGCCCATGCAAACGACTATCTCGCTCTGTCCGGGAGACGTGGTCGCTGCCAGGGGAGGGGGGCCGCCCCGATGTGGGCCAGCCGTAGCCGTTGTGGGGAGGCCGCCGGATGGCCGTGGTGTCGCCGGCGAAGCGGCGCGTGGCGTGAAGGTGGGAACGGGCAGATTGGCGATTGTAGGCGTAGGTGTTGGGGGCGGCTTACGTTGGCAGGCTGTCACTGTGGCCATGAGCAGGGCCAGTAAAAGCAATGTCCCGCTTTGAAAAAAATGACGTGTCAAGTGTCGGGTGTCGCGTATCACGTAATTCGTGAAACGTGATCTGTGCTGTGTAATGCGTAATGCGTGTTGCGTTTGCACGTTTCACGGCCCCTACTTCCTACTCCCGACTCCTTACTCCGTTCTGCATTCATCGTTTCAGAATCGCTCCACGCTCGACGCCTCACGTCCTCCGCAACATCACACGCCGCGCAGGCGGGGATCGAAAGCGTCGCGCAACCCGTCGCCGAGGAAGTTGAACGCGAGCACGGTAAGGGTGAGTGCCACAGCCGGCGCGACAAGTACGTGGGGGTAGGAGCGCAAGGCTTGATAGCCCTCCTGGATCATGATTCCCCAACTCGGTGTAGGCGCGTCTACGCCAAGGCCGATAAAGCTCAGGAAGGCTTCCAGGAGAATGTATCCGGGAATCTGCAATGTTTCTTGGACGATGCACGGACCGATGACGTTTGGAAGCAGGTGCCGAAATACGATGCGTGTAGGGCCGGCTCCGACGCTACGCGCCGCTTCGATGAATTCTTTTTCCTTGTAGGAGAGTACCTGGCCGCGAGCAATACGAGCCATGCCGATCCAGTTCAAGGCCCCGATGGCAATGAAAATAAAGAGCATACCTCCCAGAGATTTGTTGAGCGCAATCAATCCCCCCCAGATTCCAACGGCATTTCCGCTACGGGCCATGGCTTTGAAGAAGACTTGCATCAGAATGACGACAATGATGATGGGCAGGCCGTAGAGAAAATCTACGAAGCGCATCATCAGCTCATCGACCCGGCCCCCCAAATAGCCGGAGACAATGCCGTAGATCAGGCCAATCCCCAGGCTTACCGTCGCGGCGATGACGGCGACTGAGACCGATACGCGCGTCCCGTAAATGGTACGCGTGAAGATGTCCCGCCCCAGATTGTCGGCACCGAACCAGTATGTTGCGCTTGGCAGGGCATAGTTGTCTTTCAGGTGATTCTTGGCAAAGTCGAACGGGGTCACAAAGTCGGCGAAGACGGCCAACAGTACAAGTATGATAATGAAACCGATGCTGATAACGGCCAGACGGTTTTGCATGAGCTGATAGGTTGCATCAGCCCAAGGGCTCCGTTCTTTTCTTTCTGGTAATTCAGCGGGAGCTGCGCGCTCCATAGCAGCCATAGTAACTCCTCTTCCGATCTCCGATTACTGACGACTGACGACTGACGACTGTCTACTGACGACTGGAATCAGTCATAACGAATGCGTGGGTCGAGCCAGGCGTACGTAATGTCTACCATCAGGTTCGCAATGACCAGTAATACGGCGTAAACCAGTGTGGCCCCTTGAATCAGGGTGTAGTCACGATTGCCAATGCTCGTCACAAAATGTTTTCCCATTCCGGGGATGCCAAAAATTTGTTCGATGATAAAGGTTCCCGTTACGACGGCAGCAAAGAGTGGGCCAAGAACGGTGACGACCGGGATCAGGCTATTCTTCAGAGCATGGCGAGCGACGACGACACTTTCCCGCAGTCCTTTGGCGCGGGCGGTGCGAATGTAGTCCTCGCGGATGACCTGCAGCAGGCTGGCACGGGTCAGGCGGGCAATGGACGCAGAGAGTGCTGTGCCCAGCGACAGGACCGGTAGGACGGCGTGGAGCCAGAACTTTGCCGTAGGTGTTGGTAGGAACCCGAGCAGGAAGGGGGGCTTTGCTCCCCACGTGGCCACGGGAAACCAATGAAACTTCAGGGCAAATAACCAGATCAGCAGCGGCCCCATGACCATGTTGGGAATGGATACACCCAACACGGCAACAAACGTACTGCTGTAGTCGATCCAGGTATTTTGCTTGAGTGCCGCAAAAATTCCGGCAGGAATCCCGATGATGATAGCCAGGAGCATGGAAAGGATGCCCAGTTGGGCCGAAATGGGGAAAGAATCTCCCAGAATGTCGTTGACGCTGCGACCTCGCTGGCGCAGGGAGAGTCCCAGATCGCCACGCAGCAGCCCGTCTTTACCGAAATCGCGGATGTCGTGTGTATCGACAAAGTCACCGACGAGATAGCGCACAAACTGAATCTCGATGGGCTCGTCGAGGTGATATTTGCGTTGAAGGTTTTGGCGCACCGATTGGGGCAATAGCTTTTCACCGGCGAAGTCAAAGGGTCCCCCCGGAATGGCCCGCATCAGCAAGAAGACGCTCAGGGTGAGCAACAGTAAGACGGGGATAGACCAAAGAACACGCCGGATCACGTATTGAATCACAGGTTATGCTCCTTTAGTTTGCCGCGTAATGCGTATTGCGTAACCCGTAATGGCAAGTTCCCTTTCCTGGTGGGGGTTTTCCCGGTTACGTATTACGCAGCACGCAGTACGCAACATGCAGTACATAGAGTTGAGCGGCCCCGCAAGGAGGATTTGCAACTCCTTGCAGAGCCACTCAAGTTTACATCAACCAATCAGGCGGTGTTGGATACCTGTGCCGCTTACTTACTTGCGGCCTGCTGCTTGTGCTGCTACGTCCAACACCCACTGGTCCACGGGATCTCCACCCATGGGATTGGTCACACGCTGTAGATATGGCTTGGTCATCTGGATACGTGTGTAGTAGTAGATCGGCGCAATCGCCGCGTCGGTGTCCACGAGCAACTTTTCTGCCTGGGCGTATAGCGCAGATCGCTTGGCCGGGTCCTGCTCCTTCTCGGCCTCCTCTACGATCTTGTCGAATTCTGGGTTGTTGTACTTGGCATAGTTGCTGTCGCTCTTGGAGTTGAAGACTTCGTTGACCCAGTTGTTCTCGTCGGGATAGTCGGCGCACCAGCCGAGCCGGTAAATATTCGGTTTTTCCGAATCGGGCGCGTCCGGCAAGAGGGTCTTCAAGTAGACTTTCCATTCCTGGTTCTCGATGCTGATATTGGCCTTCGGGAAAGCAGTCGCCCACATGTCCTGGATCGCCTGGGCGATCTGGGCATGTCCTTCGGAGGTGTTGTGCATCAGGACGACATCGAGGCCCTCGCCTTCAGGATAGCCGGCATCGGCCAGCAGCTTCTGTGCTTCGGGCAGACCCTTGCTGTAGTCGAGCAGGTCTGGAGCGATATCCATGTTGTCCACCTGGTTGCCGAAGATGCCTTTCGGTGCGAAGGTGTGTGCCGGCTGCTGTCCGCCCTTGAGTACGTTGTCGATCAGGCTCTGGCGATCGATAGCCAGCGAGAAAGCCTTGCGCACACTCGGGTCATCGAACGGCGGCTTGCTGTTGATGAAGCCGTAGTAGTAGGTGCAGAGCCGGGGCTTGATGACCAGCTCTTTGCTCAACGTGGCGTCTGCTTTGATGCGGTCCATGTCGGGTAGCGGCGGACCCCAGCCGGGATCGCCGAGGAAGTCAATCTCGCCAGCTTCGTACATGGACATGGTGGTGGACGCTTCCTGCACGATGGGCATATCGATGACTTCGATGTTGCCCTTGCTATTGGCCCAGCCGTACCAGTTGGGGTTCTTGACCATGGTCAGGTGCGCGCCATGAGTCCATTCTTTCAGCCCGTAGGCTCCGTTGGTCACGATGAGGCCAGGCTCTGTCCAGCGGTCACCATATTCATTGATGGTGTCCTTGGGCAGCGGGCGGGCGATCCACATGCCGGCGATGGCCGGGAAGTAGCCGGCCGGATGGGTGAGGGTGAACTGCACCGTGTAGGTGTCTACGGCCGTGACGCCCACAGCCGCTTCCATGTCGGCAAAGTTGTCAGCCGCCGGGTCCGCGCCGTTGAAGTCATTCGCGCCCTTGATGATGCCCAGTACGTAGGCATAGTCCGAGGCGGTCTTGGGGTTGATCGTGCGCTTCACACCATATTCCACGTCAAACGCGGTCACCGGGCCGACATCTTCAAACTCGTTGGTGGCCAGGTTCAGGTGATACCAGTGCGCGTCGTCCCGCATGTGGAACGTGTAAACGGTGCCGTCATCGGAAACGTCCCACGATTTGGCCAATTCCGGGGTGACTTTGCCGTTTGCATCGAAGGCGGTCAGGCCCAAGAAGAGCTGCTCATCAACCCACACGGAGGTGGTGTCGGTGGCCAGCGAGGGATCGAGGGTCGGCGGCTCGGTGCCCAAAATGCCATACAGCGTATTGTGCTTCTCGCCAGGAACGGGTGTAGCCGTTACAACCACCTGCTCCTGTACCACTTTGGTAACTTCCTTCTGAACAACCTTGGTCACTTCTTTAGTCACGGTCTGCGGTGTGGGGGTTGGGCCACAAGCGGCCAAAAGCAACCCCAGCACGACCAATGCCGCAACCAGATAGAGTAAACGTTTCATGAGAAATTCTCCTCCTACCTTTAATCTAATGTACCGGTTGCTAACAAAAACAATCAACGGTTTTGTCCTGCACACTCAGGAGTTTAGCCCCGTTGCCTCACCTCCTTTCACGGCAGATAATGCGTTGCCTGTGGCGAACCGAAGCCAATAACGGCTTCCCCGCCTTGCTTCATTTTTGGGACAATCCTTAGGAATCGACGGACATGGTTATGGGTGTGTCTCTTCTGAAGAGACACACCCCAATAATACCATTACTTGGGAAAAAAAGCAAGCCCCCTCTTGTGTATCCTTTTCGGTGGAAATTGAGTGGGGGCAAGGCATTTCCCAGAGCCTGTTGTTTCGATGACAACACATCGTATATACGGCCCCACCAAACGGGTATAACACAAAAAGAAAGCCCCCCTCGTACCCATTGAATGGGGAGAGGGGGGCGGTCAAATACTCGCAGTGTCCGGCAGGCCCCCTACGAATGCAAGTAGTCTCGCAGTCGCCGGCTGCGGCTGGGATGGCGCAACCGGCGGAGGGCATCACCTTCAATTTGGCGAATACGCTCGCGGGTCAGACCGAATTTTTGCCCCAATTCTTCCAGCGTGTGTGTGTGCCCGTCGAGCAGACCGAATCGCAGACGCAGAATACGAGCCTCGCGAGGGCTGATCGTAGACAGCACTTGCTCCAACTCACCCTGCAAGAGATGATGGGTGACGACATCGGTAGGGGCGGGCGCGTCGTGGTCTTCGATGAAGTTGGCCAGTTCGCTATCTTCGTCCTCGCCCACCGGTTTTTCCAGAGAGATGGGGCGGCGTGCGATGCGCATCATCCAACGAATCTTGGAGAGGGGCACATCCATGCCTGCGGCAAGCTCCTGCGGCGTCGGCTCTCGTCCCAACGTTTGCTCCAGGTCCTGCGACGTGCGGTAGAGCCGCCGGATCCGGTCGCTCATGTGTACGGGCACGCGAATCGTCCGGCCCTGGTCGGCAATTGCTCTGGTGATTGCCTGCCGGATCCACCACGTCGCATACGTGGAGAATTTGTAGCCCCGCCGGTGATCGAACTTGCTCACGGCCTTCATCAGGCCCAGGTTCCCTTCCTGAATGAGGTCCAGCAAGGGGACGCCTTGTCCCATGTACTTCTTGGCGATGCTGATGACCAATCGCGAATTTGCTTTGATCAGTTTGTCGCGTGCCGCTTCGCCGGAGGCGATGTCTTTTTCCAATTCTGAGTGTGTTTCTTGATCAACGACACCTTGGGCGAGGCGGTCGACTGCTTTCCAGCCCTTTTCCATGCGGGTTGCCAGTTCTGTCTCTTCTTCCTGGCGCAACAACGGCACCTGACCTACCTCCCGCAGGTAAAGGCTTATCGTATTGTCACTGTCGATTGCGGCCAGTCCTAAGGCGTTCGGGCTGTCATCCTTTCCCTCTTCAGATGTGAGAAAGTCAGCCGTCTGCTCGTCCCCGCAATATTCGATGCCTTCCTTTTGCAAGAGAAGGAAGACGTCCTTGAACTTCGAAAGGTCTTCCCCGGCTTCGGGAAAAACTTCCAGGATGTCTGTAGAAGTTACGTACCCTTGCTGTTCCGCCTTCTGTAGTAGTTGGCGTGCAGTCCGCACATTTTGTCCGTTTTTGCGCTTCGCCATATCTTCTTCTCACCTCCCCAAACACTACCCCAATGACGGGGGTAACGCAAAAGTAACCGTTCAGCCAGACTCCTACAGTTTTGCGCTATCCCCCCCATGACAGACGTTCAGCCATGCTAACGAAGGTTGCAAAAGTTTCAAAACAAAGGTGCAGAGGCGTTATGGTAAAAGTCGCGCGCCTTTGCGTTCATATTTTCTGTGCTTATATCGATTTTGGTGTTGTGGGTCTATTCAAGATATAAGGAACTTATTCCTGGGTGACCCATAGGGAATGAATGACCGGGCTTCTCGTAGCAAAAAGTAAACGAGCTCTCCGGAAGTAAATCCTATTAGATAAACGTGGTGGTATCATTTACCACAGAGGGGCCCAACAACCTAGAAACTTCCATCGCTGACACAACTGATTTCCTTCACTATCCCAGCGACCAATCCCCATGACCTGTCCCTCTGGGCATCGAATCCTCTGGAGAAAAGAGGATTGCAGAATGAGGTGTGCCGTCAAGTTACAATCTGGCTTATTATATCATGTTATGTCTAATTTGTCAAGTACTTTTAAGGATGAGTTTTTGGAGGAAGCGCTCTTTTTGGTCGCTACTTTGGGCCGCCTCTCCAGTCGTAGTTCAAATCTGACAACTCAGTCACTTCGGTGTATAATATGCTTGGCACAGAGACATGATCGCGTGGGGCGACACGGAAATGATGAATAACGTGAAGACGTGAAACGTATTGCGTCTTACGCATCACGCAACACGTTCTGACGACTGGCTACTGACGACTGTCGTCTGTTTTCGGAGCAGCAGGTGAGAAATGAAAGATTTCTTTGTTCGCCCGGCCCGGCCCTCGGACCGGGACCCGGTATTGGCATTTTGCGAACACACCTGGGCAGAGCACGGAGACTACATCGCCGATGTCTGGGATAAATGGATGGCCGACCAGGAGGGCCACTTTCTCGTCGGGGAGTTGGCCGGGCAGCCGGTAGCGATTGGCAAGATCACGGTGTTGCGTCCGGGCGAGATATGGCTCGAAGGGATGCGCGTTGCGCCGGAACTGCGAGGCCAGGGCATTGCTATGGCCTTCATGGAGCAGCAACAACCCTATCTGGCACAGACCCGCCCCCACGTTATCCGGCTGGCCACCAGCTCCAACAACATTGCTATCCATCACATCATGAGCAAACGCGGATTCCAGCACGTGGCCACTTTCGAGCACGTCCGTGCATCTGCCGCCCGCCGCGAAACGACCCCGGCACCCGACCCCCTCAGCCGCGCCGACGCCCCAAGCATTGAGGAAATATTGAACCGGTCCGCTTCTTTCGCAAGCGCCCACCGCCTCTACGCCCGAGGCTGGCAGTGGGCAGAGCTGCCCCCGGAACGGCTGGAGGCACACCTGCAGGCCGGTGAGGTCTTCGGTTACCGCCGCGACGACGGCATTGTTGCTGCTTTTGCCATCCTCCTCCATTCGTTGGCGGAATCGTCTCGTCTCTGGATGGGGCTGATTGATGGCGACCCCGATGTCGTTGTCCGGCTGGCCCAAGCACTGCGCGGACAGGCTGCGGCCACATCAGAACAAGAGGTGGCCGGCTTCGTCCCGGCCCATTCGATCTGGCCCGCCACCCTGGAGCAGGCCGGCTATCAGCGGGAGAAAGACATGAGCTTTTGGATATTTGAACGGCGAGGAGAGCAATGACGTATTACCGCGCCCTGGTCGAAGCCTTTACGAACGCCGGCCCATCGCCGCTGGTCCAGGAACTGGAGCGTGTGGTATCCGAGAGTGAACGACTTGCCCTGGATCAGAAGAAACCGCAAAATTAGAAAGGAAGCGAAAATGAGTGTGCTTTTCTCCGGCCAAGGAAAAATCCGGTTCACAGACCCGGACGACATGCGTGCCTGGGTACGGGACCACAAACAGCGCGACTTCGTGGACAAAACGATGACCGCCCAGGAGGCTGTAACCCGGTTCGTCCACGACGGCGACTACCTCAGCTTCGACTTCTCGTCGTTCACGCGCGGCCCGCTGGTGCTGGTGCGCGAGATCATCCGCCAGCGCCGGCGCAATCTGTGGTACGCCGCCAAGTTCACGCTGATCGAAACGACGCTCTTCATCGCTGCCGGTTGTCTGGAGCACATCGATGTCGGCTTCATGGGCCTGGGCCGCACGCTGAACGGTGCCGTCGAGCGTGGCGAGGTGAGCGTGACCGAGTGGACCAACGGCACCCTCACCCTGCGCCACCAGGCCGCGGCCATGGGCGTGCCCTTCCTGCCCACGCGCGCGCTGCTCGGCTCCGACACGCTGAAGTATTCCGGGGCCAAAGTGATCGAAGACCCCTTCGGCGGCCGGCCCATCGCGCTGGTGCCGGCCGTCTATCCCGACGTGGCCCTGATCCACGTCCACCAGGCCGATGTCTATGGCAACGCACGCTGCTTCGGCCCCGGGGTTTCGCCGTTGGAGACCGCCGCCTCGGCGAAGCACGTGATCATCGCCACCGACGAGATCATCGAGCACGAGGACATTCGTCACGAGCCGGGCAAGACGACGATCCCCTACTACCTGGTGGATGCCGTCGTCTTTGCGCCCTTTGGCTGCTACCCCGGCGGCCTGCCGGGTGTCTATGAGCTGGACATTGACCACTTCGGCGACTTCCTATCTGCCGAAGCAGACCCCGCACAATTGGCGGCGTACCTGGACACATACATCTACAGCGTCCGCTCCGATACGGAAATGCTCGAAAAACGGGTCGGCCTGGAACGGCTCAACGAACTGAAACGCCGGGCAACGATCAAGGAAGGGTACCGGTAGCTTTCATCTTCATCATGCGGAGGTAACCCATAACCACACATAAACGCCATGCGTTGGCCCGCGGCGTCGTATGGGTGATGGTCGGACAGCTCGCCTTCATCGTCACCGGCTATGCGCTGCACGCCTTTCTGGCCCGCTGGTTGACGCCGGCAGAGTACGGCATCTTCGGCGTGGCCATGACCTTGCTGACCTGGGCGGAAATCACCGTCAACAATGGTATCCCTGTCGCCCTGCAAAAGCTCCTGCCCGAAGCGTTGGCCGGCCGGGGCGAAACAGAGGGCCGCCTCACTGCGCCGGCCATCAAGCGGGCCGCGTGGCGCTGGCAACTGCTGCTGATCGGCACAGTCTTTGTCGCCCTATTCTTTGCCTCCCCACTCCTCGCGCGGGTCCTGCGCGACCCACGGATGACGTTCTATCTGCGGCTGGCCTTTGTGGACCTGCTGATCATGGGCGTTTATGCGTTCTATCGCGGCATGGTCAACGGCTACCGCGATTTCGTGGGGCTGGGTCTCTCCATCGCTTTCTACTCGCTGACGAAGCTGGCTTGCAGCGTGGCCCTGGTCGCAGCCGGGTTTGGCGTGGGCGGAGCGCTGGTCGGCAACGTGCTATCGTCCGCCGGCGGGTTCGTGGCCATGCTCTGGTTCACGCGGCGTTGGGAGCGGAGCCGGAGCATAGCCGCCCCAACCGGTCAGAAGTCGGACGCCGGCGCGACCGTGATTCGTTTCGCCGTGCCGGTATTGCTCTTCACATTGCTCAGCAACCTGCTGGTGAATATGGACTTGTGGAGTGTAAAGGCCCTGGTCGCCGACGATGCGCAGGCCGGCTACTACGCCGCGGCCCTGAACCTGGCCAACGCGCCCCGCTTTGTGCTGCTCGCTTTTTCGTTTACCCTGCTCCCCTCGCTTTCCAGCGCCATCGCCGACCAGTCGTGGGATTTGGCACGCACCTATCTGCGCCAGACCATCCGCTACCTGGGGTTGCTCCTGGTGCCGGGTATGGCCCTGGTCATCGGCACGGCCGGCCCCCTGATTCGCCTGGTTTATTCGGCAAAGTTCGCTCCCTCGGCCCCGATCCTGGCGGTGCTGATCGTGGGGGCCTCCCTCTATAGCATGTACGTCACCCTGGTCACCGCCTTGCTGGCCGATAACCGGCCGGGGTTGGCCTTGGCCATCCCCCTGGTGCTGGCCCCGGTGGAATTGGGCGCGCTCGTCTGGTTGATCCCCCGCCGGGGGGTGCTGGCGGCGGCCAGTGTTTCGGCGGCCATCGTATTTTGTGCATTGTCCGTGGTATTGTTCTACCTCTTCCGGCGTTTTGCTCCGCGACCCGATCTGGCTTCGCTGGGACGTGCGATCGTAGCCTCTGGAGGCATGTTCTTGGTGACGCGGCTTTACTTGCCTGGGGGGTGGTTGCTGTTTCCCTATTATGTCCTCCTGTTGCTCGTTTACCTGGCCCTTCTGGTGGCCCTGGGCGAGCTTCGTGGTGAGGACGTAGACATGCTACGCGGAATCGTAGCGCCGTATCGCAAGGTGTGAGGGCTTGGCATGAGACGACAACTACGTGAATTCCTGGAGATGATCAAGTTTGAACACACGATCTTCGTCCTGCCCTTTGCCTATCTGGGGATGGTTCTGGCGGCCGGAAGATGGCCTTCCTGGTGGATTTTTATCTGGGTGACGGTGGCCATGGCCAGCGCGCGTACGCTGGCCATGGCAGCCAACCGCTTGATTGACCGCTTCATAGACGCGCGCAACCCGCGCACGGCAGACAGGGCACTACCCCAACACCGCATCACGCCACTCACCGTGGTCGCTATCGGGGCCGTCTCCCTCCTGATTTTCGAGCTGGCTGCCGCCGCCCTGAACCCTTTGGCGCTGGCCCTCTCTCCGGCGGCCGTGGCCTTCCTCGTTGGCTATCCGTACGCGAAGCGCTACACTTGGTTGAGCCACTGGATTCTTGGGTTCACAGACGGAATGGCCGTGGTCGGAGGATGGGTTGCGGTCACCGCCTGGCTGGAACTCCCCGCCTGGTTGCTCTGGATGGCGGTCACGTTCTGGATCGCCGGCTTCGACCTGATCTACGCCTGCCAGGACGTCGCCTTCGATCAGGCGGAAGGGTTGTACTCTGTGCCGGCCTGTTTTGGCGTCAAAGTGGCGCTGGATCTGGCCCGCATTTGCCATGGAATTACCCTGCTCAGTCTCGCAGCCGTGGGAATCGTCATGCACCTGAACCCTGTTTACTGGGTGGGGTTGGCGGGTGCCTTGGCCCTTTTGGTCTACGAACACTCGCTGGTCAGTCCCACAGACCTTTCCCGCGTAGACATGGCCTTCTTCAACGTGAATGGCTACATCAGCGTACTGATCTTTGTTACCACTTTGATCGCCGTTTTGATAGGCTAGAGAGCCTTTCGTAATTTGCCTTCCAAAAAGTTGGCAACCTTCTTCCACCGTTGACTTTCTGTCCACGACATGGTATACTGCGTATACTGCACAATCAGTCGTTCAATCCGCGCGACGGAAGCAAGGAGTATGGGGCCAAAAACCGTGTCGCAACTTTCGCCATCGCGACCCGCATGGGGTTGAATATATGGAGTGATGCCAGTGCATTTTCAGTATTTGCCCTATCTCTGGCTTCTGTTGGTGTCGGCAGCTATCACTGTGCCGCTGGCCATCTACGCTTGGCGACACCGCGCCGTGACCGGCGCTCTCCCTTTTGCCATCCTGATGTTTCTGGCCGCAGTGTGGGCACTGGCCAACGGCCTGGAGATGGCCGGCACAGACCTGCCCACCAAGCTCTTCTGGGCCAACGTGCAGTACCTGTTCTACGTAGCCATCCCCGTGGCCTGGCTGGCCTTGGCTTTGCAGATCTGCGGGCGGGGCGAGTGGCTGACCCGGCGCAATCTGACCCTTCTGACCATCGAGCCCCTCATCACGGTGATGCTGGCCTGGACCGATGGGCTTCATGGCCTGGTACGGCGCAACATCCACCTGGACACAGCCGGCTCCTTTCCCGTCATCGCCAAGACCTTCGGCCCCTGGTTCTGGGTACACGCGGCCTACACCTACCTCCTGCTGGCCATCACCCTCCTCCTGCTCACCAACGCCTTGCGGCACGCGCCCCCTCTCTACCAGCGCCAACGCTTGACTCTGCTGCTGGGCGCGGTGCTGCCGCTGCTCTGGAACCTGTTGTACAACCTGGGCCTCAGTCCCATCCCCCGGCACGACATCGCGCCCGCTGTGCTCAGCTTCTCCGGTCTCATCGTGGCCTGGGGGCTGTTTCGCTTCCGGCTGTTCGACATCATGCCTATCGCCCGTGCGCACGTTGTCGAGGGCATGGAGCACGGTGTGATCGTGCTGGACGGCCAGGATCGAGTGGTAGACCTCAATGCCGCCGCCCGCCATACCCTGGGCCAGGAAATCGCCGGCCGGTTTATCGGACAGGCCGCAGCCGACGCATTTGCTACCTGGCCCGAGCTGGCAGAGTTGGTAGCCGATCCAACCGTCACCTGTTTCGAGCTCAGCATTGGGGCGTCTGTGGCCGACCCGGGTACCGAGCGAACCATCAGCTTTCGCATCTTCCCCCTGACCGACTCGCGGCAGCGCCCTCTCGGCCGCACCATCATCCTGGACGACATCACAGAGCGCCGGGTGGCCGAGGCGAACGCGGCCCAACAGCAGCAGGCCCTGGCCATTTTGGAGGAACGGCAACGGCTGGCGCGCGAGCTCCACGATAGCCTGGGCCAGGTACTGGGCTTCGTCAACATTCAGGCCCAGGCCGTCCAGGCTCTGCTGGAGCGTGACAGGCCCGACCAGGCCCACGAACACCTGGGGCGGCTGGTCGATACTGCGCGGGCCGCGCAGTCCGATGTGCGCGAGTATATCGCCGTAACCCGGGCCAATGTGGCTGCCGGCGCGGGACTGCTGGCCGCACTGGAAATGCTTTTGCAACGGTTTTCCCGCAGCAGCGGGATCGAGGTCGAGCTAACCCTTACCGGAAACGTTGAGGCACTGATCTTCTCGCCGGCCGTGGAGGTCCAGCTCCTGCGCATCGTGCAGGAGGCGTTGACCAACGTTCGCAAGCACGCCAGCGCCCACAGGGTGCAGCTTATCGTCGTCGCAAGGGGTGATCATGCCGAGATCACGGTCGAGGACGACGGCTGTGGCTTCGACCCGGTTGCCCTCGCCGGCCGCGACGACGGTCACTTTGGCCTGGAGATCATGGCCGAGCGTGTGGAGGCGGTGGGGGGCTGCCTGCAAATCGAGTCGATCCCCGGCCAGGGGACGCGGGTGGCGGTGCAAATTCCGCCGGCAACGGTAGATCGATTGTCCGGCAAAAGTGAGGAGGCATAGGATGCGAGTGCTGTTGGCCGATGATCATGGCCTGTTCCTGGAGGGGATGCGTAATCTGCTGTTGGCGCACGATTGGGAGGTGGTAGGCACGGCCCAGGACGGCCTGGAAGCATTGGCACAGGCGCGGCGACTGCGGCCCGACGTCATATTCATGGACATCGAGATGCCCAAATGCGATGGCCTGGCCGCGACCCGCCTGATCAAGGCCGAAATGCCCGAGATTCAAATTGTGATGCTGACCATGCACGAGGAGGACGAGAAACTGTTCCAGGCCATCAAGAGTGGTGCCACCGGTTATCTGCTGAAAGGGATGTGCTCCGCTGCTTTCCTCGATCTGCTGGTCAGGCTGGAAAAGGGAGAGCCGCCTTTGGCGCCGGGCCTCACCGCCAGCATCCTACGGGAATTCGCCGGCCAGGAGCACACCGGTACCAAGCAGTCCCAGGCCGATACAGCGAACTGGGAACTGC
Source organism: Chloroflexota bacterium (assembly GCA_013151955.1). Lineage (GTDB taxonomy): Bacteria > Chloroflexota > Anaerolineae > Ardenticatenales > JAADHH01 > JAADHH01. The sequence continues at coordinate 37,734 of JAADHH010000064.1, forward strand.
TAACTCCCCGCCAAGTTGAGGTGTTGACTCTGGTAGCCCAGGGTATGACCTACAAGGAGGTAGGAGAGGCGTTGTGCCTCAGCAAGCGCACCGTCAAGTATCATATAGGTCAGATTTTGCAGCAACTCCACCTGCGTAACCGGGCCGAGGTGATCGCCTGGGCGGCTCGCTCTGGGCTCGGTGTGTCCTCCTAGATAGCGTGGAGCGTCGAGCGGGACACCTGACACCTGACACCCAAGACACGCACCACGCACCACACTCCCCGCTCATCGTCCACGGTCAGCGATCACCATGCCCCCTATCTCCAAGACTGCACTTCTATTGCCCCTGCGACTGTCCTTTGGGCCAGTGACAACGGGGGGCGTCCGTGCTAGAATGGGGGTATGATTACGCAGCGTACTGTCGTCCTGGTCGGCAATTCACTGATTATTGCCGGGTTGGAAGCCAGTCTGCGGCAGCAGCCCCACTTGATCGTGCAGAGGATTCAGGCCACGCCTCCTGAAGGGGAAGGGTTCTGGAATGGTATCGAACCGGATGTGATCATCATCGATCTGGTTGCGCTGTCCGCTGAAGAGACATTGGCCCTGCTACGTGACCGTCCTGGCCTGCCCTTGGTGGGCCTGGATGCGTCTGACAAGAGCGCCACCCTACTGTTCAGTCATCGCCAGACGACGGCAACGGCATGCGAGTTGGTGCGAATGATTCAGAATCTGGTAAAATATGCTGAGTGCCCTGCTCCGGATTCCGTGAGGCCGGCGCACTGATTGTAAAACGGAGAAAGATTATTATGCAGCGATCTCGCTATGTCTTGATCACCTTCCTCTGTGCCCTGGTGCTGATCGGTCTGTTCGCTGTGCCCATTGGTCTCCAAACTGTGCCTGCATGGTCATCCACCCAAAGTGGGGTGCAGCGTGCCTGGCAGCAGGTGCAGACCCGCGTGGAGATGTTCGTCACGCCGGCATCGCTTTCTCCGCAAGAAGCAATACAGCGCGCCTGGAAGCGGGCACAGGAAGCCGGCGCGTACCGCTTCACCGCCGACATCCGCCAGACCGTCACGCCCAAAAACACCATCTCCAACGTGGGGCGTGGGGCGAAGCAAGAGCGCGTCCACCTGGAAGGCGAGACCAACCTGCCCCAGCAACAGCTCCATCTGACCTTGTGGTCGCAGGGGGGCAGCGTGCTGGATGCCGGCAGCGGGGTCGAGATCAAGGTGGAGGGGGATCAGGCCTACGGCCGCCGAGGTGGTGAGGATTGGCAGGAGATCGATAATTTCATGGGGGGCTTTGCACCCCAGGGCGATTTCATGGCCTTCCTGGCCGCAGCCAAAAACGTGAAACGTGAAGACGTGAAACGTGAGAACACAGATTCACGCGTCACGCGTCGCGCGTCACGTTTCACCTTTGACATTGACGGTCGTTCCTACGCCGCCTACGTGCGCGATCAACTGCAGAAGCGTATGACCGAACAAGGCGAATTGCCCCCCGGCATCAACCTGGCTTTGCCCAAACAATACCTGCACATGACCGGCAAGGGCGAGCTGTGGATCAGCCAGGAGGGTCTGCCCCTGCGCGAAAAACTGTACCTTGACTTACCACCAGGCCCGGACGACGCGTCCATCACTGCCGAGGTGACAATAGATTTCTCCGACTTCGGCGGTACACCGGTAGCGGCGGCTGGCGTTGGGGGTATGGGTGCTGCCGGTCGGGGTGTAGTCGCCAACAGCCTCTCCCTGCTCACGTCTCAGGCCTCCCGTTTTACGCCCTACGCCTCACGCTTCGCCCTCTTCCTCTTCATTTTGGCCCTTAGCGTCCTCTTGGTCATCCGCCGGCGCTCCCGGCAGGTGTATGCAGCACTGGCCATTGCCTTGATCCTCTCCATGGTCCTCTCCCCGCTGTTGCAAAACATGCGTGTAATCGCGTTCATGAACAAACAGTCAGACCGGGCCGCGACCCAGGAAGCAAGTCAGCAGCGCAGCCGGATGCAGTCCGACCTGCAGACGTTGGTGGCCCAGCCCGACTGGGACCCCCACACCAATCCGCTGGCCATGAACCAACAAGTTGGCATCTCGGAGAGCGATGCAATACACAACATGCCAGATGCAACACACAACACCCTTCTCGCTTCTAGCAACAACGACAACTCCAACTCCACTGGAGAAGAATGCGACGCCAACGCGACCGGTGACGCCGACAGCGACGGCCTGACCGACGGCGAGGAGTGCGTGCTGGGCTTGAATCCCAACCTGAACGACTCGGACGGCGACAACCTCGAGGACGACAAAGAAGTGGCCGGATTTGAGTACCCCGCGGGCAGCGGCCAAATGTGGTACACCAACCCCCTGGAGATGGATAGCAACAAGGACGGCCTGAGCGATGCCAACGAGTGGTCCCTGGATGCGAATAATGACGGCTTGCCGGACGACACCGATGGCGACGGCACGCCCGACCTCTTCGACCGTGACAACGATGGCGACGGCGTGCCCGATAACCTCGACCTTTCCCCCTACTTCGCCGGCGACATCACCTACACCGCGGATGCGCCTTTCCAATTCCTCGTGGACAACCTCACCGAGGGTCTGACCACCACCGTCGAGTTCCAACTGCGCCCCACCAACCTCGATCACCTATGGTACGCGTTCAACGTACTGGACTGGCCCCAGGGGGACAACCAGGGCCAGATGCAGGATGCCGATGGCAAGAGTTTCTATGACGTGGATCACAACACTGCCCGCTCGCCCAACGACAACGGCGACGTCAAGCTCGTGCCCATGCTGGAGATCAAGATCACCGGCTCGCCCACCAACCTGCCGCCGTCAAAGGAGTGCGAGAACGACGCGGGCGAGACCTATACCTGCTACCCCGACCTGAAACCCTACGGCATCCTCGTCCAGGACCTGACCGACGACGGGGAAGACAAGGCGGTCTACGTGCCGCTGTCATTGATCACTGACAATACCGGCGACGCTCACGTGGCTTTCTCCGGTAAGATGCTCTACCTGCCAGGGGCCTCGTGGGGCAAGGCCCAGCAGGTGCGGCTGGTGTGGGCGGCGCAGGCCTTGGTGGATGTGTGCGAGGAGTATAAGGGCGGGCGCTGTACCAGCTACGGGGCCATGAATCAAGTGCAGTTGATCCATGTCTACAATGATGACTGGACCCTGACCGGGCTGGACGTACGCGAGGAGCACGGCACGGACGTGGCCATCATCTACGAAGACCCGGACGTAGACGGCGATCTGAACAGCGACGACGCTCTGATGTTCTTGACATACGGACTGGATCGCACCTTCGTGGCCGGCAGCGACTGCGAGAACATCGATACCAAAGGCACCGAAGATGTCAGCGACGACGAATGTATCGACGGCGATGGCCAGCGCGACGTCACCCTCGACGAGATCTACCGCCGCTTCAACCACGAGACCAACGTCGACGCCGGCGTCAGCGTCACCGAGACCTGGCACATCACCGAGACCGTGGGCAACGTGCTCAGCGTGGTCACCGACACCTTCTCCACCCTCGATCAGGCCTTGATGCACGTCACCATGACCGACACCAAACAGATCCTGGATGACCACTTCACCGCCCACTGGACAGAAGGTGCCCCCATCAGCCCTACGCTGCTCTTTGCTCGTGAAGAACGGTTCCGCAGCCTCAACCTGGATGAGCATCTGCGCACCGATGCCACCCTCGTCACCTGGTCGGACGATGGCCGCCAACTCAACCTGAACCTCAAGCCGGACGATGTGGAAGTGCAGACCATGGCCGGCATGAAGTGGGCACCCTATCAATACAAAGATGGCGAGTGGACCTGGTATCCCATCGAAGAATACTGGCAAGAGCTGCAACGGCGCTACGAGGACGCGTTCGGCGACGACTACAACGATGAAGACAATCCCGACGAGGTGCGCGGTGGCGCCGTGATCGCCGCCCGGATCTATTACGTGTCTCTCTATGTCGGGGCCAATGCCGTCGTGCAGGTGGGGGACAGCGTGGAATCGGTGATGTCATGGTCGCCCGATGGTCCCCTCTGGTCGCAAATCGCCGGCGCCACCCGACATGGGGTCAATTTCATCATCAAGGTGCTCGTCCAGACAGAGATCCTGCAGAATCTGTGGCGGGCGATCACCGTGCCTTCTGCCTACTTCTCGTGGTCGCGGGCCGGCGGTCGCATCAAACTGGCCGCACAGAAATGGATTGGTGACGGCGTGGCCGCGATGGAGTTTGGCCTCACCTTTCTGTCAACGGCCGTTTTGATCAGTGCCATTCTCGTCAACGCCCTCTATATCACCAAAGCGGAGGGAGCCACAGAGAAAGCTAATGCCAAACTCGTGGGCGAGGGGATGGCATTCCTTGTGGGCATGATTATGTTTACTACTAAGGTCCTCCTGCCTGTCATCGGCGCTGTTTCCAAGATCCAAGCCGCCAGGAATAGTGGGATGAGTCTATTCAAAGCCAGCCGCAAGGTGCTGTTCAAGGTAAAAGCGCTTTCCAAAGCAGCCAAGGTCCTTTTTATCATCGGCATCGTTCTGGCTGTGGGCGTCACCTGGGGCGTTTTCATCTACAACGCCATCCACCACGGCCTCGCACCGGGTAGCGTCGCCTTCGATATGCTCCTGGCGCAAACTATCGCCTCTACCATTGTAACGATCCTGACGTTCCTGGTTTCGCTGACCATCATCGGGGCCATTATTACGGGAATTATCTTCGTAGTGGATACGATTCTCATGCTGCTGGGCCTCACGTGGTCTATCAGTGGCACGTTCAATAAGGCCGTGACCAAGATGCTCTTTTCCTATGAGCTTGCCATCGAGACCGGGGGTAAGGAGGCCCCCGATCTGGTCAAAATAGGCGCCCTGGACAGCAGTCTGGTGCATCCCGAAGCAGGACTGGTGGCCGGCGCCCAGCTCGAGTTCAAGACCACCGTCACCAACACCATCACCCACCGCGATCCCCAGGATATCCGCTCCCGGCTCTATTTATGGAAGTATAGCAAGAAGCAACTGCGTTCTACCAGCTTCGAGTACAAGCTGGCGTCGGGAGAGAAAACCATGAACACCCGGCTCTGGGATACGAATCGTGTGCATTCGTGGCATATCAGTAAGGATCATAAGTTCTGGGACCACCAGATGTACACGGGCTGGATCTCCGACACGATCTCTACGGTTAGCACGGTTTCGAAGGCAGGCATCAATCGCTCTGTGCCTCTGGTGCTCAGCAGCGGCTACGCCATCCCCGGCCTGGAATGCTGGTCCTTCCCCTCGCCACCATTTTGGTTCTGGACGCCGATCATTTTCTGTGTGAACAAGGGCATCGAAGGCCAAGCAGGCCCGGCCAACATGGGCAGTAAAATCGTCATGGACGTCTTTCCAGCGACCCTGGATGGCTTCGTGCGGACCAGCCAGTGGGCCTCTGATGTCCAGTTCATGGATGCCGATGGCGATGGCTTGCTCAGCCGGAGATGGGGCGGTTCTGATCCGAATGATCACGAGTGGGACAGCGATAACGATAACCTCTCCGACGCCTGGGAACTGCGGATGGCTGCCAAATCGGCCCGTGCCGGCGGATCGTTCTTCAATCCTCGCAACCCCGATACGGACGGCGATGGCCTCAGCGATTACAAGGAAGCGTTGCTGGGCACCGATCCCAACAATGCCGATAGCGATGGCGACGGCATCAGTGACGCCGCCGAATTGGACGGCTGGGACTTCCACTACGCCGACGACAAAGTTACGCGCATCACCAGCGACCCTCTGAATGCCGACTCTGACGGCGACGGTATGAACGATCTCTTCGAGCGCACCCTGCACACCGAGTGCTCCAAGGAGAGTGACCCAGACCAACGCCGGCAGTGCTACCACGACAACCGCTATAATCCCTACGTCTGGAATACCAACCCCATCGGCGTCTACACCGAGGTGGGGGACGAAGACGGCGTGGTGCGACCCACGCAGACCTTCGTCTACACCACCACCGTCGAGAACCACGTCCACAGCGGTAGCCCGCTGTGGGTGCGCGGCCAGACCTCGCTGGACTCGGACCCGATCACGGCCGAGCCCTCGGGCATGACCTTCGACATCGCCAAGGACAAATCGCAGTCGCTCTATGCTAACCTGACTGTGCCCGCCGGCGCCGGCAACCAGGAAGTAACGCTGACCACCGACGTGGACTCGCAATTGCACACGCCCTCGGTCTATGCCTGGGACCCCTGGCAAAGCAACGACAAGACCACCGGCCAACCCCCTTACAGCTTGAAGGCCGTGGCCGTGGACCCCAACGACGGTTGGAGCACGCCCTACGCCGCCGTCAGCCTGGAGAACAAGGATGTGCGGGTGTACACCGTCACCGTCGAGGGAGTAGGGGGGCCGGGTGTTGAGGTCTTTTCTGGCGGCTATGATCAGGCCACCACAGAGCCGGGCATGGCCTGCAACGATGACGGCAACTGTCTGGTCGTGCTGTCCTACAAAGACACCAGCGGTGATTATTGGGTGCGCTGGCGGTCGGTGGCGCCTGACGTCGCCTCCCTGGGCTCTGGCTACGGCAAAGGTGGCGGCGACGACGCCACCGTGGCCAGCGACGGGGCCGGCTTCCTGGTAGCCTGGGTGAGCGGGCCGTCCGGCGCCCGCAAGGTCGAGGTGCAGCACGTGCTTGCCGACGAGAGTAGGAGCGGCGACACCCTGTTCCTGGACTCTGCTCCCGATATTCATGATCCCTCTGTGACCTGGAACGGTGACCACTACCGGGTGGTTTGGGAGCGCGGCAGCGATATTTACACCGCCGACGTCTCCGGCTCCTCGGCTACGGACGCCCGTGCCGTGTCGGCCACTGGCGCTGTCGAGGTCTCCCCGCACATCGCCTACGACGCCCTCAGCGGCCAGTCGCTGGTCATCTACACCAGCGGCGAGAAACTTAAGGGCAGAATCCTGGCCGGGAGCAGCACATCGGATGAATTCCGCCTGGCCAACCTCGGCTCCGGTGCCTGGGCCACAGCCTTGAGCAACGACCCGGTCAACGGCGGCTGGTTGGTCGCCTACGGCAAGTCCGGCAGCCGAACCGTCTATCAGCAGGCGGTGGGCATGGATGGCGGGCTGCGCGGCGAGCGCGACAGCGCCCGCCCGCCCGGGCGGCGACACCCGTACCTTGGGTCTGGCCAGTGCCGTGCCGCGTCCTTCCACCATCCTGCACTTCGACGAAGCAGCCGGCGCCACCAGTTTTGCCGATAGTTCCGGTTTCGGTCGCGACGCTCGCTGCCGTTTTCAAGTGGGATACTACGATCCCGAATGCCCCGATGCCGGGAAAAACGGCAAAGTGGGCAGAGCGGTCAAATTCATCAAACACGTATCGGGAGATAACAACCGCGCCGTTGAAGTGAAAGGGGCGCAAATCTCCAACACTGGCTACAGCGTTGCCTTCTGGTTCAAGGAGAGCTGCTACTGGTATTATGGCGCTTC
>JAADHH010000008.1 GCA_013151955.1 Chloroflexota bacterium
CGGCAACAGTACGCCCCTCTACCTGATCGCCCAGCCGGTCTACTTTGACCGGGAGAACATCTACGGATACGACGATGACGCGCAACGTTTCCTCTTCTTCTGCAAAGCGGCCTTGCAAGCCGTGCAAACCCTCGGCTGGCAGCCCGACGTGATTCACTGCAATGACTGGCACACCGGCGCTGTCCCCGTTTGGCTTGCTGACGACAACTTTGCCGGAGGATTCTTTGCGCGCGCGGCCACGGTCTACACCATCCACAACCTGGCTTACCAGGGCGTCTTCCCGGCCTCCGTGTGGGATGTGACCGGCGAGCCGCCCGCGGCCCGCGGCGACCTGGTGAACTTCATGGCCCTGGGCATTGGCCACGCCGGTGCCATCACCACGGTCAGCCCGACATACGCGCGCGAAATCCTCACCCCGCAGCGCGGCGAGGGCCTGCACGATTTGCTGCGCAGCCGCCGGAGCCATTTGCACGGCATTCTCAACGGCCTGGACGTGACGCTCTTCAATCCGGCCACCGACACTGCCCTGGCCCGGCGGTTCGATGTGGATCATCTGGAGGATCGCGCAGCCAACAAGTACGCACTGCAAAAACGGCTTGCGCTGGTTGAAGGGGATCATTTCTTGTTGGGCATGGTCTCTCGCCTGGCCGGTCAAAAGGGGTTCGATCTCCTGATCGAGGCCTTGCCGAAGCTGCTCAGCGACACGGAGGTACAGTTTGTGCTGCTTGGCGCCGGCGACGCCGGTTACGCGGCCCGGCTCACCGCGCTGGCGCATCGCTTTCCCCGGCGGGTCTCCGTCAATCTTGGATACGACGCCATTCTGGCGCAACACATCTACGCCGGCAGCGATGCTTTCTTGATGCCCTCGCGGTATGAACCGTGCGGACTGGGGCAAATGATCGCCCTGCGCTATGGCTCCGTGCCGGTCGTGCGGGCGACGGGGGGGCTGGCCGACACGGTGCAGGCGTTCGAAGCGTCAACGGGCAAAGGCACCGGCTTCGTCTTCCGGCCCTACGAGGCCGGAGCTCTCCTCGATGCCATCCGGCACGCGCAGCAGGCTTTCGGCGACCGCAAGATCTGGCGGGCGTTACAGCGACGCGGCATGGGCGCAGACTTTTCGTGGGATACTTCTGCGCGGAAATATGCAGCGGTGTATGAAGAGACTGTCGCCTGAAAAGCCCCCCCGGCCCCCCAACTTTGGGGGGAGTAGATCGGCCCCAGTGCCCATGAGCGACGCGCACGCCACGAAGGATGAAAGTCGTGGAGCGTCGAGCGACGGGTTGCGCGTTGGGCCGAGAAGTTCAACTTCTCGGAGAAGTTGAACTTCTAAGCGTCGCGTGGTTAGAGTCGGAAGCCCCCCCAGCCCCCCAACTTTTTGGGGGAGTCGGACGGTTCCCCCCAGGATTGGGGGGTGAGGGGGGCGAAGAGTCGTCTGTTTTCAAAACAGTGCCTATGAGCGTATACACACCACCAAGAATGAAAATCGTGGGACGTGAAACGTATTGCGTCTTACGCATCACGCATCACGTTTTACATGACACCTGACACCTGACACCTGACACTTGACACCCGACACTTGACACCCGACACTTGCTAATTGCCAATCACGTCACGCAACGTCGCGCCAAGCTCTTTGAGCCGGTAGGGTTTGCTCACCACACCGCGAAACCCATATTCGGTGAAGTTGGCCATGACCGGATCGTTGGAATAGCCACTGGAGACGATCACCTTGGCCCCGGGATCGATCCCCAACAATCTGCGAATGGCTTCCTTGCCACCCATGCCGCCGGGGATGGTCAAATCCATGATCACCGCGTCATACGGCCGGCCCGCATCCTGGGCGCGCCGGTACATGGCAAGGGCTTCATCACCATCGCGTGCCGACTCGGCCACATAGCCCAGATGCTTCAGCATGTCGCCTGCCACAGCCCGCACAATCTCTTCGTCATCCATCACCAAAACCCGGCCTTGGCCACTCGGAATGGCCTCTCCTACAGACAGTTTGCCCTGCGCTTCCTTTTGAGAAGCGGGCAGGGTAATATGGAAGGTCGTCCCCACGCCCAACTTGGATTCTACGGTGATCAGGCCCTCGTGTTTCTGGACAATGGCGTAGCTGGTAGCCAGACCCAAACCACTCCCTTGCTGCTTCGTCGTGAAGTAGGGATCGAATATCTTGGAGAGATACTCCTCTGGAATGCCAATTCCCTCGTCCGCGACAGAAATATGGACGTACCTCCCGGGGGAAAGCGGGGGAACGAGCGCTTCTTCCTCCAGCACGACGTTCTCGGCCCCAATCTGGATCGTCCCTCCCCCCGGCATGGCCTGCACGGCGTTGATGACCAGATTGTGGATGACCTGGCTCATCTGACCTTCGTCAATATCCACAACCCACAGGTCGTCAGCGATGGAGAACTCAGTTCGGACAGGAGAACCGCGCGTGGCAAACTCGCACGAATCGACGATCAGCTCCGCGATAGAAGCGGTTTTCCTGATCGGTGCTCCCCCTTCGGAGAAAGTCAACAACTGTTGCGTCAATTCCCTGGCGCGCAGCGAGGCTTTTTCGGCCAGTATCAAGTTTCTGTAGGCGGGTTCCTCCTCCTTCATCCGCATCTTGGCCAGGCCGATGTTGCCCAGAACGGCTGTCAGAACGTTGTTGAAGTCGTGGGCGATGCCGCCGGCCAGAATGCCCAAGGATTCCAGCTTCTGCGCATTGCGTAGCGCCTCCTCCGTTCGCACCCGCTCGGTGATGTCGCGGACAATCCCCAGTACGACTTTCTCGCCACTCAGTTCCAGTATCGTGGAGGAGACCTCTGCGGGAAAGACCTCCCCGTTTTTCCGTTTGAAGTCAATCGCAAAGTTTGCGGTGCCGGTCTTGCTGATCGTTTCAAAGGCCGACCTGGATGCTTCGAGGGCGCTCTCGGGATGCAGTTCCATGACCCTGACCTGCAAGAATTCCTGCTTGGAGTAACCGAAGAGGGCCAGTGCTCTCTGGTTCACATCGGTGATGTTGCCTTCGAGGTCGTGTACAAAGACGGCATCGCTGGAATGCTCGAACAGGCTGTGATAGCGTTGCTCGCTCTCCCGCAGGGCCTGCTCCGTCTGCATCCGCCCGGTGATGTCGCGGGTCACTCCCAGCAGCCCTGTGGTTTTGTTTTCAGCATCGTAGAGCGGCACTGAATGCGTTTCCAGCCAGCGGCGCGTCCCTTTCAACCCGATGATTTCGAATACCAGTATCTCCGCGTGGCCGTGCATGACACTATCGAGCATTGCGCGGAACGCCCGCCGGTATTCCGGTGCAACCATCGGCAGGACAGACTGCCCCCGCACCTGTTCCAGCGATTCAGCTTCGATCATATCCAGTCCGGCGCGATTCATATCCAGCAGCACCCCGTCGGGCGCGAGAATTTTCACGCACTCCGGTTCCGTTTCGATGATCGTTTTCAGCCGTTTTTCGCTGGCATCCAATTGCTCCATCGTGTGACGAAGTTGTTCTTCGGCCTGCACCCGCTCGGTGATGTCGCGGATCAGCCCAATGAACCCTGTCACCTCCCCCTTATCGTCCTTCAGATAGAATACGCCGGTCTCTCCGGGAAAGACTTCTCCCGTTTTCTTCCGGTAATTCACTGTTTTTAGAAAGGGGCCATCTCCGTAATGCTCTTTAAGGGCCTTGCCCAACTCATGAAACTCTTCTTCGTTTTCATACACATAAACGGTCCGTTGGCCTTGTAAATCGTCCAAGGTGTAACCGAATAATGAAGTAAACGCTAGATTACAGTCGATGATATTCCGGTGGGTATCTGCAACCAGAATGGCGTCTCTAATGCTGTTGTAGAGACCCCTATATCTCTCCTCGCTCTCGCGCAGTGCCTCCTCCGCTCGCACCCGCTCGGTGATGTCCATCAAACTGACCAGTGCGCGATGGAGACGTGGACGTCCCTCGAGTGTGGTCAATCGCAGCAAGATATGGAGCCGTCTGCCGCGCAAGGTTTGGATGATAGCTGGTTGCTCGAATCGACTTTGCCCCTTGGCAATGGCCAAAAGTTCATTCCGGAAGGCAGTCAACGATTCGGGTGTGAATGTTTTGTGCAGGGAACCCAGCAAGTCCTCTTTGCTGTCGGCTTCGAGCATCCGCACGGTTTCGTCATTGACATCCAGAATCTTGACCATGCCGACTGCCTGCTCGACAAATTCAGGATGCGCATCAAAGTACGCGCGAAAATCGGTGATCCCCTGGTCTCTTAAATCGTCCAGCGCGCGGATCAGTTCGGAGAAATCTTCTTCCCAAATGGATACCGAGGCCTGGTCAAAGATTGTGCGGAACCGTTCCTCGCTCTCGCGCAGCGCTCTTTGGGCAGCGCGCTCCTCGGTCCGGTCGCGGAAGACCAGCACTACGCCGGCAACTTCGCCTTTCGCGTCCCGGATAGGTGCACCACTGTCGGCGATGGGGCGTTCCGTGCCGTCGCGGGCGATGAGCAGCGTGTGGTTGGCCAGCCCGACCACCATACCCTCGCGCATCACGCGCGTCACAGGATTTTCCACCTGGCGGCGGGTCTCCTCGTTGATGATGTGAAAGACTTCGTCCAGCGGCTTGCCGGCGGCCTCGGCTTCGCTCCAACCAGTGAGTTGCTCGGCGACCGGGTTCATCAAGGTGACTTCGCCTTGGGTGCCGGTGGCGATCACCGCGTCGCCAATGGAGCGCAGGGTGACGTTCAGGCGCTCTTCGCTCTTGTCCAATTTCCCGAGCTTTCTCAAAATCCGGCTGTTCTTTCCCAGGGGTTCCTGTTTCACCGTTTCTCCCCTTCCTTCCTGTTGAGGAAGGGATAAAGCTTTTTGTCTGCGCAATCCGTGCTTACAGTACCCCGTAGTTTCGCAGCAACCTGTCATGGGGCGACTTCCCACATAACTATACACCAGATTTCGGGCTATGTCAAAACGGATTAGGCGCTTAGGGCGTCAAGATCGACAACTTTTTGTCGATGTTTCTAGGACACAGATAAAAAATTCAGGAAAAATCTGTGTGCGAAGCCTGCGGAAATCTGTGTCCCCCGCCCTTTTGTCAACTGCCCCGTCAGAGGCCACATTTTCTGAGCGAAGTCGTAGCTGTCATATTTTTGTGTGCCCTGGAATGGGGATTCCAGGGCTACGTCTGACCGTAGCGACGGAATCCCTATTCCATCGCGTCCAGGGCTTTCTTTCGCCCCACATTCCAGACGCCCCACAGGGCCAGGGCCAACCCCACCGCGGTGAGGGGGATGCCCACACCGAGAGTCACAGGGTGACCATACAGGCTGTCGAAGAGAGGCTTGAGCTGGGCGAACTCCCACACCGGCAGAGCGATGCCCAACACAGCCACCGGCACAGCCGCCCACCTCCAGCCCCGGCCGTGGATGATGGGCAATCCGCCGGCCAGCAACGCGGCTCCGCACGCCGTCATGCCCACCAAGGCCAGCGTGGTCTGGCCGCGAAACTCCGCCGAAAAGAGTACACCCGCCCGATAGGGGAAGGGGGGCAGCAGGGTGAAGGCCATCAGAAAGCCTGTTGTGCCGGCGGCAACACGCGCCCAAAGTGGATGCGCCCGTCCGCGCACCACGGCCAGGGCCAGGAGCAGTGCCGCGGCAGCCGGCGGCACCCAAAGGGCCTCGCGCAGACCGGGCAGTGTGCCCGTGCGATAGGCCGGCGTGAACTTGACGAACTCCGCCAGGTCAAAGCCGATCAGTACGAGCGCCGGTGATTTGTGGCTTACCCACGGGGCCCAGTAACCGGCCATGGTCAGCAGGCCGCCCAGCCAAGTCCAGGCCAAACTGTTTCTACGCATCTTGGGCACCCCGGTTCATCCCTGCTTCATGGCCAGCCGGTGGGCGCGACGGGCCTCCGCCTCGGCCCAGCGACGACGCTCTTCATCCGTCTCTATGATCAATGGAGGGACAGCCTTGGGTTTGCTGCCGGCATCCAGGGCCACGTAGACGGCATACGCCGAGTTGGTGTGCGTGATCTCGCCGGTCAAAGGGTTTTCGGCTTCCACGCATACCTCGACTTCCATCGAGGTGCGTCCTACCCAATTCAGATGCGCGCGCAGGGTGACCAGGTTGCCGACATAAACCGGGGAGAGGAACGTGATCGAGTCGATCTCCGCCGTTACCACAAACGTACGGGCGTGGCGCACCGCACACATCCCCCCTGCTGTGTCGATCAATTTCATGATCGTGCCTCCGTGGACGTTTCCCTGCGGGTTGGCGTCCGTCGGAAGCATCAATTGGCTGAGTACGACCTCCGAATCACGGGCATGTTTTCCCGTCATGTTCGTCTCCTTTCCGAAAATAACGTGTTGCGATTTTGGATTGAGCGTGTTGCGTGGTCCGTGGTCCGACACTTCGCGCTCCCGACTCCCCACTTCCGACTCCTTACTCCGTTCATCATTCATCATTCTGCATTCATCGTTCTCTTCATTCCAGAACTGCCCGATACACCGCCAGCACGCGGCGTGCCGCTTCGTCCCACGTGAACTGGCCGGCCTGTGGCGGCCCCTGCTGGGCCAATGATTGGCGAAGCTCCGCGCTGGCCAGCACCTGCCGCATGGCCCGGGCGATGTCCGCTGTGCTGTGCGGGTCGCAGTAGACGGCCACGTCGCCGGCCACCTCCGGCAAAGAAGAGACGCGCGAGGTGACGACCGGCGTGCCACAGGCCAACGCCTCCAATACCGGCAGGCCAAACCCCTCGTAGAGCGACGGGTAAACAAGACAGGATGCCATCTGCAACAGCACCGGCAAATCTTCATCGGGCACATAGCCGAGGAACAACACATCGTCGTGCAGCCCCAGGTCATCCACCAGGTGAAAGACCTCGTCTACCAGCCAGCCGACCGCGCCGGAGAAGGCCAGCGGCGGGATCAATTCGCCGGCCTGCGCCCCGGCCCCGGCCCGCAAGTTTGCGTAAGCCTTGAGCAGGCGTGTCAGGTTCTTGCGCGGTTCCAACGTGCCCAGGGCCAGGATGAAAGGGCCGGAGAGGCCATATCTATTCCGTACCCGTTCGCCTTCGCCGGCGTCCCTTGCCGGCCGGAAGCGCGGGTCAACGCCCGGGTAGACGACGGTGATCTTGTGCGGGGGCAGACCCAGCAGCTCGACCATGTCGCGGCGCGTGTTTTCCGAATCGGCCAGCAAGGCGTCCGCCCGGCGCGCGGAGCGGGGAACGGTGGCGCTCAGGTAGCGGCGCTGTGCCGGGTCGGCACATTCCGGCACACGCAGGAAACTCAGGTCGTGAACGGTAAGCACGCCTTTGGCCCGCAGCAACGGCGGCAGGGTGAAGTCGGGCGAATGAAATATGTCCACGGAACCGGTGAGCAGTTCGGCCCACAGCGGTATGCGCAGGCGGTGCCACACCCAGATCAGGGTACGTTCGGTCAGCGGCCAGCGGCGGAGCGTGGTATGCGCCGGCACGTCTTCGGTCGCCGGCGGAGCGTCGCCGGCGTCTCGTGCCCAGCAGACCACGTACTCGTTTTCATGGTCCAGGCGGGCGAGGGCGCGCACCAACTCGCGCGTGTAGCGCCCAATACCGGCACCCTGGTGCAGTGCAGCCGTATAGTCAATGGCAATGCGCATACGTTTTGGTCTTCGCTTTCTGATGTCAGTCGTCAGTCGTCAGTAGCCAGTCGTCAGAACGTGTTGCGTGTTGCGTATTGCGTAAAACGTGATGCGTAAGACGCAATACGCAATACGTTTCACGTTTCACGTCTTCACGTTTCACATCCCCCCCCTCTCTCGCGCGCGCGCACCGTTCATCGTTCCGGAGTCACTCCGTCACCACGAACTGTACCGGCGCGCTCTCCACACGGTGTCCTCCGGCGTCCACTGCTGTGACCCGAAAGGTGTGCGCTCCCGGCCGGAGCGGCCACAACGCGCGGTAGGGCGCGTGACGCAGCCGGGCCACGGTCTGGCCATCCAGCAGCAGGGTGACGACGACAGGGCGGAAGTCTCCGAGCGGGCGGGCGGCCAGGGGAATCCGCTGGGCCTCGCCGGGGAGCACCGGGCTGAAGCGGAACTCTGCGTGCTGCGGCGGGCTGGTGATCACCATGCCGTTCGCCTCGGCCAGCCGGCCTCCCGGCTCCGAAGGCCCGGCCGGTTCGGCGTCGCAGCTTTGCTCCGGAGCCTGCGGGATGCCTTGCCGGCGGGCCCACTCGCGGGCTTCCGGGGGAAACACGCGAAAGACTCGCTCGGCCACATGTTCCGGGCAGGCCGCCGAGGCGAGCAGACCGCTCTCTGTGTCGATCTCTACCGCACGGTACGAATCGTCGTAGAGGGCGGGCGCTGTGCCGGCAACGAACCACTCCAGGCGGCGTTGGGGGCACAACGGCGTAGGCAGCAGGCCGGACGCGACACAAATCTCCTCGCGCACCAATCCGTCCGGCGGGGTGAAGGGGTGCTCCGGTTTGTTGGCCAGCGCTTCCTCCATGAAGTCGTGCCAGATCGGGCCGGCGCCGTCCACACCGGAGATGCCGTACATCGGCGAGGAGTCGGCGTTGCCCACCCACACACCGGCAACCAGGTCGGGTGTGTAGCCCACCGTCCAGTTGTCGCGCCAATCGCCGGTGGTGCCGGTCTTCGCGGCTGCCGGACGGGAGAGGCGGAGCACGCTAAATTCGCCAAAGGCGGGCGCGCGGGCGGTGTTGTCGCTGAGGATGTCGCTGATCAGGTAGGCAACCTGCGGCGAGACCGCCTGTGTGCCGGCGTCCGGCTTCCATTCGTAGAGCAGGTCGCCGTTGCTGCGCACCACCTGCAGAATGGCGGCCGGTTCGTGGTGGACGCCGCCGGCGGCGAAGGCGGCATACGCGGCGGTCAACTCCAGCGGGCTGACTTCCGCGCCACCGAGGGTCAGGGCCAGGCCATAGCGTTGCGGCTGTCGCCAGGCGGTGATGCCCAAACGGCGCGCGGTGGCCGACATGGCCGCGATGCCCACGTGGTCGAGCACTTTCACGGCGATGACGTTGTTCGACGTGGCCAGCGCACTGCGCAGCGAGAGGGGGCCGTGGTAGCGGCGGTCGTAGTTGTAGGGCTGGTAGGGCAAACCCTCGCGAGTCAGGAAGGTGGTGGGCACGTCGTTGAGCACCGTGGCCGGTGTGTAGAGGTCGTCTGCGCCTTGGCGCGGGTCGAACGCGGTGGCATAGGTGACCGGCTTGATGGCCGAGCCGGGCTGGCGCAGAGCCACAGCCACGTTGACCGCTCCGCTGATTTCCGAGTTGAAATAATCGGGGCTGCCCAGCATGGTCAGGATTTGGCCGGTTTGCGGGTCCAGAGCCACGAGAGCGGCATTGTGAATGTTGTGTACGGGGCCGGTCTCGTCGTGGCGGGCCAGTCGTTCCAGGTGGCGGCGGGTGATTCGGGTCGCTGCTTCCTGCAAGTTGAGATCGAGCGTAGTGGTCACGCGCAGGCCACCGCGGAGCAGGGCGGTCGGGCCGAAGCGGTCTTCCAGATTGGCCAGGACGTACATCACAAAATGGGGGGCGCGGATGGGGAAGGGCACGGAAGAAAAGTGCAAAGGCTCCGTGACGGCCAGGCGCGCTTCCTCTTCTTCGATTGATTTGTTCCTGACCATGAGGCGGAGCACATCCCGTTGCCGGTCGCGCGCGGCGGGCAGGTGGGTCAGGGGGTCATAGCGGCCGGGCGATTGTGGCAGTCCGGCGAGCAGGGCCGCTTCGGCCAGGTCCAGCTCCCAAACGTGCTTGCCGAAATAGGTTTGCGCAGCCGCTTCGGCGCCGAAGGCCAGGTGGCCATAGTAGGTGTGGTTCAGGTAGAGTGCCAGGATTTCGTCCTTGCTGGTTGTGCGGTTCAGGCGCAGGGCCAGGATGGCTTCGCGCAGCTTACGGCGCAGTGTGCGTTGGCGGCGTTCGGCGGGAGGCAGCAGCAGGTCGCGGGCGACCTGCTGCGTGATCGTGCTGCCGCCGGCGACGATGCGGCCGGCGCGCAGGTTGCTCCAGGCGGCGCGCAGTATCCCGCGCAGGTCGAGGCCGGGATTGTGGTAGAAATTCGCGTCCTCGGTGGCGATGGTGGCCAAGCGCAGCGACCGGGGGAAGCGGTCTATGGATAGGGGGGAGCGTTTGCCCCCTTGCGGAGGGAGCACCTCGTAGAGCAATTGGCCGTGGCGGTCGAAGATTTTCGTCGTGGGGCCGGCCAGCCCCGTTTGGATGGCGGCCGGGTCGGGTAGGTCACGCAGCAGCCAGAACCAGAGAGCCAGGCCAACGAGAACGAGGAGCAGCGGGACGTAGAGCGTGGGGCGTGGGACGTTGAGCGTGAAGCGTCGAGCGTCGAGCGTCGAGCGTAGGGTCCGATCTGTTTCGCTCCCTCTCTCCCTCTCTCCCGCCATCTCCCTCTCCCTCTCCCTCTCTATCTCTATCTCTATCCCTATCCTTGTTTTCCTACTCCCTACCCCCCTACTCCCTACTCCCTGCTTTCGCTTGGGGGTAGGAGCCGAGTACACGCAGGAAGGAGGCGATCTCTTGCAGGTGACGCAAGGCGTTTTGGCAACGTTCTTCGGTCATGTTGCCGGCGAAGTCCAGGTAGAAAAAGTATTGCCAGGGTTTCCCTTTGAGGGGGCGCGATTCGATTTTGGTCAGGTCAATGTCGCGCAGGGCGAAGACGCTGAGCGCCTTGAAGAGGACTCCCGGTGCGTCCTTCAGGGCAAAGACGATGGAGGTTTTGGCGACATCGTCCGGCACGACCGACTCCCGTCCCAGGATGAGGAAGCGGGTATAATTCTCGATGTCATCTTCGATGCCGGCTGCGAGAAGGGACAACCCATACACACGCGCGGCCTGTGTGCTGGCAATGGCGGCGGCCTCCTTTTGCCCTTTTTCCGGCAGCCGTTTCGCACTGCCGGCGGTATCGTACGTCGCCACGCGCTCGATGCCGGGCAGGTGTTCGTCAAGCCAGTCTTCGCATTGGGCCAGTGCCTGGGGGTGGGAGTAGACGCGGCGGATGTCTTCCAGGCGGGTTTCCGGCAGGGCCAGCAAGTTGTGTACGATGCGCAAATATTGTTCGCCGACGATTTGCAGATCGTGGCGCAGCAACAGATCGTAATTGCGGTGGATGCTACCGGCCAGGGAATTTTCGATGGGCACAATCCCCCGTTCCCAGCGATAGCTCTGCACCCCCTGAAAGACATCGTCAAAGGAGGTGCAAGGAATTGGTTCGACCTCCCCCGCTCCGAAGAAAGCGACCGCGGCAGCTTCGCTATAGGCTCCACGCTCTCCCTGGAAGGCAACGTGCAGCTTCTTAGGAACACTCATCACGTACGCCCAATTGGTTGCCACAATTCTCGCAGAAGAATGTGCGCGGTGGATTCAGAAGGCCACATGCGCTGCAAATCGTGGCGGGCAAGTCTTCTTCAACCGACTCGATGGGATTGTTGTTTTGTAACGCGGTCCCGCAAGCGTAGCAGATGGTACGACCGGCGAGGTTATTCTTCTGACAGTTTGGACAACGGGCCATGAAATGCTCCTTCCGATTTTGGATTGGGTGTGCTACGTTTTGTTCGCAGGTTACTGCTCGGGCCGCCTTGCCGTGACGGGCTGAAGCCGTCACTGGCCACACGGTAGGGGTGCACAGCTTTGCGCCCCTACAGAAGCGACTGCCCGGTGGAAATTCAGCCGCTTTCAGCGGCTTGGTGGGCAGCCCAGTGCCGGTTTCAATTCGGCACGTGCCTGGCCTGAGCAGTAACGTTCGCAGTACGAATTACGCAACATGTGACACTTGACCTCTGGCGACTGACAACTGACTTCTGACGACTGGCGACTGACCTCTGACTTCTGACCTCTGACGACTGACGACTGCACTACGTCCGGTATTCGGCATTGACGCTGATGTATTCATGCGACAGGTCGCAGGTCCAAATCGTTGCTTCGGCTGTGCCGGCACCCAGATCAAGGTGCAAGGCAACCTCCTTTTGCGCGATGATTTGCGCCGCGCGTTCTTCGTCCACGTCGCGTGGTTGGCCGTTGCGAACGAGTTCGAGCGACGGCTGGGCGGGTTGCCCGATGGCCAACCTCAGGCGGGCTGGATCAAACGGAACGCCGGCACGACCAGCGGCACCGAGTACCCGTCCCCAGTTTGCGTCGTTGCCGTAGAGGGCCGTCTTGACCAGCGGCGAGCTGGCGATGGTGCGTCCCACACGACGGGCCGCCTCGAAATCGGGCGCGCCGGTCACGCGGATGGTGATCTGTTTCGTCGCCCCTTCGCCGTCCCAGGCGATCTGGCGGGCCAGGTTCTGGCAGAGGAGGGTGACGGCTTCCATGAAGGGGGCGTAGGCAGCGTCCGTCGTATCTCGGATTTCGGGTAAGCCGCACACGCCGTTGGCCAGGAGCAGCACCGTGTCGTTCGTGCTGGTGTCGCCGTCCACGGTGATGCAGCGAAAACTGGTCTGGTTGGCCCGGCGCAGCGCTTCCTGGAGGAGGGGGGGAGCGACAGCCGCGTCGGTGGCCATGACGGCCAGCATGGTGGCCATGTCGGGATGGATCATGCCGGCCCCTTTGGCGATGCCGGCGACTGTCACTGCCGTGTCGCTTCCCGGCGGGGTGTAGCGCACGGAGGCCATTTTCGGGTGCGTGTCGGTGGTCATGATGGCCTGCGCGGCGCTGGGCCAACCGTCGGGTTGGAGCTGTGCGGTGGCCGTCCCTACGCCTGTAGCGATTTTGTCCATATCGAGCGGCGCGCCGATCACGCCGGTAGACAGCACGAGAACCGCATCTTCGTGTGGCAAAGCGAGCGCCCGGCGAACGAGGCTGGCGGTCGTCTCCGCGTCGCGCAGGCCCTGTTCACCGGTGCAGGCGTTGGCAATGCCGGCGTTCATCACAACGGCCTGCGCCTGCCGGTTGCTGCGGGAGAGGAGCGCGCGGTCGTACAGAACGGGGGCGGCCTGCACCAGATTTCGCGTGAAGAGGGCGGCCGCCGAGCAGGGCCGGTCACTGGCGATGAGGGCCAAGTCCGGCGCAGTGGTTTTTCGCAAGCCGCAGCAGATCCCGCTCGCCCGGAAGCCGGGGATTGCACGGAATGTCTCTTGTGTTTTCATGGCCCTTATTCTACCACATTCTCCAAAAAACGAGAAACGGTTGCCGGTGAAAGTGGCCTGTGATCCTTGGATGCACCTTAACAAAACCGGTTTTTAAGGTTCACCCCCTTGCAATTTATCCGTAACTATGTTACAATGTACTACGTGCCGGAAGCCACATTTAGTGTTACATCCTGAAGGCAGTTCCATATTTAGGGGATTTCTGTCTGCGCCGGGTGGTAACCCTGATTTGACAGGCACCTACACAAGTATTCGCCGCATGTTACACACATTCCGGGGAGAAATGTTTCATGAAGTGTCCATTCTGTGGCAATGAAAAGTCTCGCGTCATAGACACACGGGAAATGACTCATGGTATTCGCCGGCGGCGTGAGTGCCAATCTTGCAAACAGAGGTATACAACCCACGAACGTGTGGCCCCGATCAATCTAATGATCATCAAAACGGACGGGCGGCGTGAAGAGTTTGACAGGGACAAGTTATTCATTGGCATTGCCAGTGCCTGTGCAAAGCGACCTGTTCCCACGGAAACCGTTGAGAATATGGTCAACACGATTGAATCAGAACTTTACAGCCTCGGTAGATCGGAAGTTTCCAGCCAGTTTGTCGGCGAGCGGGTTATGGCCCGGTTGCTCAAGTTGGATGATGTTGCCTATGTACGTTTTGCTTCAGTCTACCGGCGGTTCGCAGACATAGATACGCTGGCTGAAGAGATTCGCCAATTGAAAGAGCAAAAAGAGCGGCAGAAGGTGCTAGAGCACCAGCTTCGGCTTGCCATTTAAGAGTACTTTCGGCACAGAGCATTTCATCATTCTCTTCCTCTCCAATCGCCACTCGATTGACCAAATGTAACCAACTGAGAGAGAGTCACCGGAAAATACAAATGGTCAGGTGCCCTCATCGTAGAGGGCGGAAGGCATTTTTTCTGGTTGTGGCATGAGATGCAGTCGCACACAACGAGGCACAACGAACTTATCTATTTATACACCTACGGTATTCGCTAGAAGGAGTCAGAGATGGCCGTCGATCAGAGATCTATTGCGACCGTGAAAGCCTCCGCGCCAAGCAACGGGCAGGGACAATCCATCGAGTTATGCTTCACAGAAAATGCGCTCACTGTTCTGCGCAAGCGCTATCTGCGAAAAGGTCCTGATGAGCTGCCTGTGGAAACTGTGGAGGAGATGCTTCGTCGCGTGGCCCGTACTGTGGCCGCTCCGGACTCCGAACATGGCCAGGATGCTGCACAAACCGAAAAGACCTTCTATGATCTGCTGACACAGATTCGTTTCTTTCCCAACTCACCGACGTTTACGGGTGCCGGCACCCCGCTGGGCCAACTCGCGGCATGTTTTGTGTTGCCCATCGAAGACGACATGGGGCGTAACCCGGACGGCATCTTCTCGACCCTGCGCAATGCGGCCCTCATCCAGCAAACCGGTGGGGGCAACGGTTTCTCCTTTTCCCGTCTGCGCCCCAAGGGCGCACGAGTCCACACCAGCGCCGGCGTAGCCACCGGGCCGGTTGGCTTCTTGAAAGTCTATGACAAGGCCTTCGGCGAGATCGCCCAGGGTGGCAGCCGGCGTGGGGCCAACATGGCCGTGCTCCGTGTGGACCATCCAGACATCCTGGAATTCATCCGCTGCAAATCGAGCGAGGGTGAAATCAGCAACTTCAATATCTCCGTCGGCATTACCGACGCCTTCATGGAAGCGGTCGAGCAGGACGCAGATTTTGCTTTGATCAATCCCCAGGATGGCACAGTGTGGAGCACAGTACGCGCTCGTAAGGTGTTCGATGAAATCGTGAAGTTTGCGCATCACAACGGTGAGCCGGGGGTGCTCTTCCTGGATGCGGCCAACCGTACAAACCCGGTGCCGCACTTGTATGAACTGGAAGCCACAAACCCTTGTATCCTGGGAGACACTTGGGTTACCACGGATGAAGGCCCTCAACAGGCGAAAGACTTGGTGGGGAAACCGGTTCGCCTCCTGCTGAATGGTGCGTTCTATCCTTCTGATGGCGAGGGGTTTTTTCCCACAGGGGAGCGAGATATCCTGGCTATCCACACCCGGCGGGGTTTCCGCATTGCGGTAACGCCCGACCATCCTTTACGAACGGTCGTTCGGCTGACCCGGCATACGCTGGCGACGGACTGGCGTAAGGCTGGAGACCTGGCCGTGGGAGAACAGGTTGTACTGGGCGACAATCGGGGGGCTGTTTGGGACGGGCCAGGGGGCTGGGATGAGGGCTACTTGGTTGGCCTGCTGGTTGGCGATGGTACGATCACCCACGGCAGAGCAGTCCTCTCCGTCTGGGGTGACGGAGCAGGATCGCAAGCCATTCGTCAGGAGATCGAACGTGTAGCCACGGCCTTCCCCCACCGGGCTGGTTTTCAGGGGTTCGTCAGCATTCCGGGCCGCAAGGAGAGGCGCTTGACTTTGAAAGCGGTCTACCATTTGGCGCTGGAGTATGGCTTGTCCGAGACGTTCAAGGGCGTGTCTCCGGTCATCGAGCGAACTAGCAGTGCTTTCCACGAGGGATTTCTGCGAGGACTTTTTGACGCGGATGGCACGGTTGTGGGTACACAGACTAAGGGAGTCTCTGTACGGTTGGCCCAATCGGATGCGGCCGTTCTTGAGGGCGTGCAACGGATGTTACACCGGCTGGGCATCGTGGCGACGCTGTATCGGGAGCGGCGGCCGGCAGGTATAGCCGATCTTCCAGACGGCAGGGGAGGTATGCAGAAATATCCCATCCGCGCTCAACACGAGTTGGTCATCAGCCGGGAGAACCTGGTGGAGTTTGCCTCGCGCATCGGCTTTACCGATCTCGAAAAGAAGAGCCGTTTGGACGAACGCCTACAGGCCTACCGCCGGCAGATGAACAGGGAGCGTTTTGTGGACGAGATTGTGGCCATCGAGCCGCAAGGAAAAGCGCCCGTCTACGATGTCCGTGTCCCTGAGGCTCACGCCTTCGATGCCAACGGATTCTGGGTACACAACTGCGGGGAGCAGTTCCTTGGCCCGTACGAAAACTGCTGTCTCGGATCCATCAACCTGGCCCGCCACATAACCGACTCCGACAAAATCGATTGGGAGGGACTGCGCGAGACCATCGAACAGACCACGCATTTCCTGGATAACGTCGTCTCTGCGAACCGGTATGTGCCGGCCGTCCCCCAATTGCAAGAGGCCGCGCACCGCAACCGGCGCATTGGCCTGGGCTTCATGGGGCTGGGGGACGTGATGTATCGCCTTGGTGTACGTTATGGGAGCGAGGAGGCCCAGGAGTTGGCTTCCCAGATCGCAGAGTTCATCCGTTTCCATGCTATGCAAACCAGCATTGACTTGGCACGCAGCCGTGGCCCCTTCCCGGCCATCAGCGGCAGCATCTACGATCCGCAGAACCTCCAGTGGCAACCACCTGTTCCCTTGCGGCCCCACGAACGTGATTTTGGACGCCCAGCCCTCGATTGGGATGAGATCGTGCAAGGCATTCGCCGCTATGGCATTCGCAATGCCGCACAAACGACGGTGGCCCCGACAGGCACCATCAGCACTGTGGCCGGCTGCGAAGCATACGGCTGCGAACCGGTGTTCGCCCTGGCCTACACCAGACACGTTGACGACAATGGCCGGGACGTGGAGCTGCAATATGTCAGTCCCTTGTTCGAACGCGCCCTCAAACGGGCCAACATAGACGCAGACAGATTCGAGACAATTATTCGACAGGTGCGCCGTGCCGGCAGTTGTCAGGATGTGCCCAACGTGCCAGACGATATCCGGCACACCTTTGTTGTTGCGCAAGATATCGGCCCGGAGGAGCACGTCTATATGCAGGCCGCCATCCAGGCGTTCATTGACAACAGCTTGAGCAAAACGATAAACTTTTCGGAAGATGCCACCGAACAGGATGTGGCCAAAGCGTATATGCTGGCCTGGAAATTGGGGTGTAAGGGGCTGACGGTTTATGTGACCGGCTCGCGGAAAAAGGTTGTGCTGGAAACAGAAGCAACCAGGCAAGCGAAATCAAAACCGACCCTACTGCAGAACGCGCCGGCCCTGATCGTCAAGCCACGCCCCCGGCGGATGACCGGCTCGACCTACCGGGTGCTCACCCCCCTGGGCAAAGCGTACGTGACGGTCAACCACAACGGAGACAACGAACCGTTTGAAGTATTCCTCAACGTGGGCAAGGCCGGCAGCGAGACGGCGGCCATGTCCGAGGCTATTGGCCGGTTGATCTCCCTCTGCCTGCGCCAACCTTCCACCTTGCCCGGCCACGAACGGTTGGGCAATGTCGTCAACGAGTTGCGCGGAATTGGCGGGTTTCGGGCCATCGGCTTCGGGCCGCGACAGGTCCGCTCCCTGCCCGACGGGGTGGCGCAAGCGCTGGCCGAGCACATAGATTTGCCGGTAGAGAACAATGGCTATGACAAAGACTCTGCCGAACAACTTCCCCTGTTTCCCCATGCCGACCTTTGTCCTGAGTGCGGTCATGCGGCACTGGTACGCGAAGAAGGGTGTCGCAAGTGCTACGCCTGCGGTTTCAGCGAGTGCTGATGGCCGGGCCGGCGCGTTTGTCGCACCGGGGGGCCGTCGTTTTTCTTGCGTTTTGGGCGGCCTTGCTTGCTGCTCAAAGCGGACGACACTCCGCGTCCCCAGGCGGCGAATTGCCATCCACCGCGAGCGGGTAGGATTTGGTTCCCCAAACGCAAAACTTCGCTGGCCGACCTGTCGCACCCTACGTTTTGACGGCAACGTTCCCTCGTGTTATAATGACCGGAGATGCCCCGGTAGCTCAGTGGACAGAGCGGCTGCCTTCTAAGCAGCGGGTCAGGGGTTCGAATCCCTTCCGGGGTGCTGGATGAGCAGGGCGGCGAAACGATGAACGGCGTGAGGTGTGAAACGTAAAACGTGCTAACGTTCCAACGTGACACTCGAGACATGCCAATCCAAAATCGGAACATCTGGCCAGAATGCACATGAAAGCTATCGCCTTCTACGAACATGGGGGAATAGAGGTCCTCCAAACGGTCGAGTTGCCGGTGCCGGACGTTGGACGCGACGACGTTCTGGTCCGCGTACGTGCCGTGGCCCTGAACCATCTGGACTTGTTCGTACGCGAGGGCCTGCCCGGTCTGCACCTGACCATGCCACACATCCTCGGCTCCGATATCGCCGGCGAGGTCGCTGCTGTGGGGGGGGAGGTCACCGGGTGGCAGGCCGCCGACCGGGTAATCCTCAACCCGACCTTGAGTTGCGGAACGTGTGCGCTCTGTCTGCGGGGCGAGGACAACTATTGCCGGCAGTTTGGGGTCATCGGCGAGCACGTACGCGGCGGCTATGCCCAATACATCGCCGTGCCGGCCCGCAACGTCTACCCGCTGCCTCGCGGGCTGCCCTTTGCCGAGGCCGCGGCAATCCCCCTCGTCTATGCCACCGCCTGGCGCATGATCGTCACGCAAGCACAGGTGCGCCCCGGCGAAGTGGTGCTCATTCTCGGCATTGGCGGCGGTGTCTCCAGCGCGGCCCTCCAGGTGGCACGCGCCATGGGCGCAGAGGTTTGGGTCACTTCCGGCAGCGATGAAAAACTGGAAAAAGCACGTACCCTGGGGGCCACCCAAACGTTTAACTATCGCCAGGAGGACTGGGGCGCAGCCGTCTGGAAACGGAGCGGCAAGCGCGGCGTGGATGTGGTGTTGGACAATGTGGGAGAGGCGACGTGGAGTTCCAGCCTGCGGACATTGCGCACGGGAGGACGGCTGGTTACCTGTGGCGCGACCACCGGCCCGCAAGGAATCACGAACATCAACCTGGTTTTCTGGCGGCAGCTACAGATTTTTGGCTCGACCATGAGCACGCAGGGAGAATTCCAGGATATGCTCCGACAAGTGGAGCGGGGGCGGCTGCGGCCCGTGGTTGATCGCGTCCTGCCGCTGGAAGGGGCACAAACAGCCCACCGTCTGCTCGAATCGAGCGAACAGTTCGGCAAGATCGTCCTGGAAGTGCCATGACCGGCGATAAGCCAAAAGCCGAACAACTCCCCCTTTTCCCCACGCAAGCGCACGGTACCAGCACGACGGACGGAGCAAAGGGGCCTGCGGTTACGCAACTGGGACCTGTGCATCGGGGTTCATCTTTGGCCCATGCCATCGGTGCGTTTGTGCAACACCTGCGCCGGAGCGGAAACAGTACCTACACGATCAACGCTTTCCGCAGCGACCTGGGAATCTTCGCCCGCTATGCCGGCTCGAACCAGCCGGTTGACCAGGTCACGACCCAGAACCTGCACGATTTTCTCACCTACTTGCGGCACGACCGTGGCGTCCCCTGCAGCCCAAAATCGTACCACCGGCGGGTGACCGCGCTGAAATCCTTTTTCGGCTGGCTGCACCAAACGAAAATCTTACCCCATAACCCGGCCGAGCCCATCATTCATCGCCGAATCGAGACAGCCCTTCCCCAAATCCTTTTCGATAATCAATGTTCTCGCTTGCTGGAAACGGCCCAAGCGTACATAAACGACGCGGAGAAGCCGGATGCCCGCCCGTATTTGCTGGTCACGCTCCTGCTCACCACCGGAATCAAAAAAGGGGAGTGTATGGCTCTGACCTTGGGGGACCTCGACTTCTCGGATCCGAAAAGTCCCACGTTGTATGTGCGCTACACGAATCCTCGTTATCGCAAAAAGGAACGGAAGCTCAAGCTGCCGGACGATTTTGAGCGTACGCTCAAGTTGTATCAGGAGCAGTACGGGATCACCGACCGCCTTTTTCCCTGCACGGCCCGTAACCTGGAATATGTTTTGCGCAATCTGGCCAAGGAGGCGGGCTTGAAGGCCGGGTGTTCTTTCGAGATGTTGCGCATGACCTGCGCTGTTCGTGATCGAAAACGGGGCATGCCGTCCGATAGGGTGCGACAAAAACTGGGTCTTTCGGAGATTACCTGGCAAGATACCGGGGAAAAGATCGAGAAGTTGGCCGGCGAGCCTCTCTAGCGCCGGTAAGCTCCCTGGGGAAGGAAATACCGGTACAGCGCGGTGTAGGACCAGGTGTCCGGCACCGGCGTATCTGTGCGGCCCCCCAGCACGTACAATCTATCGTCGACGGTGGCCACGCCCATTCCGTACCACGGACCGGAAACGGGCGAGCTAAGGGGTGTCCAGGTTTCGCTGGTCAGATCATAGCGTATACCGGGCAAGTCTTTGCCCCCACCGATCAGATAGATGCTCCGGGCGATGGCTACCGCCGATGCCCCGGCTCGTGGGGCTGGGAGGTCCCGGATACTACTCCATGGCCCACCGGCCACATCTTCGGCGTTGATCTGGTAGGCGATGGCCTCAGAGAGTTTTTGCTGTCCATCGGTCCCCCCCATCAGATAGGCCGCATCTTCGATGACGGCACAGGCCATGTCGGCACGTGCCGTCGGTAGGGGCGTTAGCTCATGCCACACGCCGGCCCCCGATTCGTATTCCAGCACAGACGATTGCACGGCCGTGCCATCCCAACCGCCGAAGAGAATCAGCCGGCCTTCCAGCACGGCCAGGGCATAGCGACTGCGTGGTGCGGGCAAGTCGGGCATGCGTTCCCACGTTTTGGTGGCGAGGTCGAAGGCCTCCACGGTTGTGGTGATCGTCCCATCGGCGAGCTGTCCTCCCGGCACGAGCAGCCGACCTTCCAGTACGGCGGCCTGCACATCCTGTACCGGTGTAGGCTTGTCGGGCAAGTCTACCCAGGAAGATGTTGCCGGGTCCAGGGCGACGCTCCGTCCGGTGACTCTTTCCGTTTCGCTCGCCCCTCCGCGCGCGGCGGTGCCACCAGCCAGGACGTAGATTCGCCCACGATAGGCCGCCACGCCCATGCCGAATCGCGGAAGGGCCAGGGGAGGCCCCGGTTGCCAGCGCGAGGGAGAGACCTGTGCCGCGGTTTGCGTGGCCGGCGCAGATACGGACAGGGCAAACCCTTGATTCCAGGCGAGAATTCCGGCCAGGACGACGAACCCGGCCACAAGGAGCAGGAAGATGCGCCGGTTCCAGTTTGCGCTTTCTGCCACAGGGACGGGTGCGACCGCTGTCTGTGGCTCAGAGGGGGCTGTGGAACTCTCACCGGCCGCTTGGCCCGATTCTGCCGCGATCAAGCCGGCGCGCACCAAAACCATGGTCGCTTCGGTGCGCGACTGCACGGCGAGCTTGTCGAAAATATTGCGTAGGTGAACTTTGACGGTGTTTACGCTGATGTGCAGGGTATGCGCGATTTGGCGATTGGTCGCACCGGTCGCCACCAATCGCATAATCTCTAGTTCTCTTTCGCTAAGTGGTGTGTTCTCTTCTTCCATGGCATTTGGGTTCGAGTTGTCCATCGTAGATACTGGGGCCAGGGAACGTATTCCGCCCCTCGTAAATCCGAAAGGAGATGCGAATCAGACATACCGATGGTGCCATTGTAACACACAGCGCATGATTTTACAAAATGCGTGGTTCTTCTCTGCTCAGGGGTATGCCGCAAATTTACGTTACCCCCCTGCCCAAGGGTGTCCGTCATTTTTCTGTTGCGTTGGGGCACCGGTAGGGGCGGGTTTTTCACCCGCCCAGGACAGTCGCAAGGGATCGCTCCTACGTTCCATCGCCCTGGAATGGGGATCCCAGGGCTACGTCCGGCCGTAGCGACGGAATCCCCGTTTCGTCGCGTCTGCTACGCCCTTATTCTGCGCGACAGCGGGGTCGACTTCCCGGTTCCAGCCGGCGTAACCGACCTGAGCGTGACAGAACGGCACGGGGGCAACACGACGGCCGACTTCGGAGCGCCCACAATCGTCCTGGAGGCGGACCGGGGGCCGCTTGATCGCCCAGAACTTGAGCACCTGCGCGTCCTAGGCATGTTGGCAAGCATTCGATAGCGCTGTGCAACGTGCGACAGGCAAAACGCTGCAGAAAGGCCCGCGCGGTGGAGGGCGGCGGGACCTGGAAAAGGTTTTGAACCACGTACCCGAAGCCGATCGCGGATACCTGACCCGACTTGCCTGGAAGCACAAACGAGAAGCCGGACCGCGTCGGGTTGCCGAACTCGGTCGGATGCGTCAGGCGATACGCGACGCGCTGGAAGTCGCCGTGACCGAAGGCCTGCCAGAACGAGGGCCTCGTGGTGGAATCATCTGGCCGCCGCGATATTTCATTCGTCGGGTTGCTTGGCACGTGCTCGATCACGCCTGGGAGATTGAAGATCGGTTGATCAACTGACACTTTCCAATTGTCAGCGGCGAGGTGACGAATAACCTCTGCA
>JAADHH010000027.1 GCA_013151955.1 Chloroflexota bacterium
CCGCGAGTACACGCGCCGGCTCGGTCTGGCGCTCGGCGTCGTCGGCCTGATGAACGTGCAGTACGCCATCAAGGAGGGCGTGGTCTATGTGCTCGAAGTGAACCCGCGCGCCTCGCGCACCGTGCCCTTCGTCAGCAAGGCGACTGGTGTGCCGCTGGCCAAGATCGCCACGCAGGTGATGGCCGGCCAGACGCTGGAAGAATTGGGCTTCACCGAAGAGCCAAAGCCACCGGGTGTGTTCATCAAGGAGGCGGTGCTGCCCTTCAACCGACTGCCGCCCGCCGATGCGATTTTGGGGCCGGAAATGAAGAGCACCGGCGAGGTGATGGGCGCAGCACGTGGGTTCGGCGAAGCGTTCGCCAAGGCGGAGTGGAGTGCGGGCCAGCACCTCCCCTTCGACGGCGGAACGCTGCTGATCACGGTCAACGACAACGACAAAGGCCCGGTGGTGAAGATCGCCCGCGATTATGCACGGCTCGGCTTCCGGCTGATGGCCACACGGGGTACAGCACAGGCGCTCGCACAGGCCGGCCTGGAGGTCGAAACGGTGCTCAAGGCGAGCGAAGGGTCGCCGAACATCGTGGACCTCGTTCACGATGGCCAAATTGATTTGATTCTGAACACGCCTCTGGGGCGTGTCGGGTTCACCGACGGACGGCAAATCCGCGTGGCAGCGACGGCGCGCGGCGCGCCCCTGATCACGACCCTCTCCGGCGCAGCGGCGGCCGTCCGTGCCATCCGCGCCGTGCGAGAAGAGCGGGTCACGGTGAGAAGTTTGCAAGATTATCACGGAATCAAGGTACGGAGAGAACCAGCAAAGCAAGCCCTCTCTGCACCCGCTATCATCCGACGTAGAAGAAAGGAACCAATCATGGAACATAAAATCAAGAAGGCGGTGCTGGCCTATTCCGGCGGGCTGGACACCTCTGTGATCGTCCCCTGGCTGCGGGAGAACTACGGCTGCGAGGTGGTCGCCTTTTGCTCGAACCTGGGACAGGGAGACGGGGAACTGGAGGGTCTGCGCGAAAAGGCGCTGGCCAGCGGAGCCAGTCAGGTCTATGTGGAGGACATGCGCGAGGAGTTCATCACCCAGTACATCTTCCCCACGTTGCAGGCCGGCGCGATTTACGAACGCAAGTACCTGCTGGGCACCTCGTTCGCCCGCCCGCTCATCGCCAAGCGGCAGGTGGAGATCGCCGAGCTGGAGGGGGCCGACGCGGTCGCTCACGGCTGCACCGGCAAGGGGAACGACCAGGTGCGCTTCGAGCTGACCTTCAAAGCACTGAATCCCAAGCTGAAGGTGATTGCCCCGTGGCGTGAATGGGACATCCGCTCGCGGGAAGACGCGCTCACCTACGCGAAGGCGCACAATGTGCCGGTCGCGGCGACCGAGAAGAAGATTTACAGCCGCGACCGCAACCTCTGGCACCTCAGTCACGAGGGAGGCATTTTGGAAGACCCCTGGGAGGAGCCGGAGCCGGACATGTACCTGCTGACGGTCTCCCCGGAAGATGCGCCGGACGAGCCGGAGTATGTGGAGATCGAGTTTGTCCAGGGGGTACCAAAAAAGGTCAACGGTGTGGCGCAAGGCCCGATTTCGTTGATGGCGCGGCTGAATGAGCTGGGCGCACGGCACGGCATTGGCCGGATCGACATGGTGGAGAACCGGCTGGTGGGCATGAAATCACGCGGTGTGTACGAGACGCCGGGGGGCACGCTCCTCTACACCGCACACCGTGAGCTGGAATCGCTCTGCCTGGATCGGGAGACGCTGCATTACAAGGACCGCGTCGCCTTACGCTATGCAGAGATGGTCTACTACGGCCAGTGGTTCACGCCGCTCAAGGAGGCGTTGGACGCCTTCGTGCAGGCCACGCAGCGGAACGTGACCGGCGTGGTCCGGCTGAAGCTCTACAAGGGCAACTGCATTTCGGTGGGGCGCAAGGCTCCGCACACCCTGTACCGTGAAGACTACGCCTCGTTCGGCCAGATGGACGTGTACGACCAGCGCGACGCCGAGGGGTTCATCAACCTGTTTGGTCTGCCACAAAAGGTGAAAGCGTTGGTGGACATCGAGGGGTACGGGCAATCGGAGTATCGCGCGCCCGATTACAGCAAGTTCAAGCGGGATTGAGTGGAGCGAGGAAAGACCTCTAGCAGGCTGTCGGAGAGGTCTGTTTTCTCCTTATCAGGACACAGATTCTCACAGAAAAACAGAGATAAACCTTTCAGAAAAATCTGTGTGCGAAGCCTGTGAGAATCTGTGTCCCCTGCCCTCTTGTCAACTGCCCCGTCAGGGACCACATTTTCTGAGCGAAGTCTCGGACAACACGTAGTTACTTCTCACAGTCTACTAAGGGTTTTCTCATCTTCCTCTCATCTTCCCGCAGTATGCTGTTATGGTAAACTGAATGCAGCGGGCGTCTTCCCGGCGTCTTCTCTAACGAAACAAGGAAATATCAGCCGTGACCGGTAAGAAATAGTGCACCAGGAATCGTCTAAGGGCAAACACCCCTACAACGATGATTTGAAGTGCTGTCAAAACGCTAACGATGTGCGTATGGGTCAATGTACATCACACATCCCATCTGCATGAGGAGTGGAGACATGGATTTAAGCAAAAACGGAGCAACCAGAGGAGAATGGGACCCCCTCGTGGGCATGTATCTGCAGGAGAGTGCCGGACACAGTCTTTTGACCTCGGAGGAAGAACGAACCCTTTCCACGCAGTGGCTCGACGCCATCGACGCGCGCGACGAGCTTGCCGGCGAGGAAGCGACGGCGGAAAGGAAGGTCAGGCTGGAGAGCGTTGTCAGCCGGGGACAGGATGCGCGCAAACAGCTCATCTCCGGCAATCTTCGTTTGGTGGTACACATTGCCACACGTTTCCAAGGATATGGTCTGCCTCTGTCCGACCTGATACAAGAAGGCAACATGGGGTTGATGCACGCTGTGGACAAATTCGATCCGACGATGGGGTACAAATTCAGTACCTACGCAACGTGGTGGATTCGTCACGCGATCGGGCGGGCGATTGCGGCGCATGGGCGTACGGTCCGCTTGCCCGTACACATGGCCGATAAGGCGCGGCAGATCAAGAGTGCCTCGGCCCGGCTGGCCCAACTGGAAGGGGGAGCGCCAAGCACATCGGAAATTGGCAAGGCCGTAGGCGTCTCCGAAAAGCGTGTGCGCCAGATCATGCGCCATGCAAGGCCGGCAATCTCCCTGGACCGGCCGGTGGACGAAGACGACCGGCGAGAACTGATCGAGCTTCTGGCCAATAGGGATACCGCAGACCCGGAGAACTCAACCGTCCTGCTAGGGCTGCGCGATCACTTGCAGTCCGTGCTCGGCTCTTTGACTCCGCGTGAAGCCCGTGTCCTGAACCTTCGCTATGGTCTGCAAAATGGCAAGGAACACACACTGGAGGAGGTCGGCAACAAGTACGGCCTGACTCGTGAACGCATCCGTCAGATCGAACGTGATGCTCTCAAGAAACTTCGTCACCCCAGTCGCAGCCGGCAGCTACGCACCTATCTGTGAAGAGAAGAAGAAAAGAAGTTCAACTTCTCGGAGAAGTTGAACTTCTTGTTGTTGGGACCCTTCCAAACGAACGCAGGTCTTCGGGCCGGTCGATATCTATGAGGATTCCCGGGTCATCGACGGAGACGGAACATCGCCGTTCGCGGTGACTGTGGACGATGTCGCGGAGGGTGGTGCCGGGGGGGGCGTTCAGCACGTCCGGCCAGATCGTCCTGTGCAGCAAAAGGGGATGCCCGTGCCGCCGTTTATGTCGGGGTTGATAGATAGAATGTGACCCCGCGCGGCACGCAGCCAAAAGGGCATGCACCGTCTTTCGCTCGATGAAGGGCTGATCGGCGAGGGCGATCAACGCGGCCGTGACATGCGGGGGAAAGGCTCCCAGCCCGACCCGCACCGAGTCGATCATTTCCCCATTTCGATGGTGGGGATTGAACACAGTCTGGACGGGCAAAGGCTGCACCGCTTCTTCCACTGCGCGATGCGCCTGCCCGACGACAACGACGATACAGCCCACGCCGCTATCCAGGAGGAGCCGGGCGACGCGGGCGACCATCGGTTTTCCTTCTATGGGGAGGAGTTGCTTGATGGCTCCCATGCGCGTGGAAAGGCCCGCAGCCAATACCAGCCCCCCCACTTCGCCGCCCACGGTTCTTTCCACCAATGCCGGTTTGCCCTGGCCGGGAAGCCAGAGCGCGCAAAGTCCACTATCCCCCGGCCACCTTGACGATGGCCGCCTGAATCGTTTTGTTGATGGGCCGCATGGCCTTGCTCACATCGCCACGAAGTGTGCGCTTCAATTCTTTCGTGCGAACGACCGGTACATCGGCGCCACGCACTTCCAGTTTTAGGTTGCGGTTCAGAAAGACCACGATCCCCTTTACATCAATCTCATCTGCGTACTCCGGCCACTGTTTGCCGACCCAGCTTTTCACCCGTTCTATATCCCGTCCAAGATCGACCGAGGGATTGCCCAACGATTCCCGCGCCATCCCCTGAAAGACGTGCGACAATTTGAAATCTTGCTTCCATTTGCCGTCGCTGTAGGTTATGTGGCCATCCTGACGCTGGGGGCGTATTACGACCAGGCCGCGAGGCGTCAACATGACGTGGGGTGTTGGCAGGACATAGTTATAGAGATGATAGCGATCATCCAGTCCTTTGAATGCCTGCCTGATCGCTTCGTGGGCGATGGGCTCGCGTGACCACCGCTCCACATGATAGGCCCCGAGCGTGGCCAGAGCGAATCCGGCGAAAGTGCTCAGATAGGCCAACTGCAGGTAGTTGGAGCGAAGGGAGATCGCCAGACCTCCCAGGAGAAACACAAACCCGGCGATACTGGCATATTTGGAGATCGCTTGCCGGCTTTTTATTGTACGTTCGTTGGTAATGACTTTCATGAAATAGCATTCCTCTCCTGGTAACGACGAAGTACCACACACGCATTTTGTCCGCCCAACCCAAACGAGTTTGAAAGGGAAGTGCGCACGTCGGCCTCTCGTGCCTGGTTGGGCACATAATCCAGGTCGCAGTCTGGGTCCGGAGTTTCGTAATTGATTGTGGGGTGGATGATGCCGGTACGCAGCGTCTGGATACACGCCACAGCTTCCAGCGCGCCGGCGGCTCCCATGCCATGAGCGATCATGGACTTGGTAGCGCTTACCGGAATGTTGTACGCTTCTTCCCGGAAAAGCCGTTTGATGGCCCGCGATTCTACGGCATCCCCCACGGGCGTGGATGCACCATGCGCGTTGATGTAGTCGATCTCTTCAGGCTCGACGAGCGCATCTTCCAGGGCCCATTGCATGGCCTGCATGGCACCGGTACCATTGGGATCGGGAATGGCAATGCTATAAGCGTCTGCCGATGCCGAGGATCCGAGCACTTCGGCATAGATTTTCGCCTGGCGCTGAAGGGCATGTTCCAGGCTTTCCAGGATCAGGATCGCGGCCCCTTCCCCCATGAGAAACCCATCGCGGTTCTTGTCAAAAGGGCGCAGGGCTTTCGACGGTTCCTTGTCGTAGGTGGAAAGGCCGCGCATTGCCAAGAAGCCGGCGAACGACACTTCCATTACCAATGCTTCGGTGCCGCCACAGACCATTGTGTCTGCCCGGCCCATGCGAATCAGATCGACCGCCGTTCCGATGGCTTGTGTTCCCGAAGCGCAGGCCGTAGCCACCGTAGCCGTATAACCTCGAATTCCATAGTGCTTGCTGATGTAATAGGCCGCCATGTTGGGCAAACTTGAGGCGACTACCGTGGGGCCAAGCTTGCGCCACCCCTTGCTGCGCACGGTGTCTACGCCGCCGATGGACATGTCGAAGCCTCCCAAAGCGGTGCCAATCACGATCCCCGTATGTGTCGAATCCTCTATCGGGGCCGTCAACCCGGCATCCGCAAATGCCTGTTGTGCTGCCGCGACGGCGAATTGTGTGTTGCGGGCCATTCTACGGGCCGTCTTGCGCCCGACATAGTCCGCGGCATCAAAGTCGTGTACTTCGGCTGCGATCTGACACGGGTAGTTAGCAGCATCAAAGGCCGTGACGGGGCCCACACCAGAACGCCCGGAAACCAAACCCTCCCAGAATGTTTCCACACTTTTTCCTATCGGCGTAATGACACCCATGCCGGTAATCACCACGCGCAGCCTTCCCCGTCGATCACGTGTTTGCACTGGTTCCCCCTTGTACAGTATCCTCGATTCCTGCGCGTATCGCCGGCACAACTTTTTGCTCGACGGCCCGGTGAGCTACGGTCAACGCATTCATCACAGCCTTTGCATTGGAACGTCCGTGGCCGACAATGACCACCCCTTCGAGTCCTAACAGGGGGGCACCGCCAATTTCGGAGTAATCCGTGCGTTGAGCAAAACGTGCAAGAGCACCTTTTCCGAGCCACCCCCCTAGCATGGCCAGAGGGTTGCGTCGGAATTCTTCGCGCAACATGGTCTTGATCATGTTTCCCATTCCTTCAGACAACTTGATGATCACATTGCCCGTAAACCCGTCCGTTACGATTACATCTGCGGTGCCCTCGAAGATATCTTTCCCCTCCACGTTGCCGATGAAGTTCAAGCCCGGTGTGTGCCGTAATTTCTGGTGTGCAGCCTGCACCAACTCGGACCCCTTGCTCTCTTCCTCCCCATTGGAAATCAGGCCCGTCCGGGGGTTGCGTATACCAAGCACGCGCTCCGCGTAGGTCGCCCCCATGATGGCAAATTGTCGCAGGTATTCCGGCTTGCAGTCGGCGTTTGCGCCAATGTCCAGCAACAGGCAATGGCCTTGCAGCGTTGGGAATATGGTGGAAAGCGCCGGGCGACGAACTCCTCGAATGCGTCCCAGAAGGAGCACACCGGCGGCCAACATGCCCCCGGTGTTGCCCATAGAGACAAATGCCGAGACCTCCCCACGCTTCAACAAACGCATGCCGACCGCCATCGAGGAATCGGGTTTGGCCTTCACAGCCGCAGAAGGATGTTCGTCCATGGCGATGACCTCGGAGGCATGGACGATGGGCAAGTCCAGGTGTTGTGCGTTTTGGCGGGCCAACTCTTCCGCAATCACCTCGCGTTGGCCGACCAGGACGACCGGCAGGTGGCGCTCTGTGACAGCTCGGATGGCGCCGGCGAGCGCCACCGACGGGGCGTGGTCCCCTCCCATAGCGTCTAGGGCAATTTTCATGGACGGTCCAGTACCTCAAGAATCTCGGCGGCGATTTCGTATCGCCCGAACGGAGGGATCAAGTAGACGCCGCGCGCGAACTCGGGCAACGTGAGCAGCAGCTCGCGGGCCAGCTTGATGCCAACATGGCGACCTTGTGTGCCGGCCTTTCGCATCCGGTCCCGTACGTTTGGCGGCAGAACGATGCCGGGCACTTCGTTGTGCAGAAATTCAGCGTGTGCTGTGCTCTGCAAGGGGAGAATGCCGACGAACAGGGGAATTGAAAGCGGGCCGTAGCCTTCTTGGTATGCCGCGATAAAACGGCGCGCAACCGCCGGGTCGTAGAGCGGCTGGGTGAGGGCGAAATCTGCGCCCGCTTCGATTTTGCGATGCAGCACGCGCGTTTCGCGTTCCAGGTCGCGAGCGTCCATGTTCAATGCCACCCCCGCAAAGAAGCCCGTAGGCTGGCCAATGGGCGACCCGGCCTGGTCGAGACCTTGATTGAGTTGATGTTTGACGACCTTCACCAGTCCAGAAGGGACGACGTCGTAATTTGCCGCTGCTTCCGGGTAA
This sequence comes from Chloroflexota bacterium, assembly GCA_013151955.1. Lineage (GTDB taxonomy): Bacteria > Chloroflexota > Anaerolineae > Ardenticatenales > JAADHH01 > JAADHH01. The sequence goes on from JAADHH010000027.1 coordinate 7,773, forward strand.
TCGCCAATGCTGGGGGGGTCCCCCATCACGACAAAGATGTTGCGAACGCCCAGGGCATGAGCGGCCAGGAGGTCGCCTTGCACGCGGAGGATATTTCGCCCCCGGGTGGGGAAGTGCAGCACGGTTTCCACCCCCACATCTTGCTGGATCAGATGGCAGGCGGCCCACGGGCTCATCCGCATACGAGCCATCGGGCTATCGGCAACGTTGATCACGTCAACATCTGCGTCACGGAGTGCGCGCGCGGCGGAGAGCAGGTTTGCGGGATCGAAGCCACGAGGGGGGTTCATCTCCACGCTAACCACGAATCGTCCGGCAGCCAGTTTCTGGGCCAGCCGGGTCGGCTCTTCGGGAGGACGCATGCGTGGTTCCCATTTTGTGCGCGGCAAGGCTGCCGGGGGAGAGATTTTGTGCGGCCTGGTCATGCCATCCAGGGCGGCACGCATGGCTGCGGTGTGCTCAGGTGTGGTTCCGCAACACCCGCCGATCAAGGTGGCCCCCGCTGCGGCAAACTGGCCGGCATAGTCGCCGAAGTAATCTGGGTTTGCGGCGTAAATCACCCGTCCCCCGATCCGCTCCGGCCATCCGGCATTCGGTTGCACGCTCAACTTGGTACCGGGCAATTGTTCGGCCAGGGTACACAACACCTCCAGCGCACGGGCCGGGCCGACCGAACAGTTCAGGCCCAGCACGTCAATCTTCAGGTCGTGCAATTCCTGGGCAACTTCCGACGGGCTAAATCCTAACGGGGTACGGCCATCCTCGGCGTAGGTCATTTGGGCGACAACCGGCAATTTGCAAACAGTGCGTGCGGCAAGGATCGCCTGGCGAATCTCGCGCAAGTCGGAGAATGTTTCCAGGATGATCAAGTCGGCTCCGGCTTTGGCCAGCGCAGCGATCTGCTCGGCAAAGAGGGCCTGCACTTCTGCGGCCGTCAGTCGTCCCAGCGGGGACATGCGTTGGGGCAACGGCCCAACCGCTCCGGCGACCAGTGCGTCGCGGCCCGATTCTCGCACCGCGCGGCGGGCCAGTTCTACGCCGGCGGTATTGATCGCCTGTAGCTCATTCTCCAGCCCATATTCGGCCAGCTTGAGCCGGTTGGCGCCAAAAGTATTCGTTTCGATGATGTCCGCGCCGGCGTCCAGATAGGCTTGATGCACTTGCAGCACAGTCTCTGGATCGGTACGGTTCAAGTTGTCGAAGCAGCGGTCGAAAGGAAAGCCTTGTGCATAGAGCATGGTTCCCATCGCGCCGTCAACGAGTAAAGGTCCCTGGTTGAGATTAGGTTTCATGGGCGTATTATACCATTATCTCCTCATCCCGGCAAGGATGGGGAATGGGTGTTTTGAATCAAGGTTGCCAACTTTTAGCAAGTTGGTAACCTTGATTTGGCGATTATTTGCGAGGTGTGGTACAATAATCTTATGCAACGTTTCCTCTCTGTTCCTCGTATATACTATGTGGCACAAAATGGCTGACAATCGCTTAGTTTTGATAAGGAGGAAAGCAAATGCCGTCGTTATTGGATCGCGTAGGAACATTGATTTCGGCCAACATCAATTTCCTGGTAAGCCGTGCATTGAAGGCCAACAATATGGCTGTTGTAGATGAGTACATTCGCCGCGTCGAGGACAACCTGGAAGCGCTGGAAGATGCCGCCGCAACCGTGGGCGGAGAAGCGAAAACGATGCGCCGTAAGTATGAGGAGTTCCAAGCCAAGTCTGAGGAGTTGGATGGGAACATCGACCTCTTCTTGAAAGAGGGCAAGGAAGACCTGGCCATGGCTGCGCAAAGTCGCTATAACACCCTCCAGCGGCTGGCCAAGACGTATCACGAGCAAGCGGAACGCCAGCAGTCAGAATACCAGAAGCTGTTGGATGCCAAGCTCAAGTTGGAAGCGAGGTTGACCGAGGCCAAACAAGAGCGTGTGGAGCTTCAGGCTATGCTGGACCTGGCCAAGTCGAAGGAGCTGACGCACAAAGTGGTCGAAGGAGTCGCCGGTGTGACCACAGCCGAGGCCGGTATCAGCGATATCCGCGAGGAGATCGAGCGCCGGCTGGACAAGGCCACGGCGCAGGGCGAGGTCGCCGCGTCCACCCTGGAACAGCAGATGTCCGAGGCCCTGGAAGAACACGCCCTCAGCTCGCAACTGGCCGAACGAAAGAAGCGGTTGGGGCTGGCGGAGGAGGCGTAGGCGGGGGATTGTGGTGCGTGGGGCGTGTTGCGTCTCTGAAATGATGAATGGAGTGAAACGTAATGCGTAATTCGTAATACGTACGGCCGTTCGTCGTGAAGTCCTTACGCATTACGCAACACGCAACACGCACTACGTTTTGCGCGACACACTTTTTCGCTAGGACAACGAGGTGTGAAGCCACAGTTTGTCGTTTGCGTTCAGAATAGAGGTTGCGATGACTTGGTATTGGGACGAGTTTACCAAGTTCTACCGGATGAATCCGCCGCTAACGACTCGTATATCCGGGTGGTAGACGAGTCCGGAGAGGATTATCTGTATCCGGCGGACTACTTTGTATCCATAACCTTGCCCGAAGCGGCCGAGGGGGCTTTGTTGGTTACGACATCGTCCTACCTGACAGTTGCATGATGACCGGTATCTGGCAGTTGGAAATTATCCCAACACTTGCGAAGTTGCTGTACCGACCGATTTTACGGGCGTTGCAGCGACTTCCAGCCACCGAAAACTCGGTGTGTGGCTCCTGAAACGGGATTGCTCCGGCTCGATAATATCGAAGAAAGGAGGAAATCGTCCATGACAGCGTCAGTAATCGAAGTTAAAGACTTTCGTAAAACCTACGGTGATTTCGTTGCTGTGGACCGTATCAGTTTCGACGTAAAGCAGGGCGAAATATTTGGCTTACTCGGCCCCAACGGTGCTGGAAAGACCAGTACGCTGGAGTGCCTGGAGGGCCTGCGTATGCCGAACGGTGGTTCGTTACGGGTGGCCGGCATGGATCCGGCCAGTGAATCTCGCAAACTGCGCAACCTGATCGGTGTGCAGCTACAATCGGCGGGGTTGCCAGAAAGTATCACGCCGGACGAAGCCATAAAATTCTTCTGCGCCTATCACGACGTTGCGCCCCGTTTCGACTTGCTGGAGCGACTGGGCCTTGCCGAGAAACGGAACGCCCAGTTCTACGAACTTTCCACCGGCCAGCAACGTCGTCTGGCCCTGGCTTTGGCAGTAGCGCACAACCCCCAGGTGCTCTTTCTGGACGAACCGACAGCCGGTTTGGATGTAGCGACCCGCGTCGAGTTGCACGGCATGATGCGAGAACTACAAACCGCCGGGACCACAATCATCCTCGCAACGCACGACATGGCCGAAGCGGAACAGATGTCGGATCGCGTGGCCATCCTGCTGCAAGGAAAAACCGTTCACATCGGCACCCCGATGGAAATCACAGCTACTGGCGGGGGCCTGACAAAGATTTCTGTGCGCACGCAAGCATCCAGTTTGCAAGCCCCTGACATCACCTTTCCGGGTGTGAGCAAGCACATATCGAAAGCCGAGTACAGTATTTACTTCAGCTCGGATATCGGACGAACGGTATCAGCCATTATCACCTACATCGAGGCCCAGGAGGATACCCTGATAGACTTACGTGTGGAGCGACCATCCTTGGAAGACCGTTTCCTTGAAATCACCCATAACGGAGTTGCGCAATGAATGCGTTTATTCACCACTTCTCTTTTGAATTTCGAGCGGGTGTCCGCAACAAGCAGTTGCTGTTTATGAACTATCTGTTCCCCCTCGGTTTCTACCTGATGATGGGATTTGTTCTGGCGGATATCAACCCGCTCTTTCGGGAAGACATCATCCCGGCGATGGTCGTATTTGCTATCTTGGCCGCAACATTACTGGGGATACCCGATCCACTGGTCAATGCCCGCGAAAACGGCATCTTCCGCAGCTACAAGGTCAACGGAGTCCCTTCTCTCTCGATCCTGGTCATTCCGGCTTTGACGACCATTCTGCACCTGTTGATTGTGACCGTGCTCATCACGGTAACGGCCCCGCTGCTCTTTGGTGCATCCTTGCCGGTGAACTGGCTCAATTACGCCCTGATCTTCTTGGCGACGGCCCTGGCTTGCGCGGGGTTGGGCGTCCTGATTGGCGTGGTTTCTCCCAATTCACGCGTGACGGTACTCTGGTCGCAGCTTGTTTTCCTTCCATCTATGCTAATAGGTGGCCTGATGTTCCCATACAGTATGTTGCCCGAAGCGGCCGGAAAAGTCGCGCGGCTATTGCCTGCTACTCAGGCAATGAATGCTCTCAATGGGTTGGCGATGGGAAAAGTGGCCGATTTTTCCCCATGGGGTTCTGTCATCGCCTTATTCATTAGCGGCGTTTTGGCATTTGGATTGGCCGTCTATCTCTTTAGTTGGGACAGTCGCAACACAACACGGCGCGGGCATCCTGCATTGGCATTTCTGGTTTTGCTGCCGTATGTTGCCGAAATGATGTCGCTTCTGTAACGCGAACGCCCTCCCGAACTCTCCGAGCCTTGGGAAGGCCGTTCGCCTGATATGAATCTAAGGAACCGATGAACCGTACACGTATTGTTTTCATTTTGTTCGTGAGCCTGGCTGTGTTGGCCGTGGGAACGTCGCTGTTGGTGCAACGGCTGGGCAATCCGTTGCCCCAACCGGCCGCCACCACACTGGAAGTGCGCCTGGTCGTGGCCCTCCCCATTGAGCCGTGGGTCAGCCAAGCCGCCGAACAGTTCAACGCCGAAAAACATGATTTGGAAGGCAAGCCGATCCACGTGAGCATTACGCCGATGGACGGCCTGACGGCCATGGGCCGCTGGGAACGGGGTGAGATGGATCCGCCCCCCACCGCCTGGATACCGGACAGCCGCTACCTCGTCGAGCTGGTCAACGCCGCGCTCAAAGAAGGGCGGGGCCGCGATGTCTTCCTGACCGACGGGAAGTACCGTGCGCGCCCCGTGGTCGTTTCCCTCTTCTCATGGGGAATCTACCAGAGCCGCAGCGAAGTGCTGAAGGCCAAATACGGGGAAATCAACTGGCGAACCATCCACGACGCGGCGACGGCGAAAGGGGGCTGGCGCGACCTGGGCGGAAATCCCGATTGGGGCTACTTCAAGCTCGTTGTGCCCAACCCGCACAAGAACGTCGGCGGACTGGCCGCTATGGTCGCCGCCGGCGGGGAATACTTCGGCAAAACGAACCTCACCGTCGCCGACGTGACCGACCCGCAGTTCCAGGCCTGGCTGCGCGAACTGATGGGCGCAGTCACCGACTTCTCCAGCCTCGGTAGCTACTCCGTCGAGAACCTGGCCCTCTTCGGCTACTCCATGGGTGACGGTGGCCAATTGCTGGAAAGCGACCTGCTGGTCAACATGCAAGGCATTCAGACGCGCTGGCAAGACCCCCTCGTCATCGTCTATCCCCAATATCTGACCTGGTTCGATTTCCCCTTCACCGTGTGGATGGGGCCGGAGACCAGCGCAGAGGAAAAGAACGCCGCCCTCGCGTTTGAAAAATACTTGCTGTCACCGGAGATTCAGAAACGGGCAGTCGCCCTGGGCCTGCGACCGGCCAACCCAGAAGTGCCGGTCACAGAGGGAGACAGCCTGTTCGTCCGTTGGCAGAAACAGGGGGCGCTGGCCGTTGTCCCCCGCACCCAAGCGATGCGATCCCCTGATCGAGATGTTCTTCTCGCGCTCCTCCGCTGGTTCGATCTGAATGTGACCGGCGGATAGCGAGCGATAGCCGAGGAGGGCAGACATCATGCGCAAGAGAAAGCACCGTTCAAGCGGGAGAGCGGGGACCGGCTGGTTCAAGCTGACGAACCGCACCATCGTCTATCTGCTCATCCTGGTCGCCGTCATCGCCTCGGCCTGTGCGCTCTGCACCGGCGGGCTGATCATTGCGACCAAGGGCCTCGTCGTTTCGTCTCCTTCGTCTACGAACGAAGCGACCCTGACCGTGGCCTACTCGCCGGAGAAGGCGGCACTCTTTCAAAGCCTGGTCAAGCAGTTCAACGCGCAGGGCCTCAAATCGGCCGGCGGCCTCTCTTTGCAGGTGACCGGCGTGGAGATGGAACCGGAAGCGATGATCGGCGCGGCGACCACCGGGCAGGTGCAGGCCATCACTCCCGACTCCTCGCTGTGGCTTGATCAAGTGGATCAGGCCTGGCGACAGGAACACGCCGGCGACACGCAATCGCTCTCCACAGCGCTGGTCGGCGAGACCACGCGCTACGCGGTCAGCCCTGTGGTCATCGCCATGTGGGAGGACGTCGCCCGTCGTCTGGGCTACCCGGACAAGGCCATCGGCTGGCAAGACATCCTCCAGGAAGCGCGCCAGAACCCCGACTTCAAGTGGAGCCACCCCTCGACCTCCACGTCCAGCGGGTTGCTGGCGACGCTGGCCGAATTTTATGCCGGCGCCGGCCTGTTCCGCGACCTGACGAAAGAGGCTGCACAAGCCCAAACGACCCTCGATTACGTGGCGGCCATGGAGAAGACGGTGCGCTACTACGGCGAGGGCGAACTGGCCGTGATGGAACGGGCACGGAAGGAAGGCCCCAGCTTTCTGGACGCCTTTGTGGTCCAGGAACAACTGGTCGTAGACTTCAACCGGACGGGGGGGCCGGCGAAGCTGGTGGCCATCTATCCCAAAGAGGGGGCGTTGTGGGAAGACCACCCCCTCGCTTTGCTGGAGCGGCCCGAGCTGACTGCGGCACAGCGTCTCACCTACGCGCGGCTGCGCGAGTTCCTGCTCTCGTCCGAGGTGCAACAGCAGGTGCTGGCCGCCGGCTACCGGCCGGTGGACCTGAACATCCGTATCGATGGCCCGCAATCGCCGATCACGGCGGAGAACGGTGCCGATCCGGTGCAACCCCAGACGACCTTGCAAATCCCGAGTACAGCGGTGGTGCAGGTGGTCAAAGATGTGTGGTGGTACACGAAGCGACACACCAACGTCTATCTGGTCGTGGACATTTCCGGCAGCATGGAGGGCGAGAAGCTCACAAACGTACAAACTGCGCTACAGACTTTCGTTGGCCAGATCAAGGGGGATGAAGAGCGGGTAGGGTTGATCACCTTTTCGGAATATCCAAAAGTTGTCGTACCGCTGGACAATTTGGGCAATAACCGTGAGGAACTGCAACAGACCATTGCCGGGCTAGAGGCCAAAACGCGCACCGCCTTGCTCGATGCCGTGGATTTGGCCTATCGAAAGCTACAAAACGAGGCCGACAGCGAACGGATCAACGCCATTGTGGTGATGACCGACGGCAAGGAGAATGCGTCTGGCATCAGTATGCGTGCCCTGACCCGCGAAATCAAGGAGGGCAACAAGAGTGGCGTGCCGGTCGTCATCTTTGCCATTGCATACGGCCGGGGGGCCGACACGAAAACGCTCCGCTCCGTCGCCGAAGCGAGCGGCGGGCAGGTGCGTACCGGCGACCTGGAAACGATACAGGGGCTGTACAAGATTCTCTCTACGTATTTTTAGTAGTATCGCATGTATCTTCTCAAAAAGTAGGGGCGTACCCTTGCGGTCGCCCTACGGGGCAGCGGTCGCCCTACGGGGCAGGCGCAAGGCCATGCCCCTACCCCGTCGCCCTACGGGGCAGCGGTCGCCCTACGGGGCAGGCGCAAGGCCATGCCCCTACCCCGAATTATTGAGAAGATACTATCGCATAGATTAAGAGGAAGGGTCGCTAGTGTCACAAAACAACCTGGAGGAGCGGGCCTGGTGGGCACTGCTTTCCTACGCATTGTTGCGCTGGGAAAGTGGTGTCGTCATCGCCACGACGATCCTGCTGGCCTATTTCTACCCCCGCCCATTCGTGTGGTGGCCGGCGTGGGGATGGATGCTGCTGGGTGCTGTGACCGAGGTGCTCATCGTCTGGACGAGCCTGACGGATGCCCAAACCGGCCAGCAGGTCGTGGCCGACATGCTACACGAACGCTACAACCCGTCGCGAATCCACACGAAAGAGTATCGCCGGCAGATGGAACGCGCCCTGACCTATCGCCGGCGCATCGACGAGACCATACAAGCGAACCCGGCCGGCGTGCTCCGCGACCACCTGGGGGACAAGCTGGGGGAACTGGAAACGTGGCTCGATTCGATCTATCGCCTGGCCCAACGACTGGACCGCTACGCTCGTGACACCCTGATCCAGGAGGACCGGGCGGCTGTGCGCGCCGACTTGCGAGAGTTGCAAACCAACCTGCGCCACGAGCAATCGCCCGACGTACGCGCGGAGATCGAGCAGACGATTGCACAGAAGAAGACACAGCAAGAAACGTTGGAGAAATTGCAAGACACGATGGACAAGGCGGCATACCAATTGGAAACGACAGTATCCGCGCTCGGCACAGTCTACTCCCAGATTCAATTGGTCGGCGCACGTAAAGCAGAGGGGGGACGCGCCGAGCGACTGCGCCAGGACATCACCGATCAGGTCAACGGCTTGCAGGACTTGCTGGCCACCATGGACGAAGTGTATCGGTCCAGTCGCCAGTAGGCAGTCGCCAGTCGTCTGACGTCTGACATCTGACGACTGACGTCTGCCATCTGACTACCGTCATCTGAAAAAGGAGTAACAGGATGTTTCGACGCTTGAGCATACTTTTCGCCCTGGCTGTGGTGCTCGCCGCTTGCGGGCCGTCCAAGCCAAAAGGTGAGGTGATCGTCTATGTGGCCGCACCCCTTTCCGGATGGCAGGCCGAAGGGGGCCAGACCGTCGTGGGCGGCGTCCGTTTGATGGCGGACCAGTTGAACAAAAGCGGCGGCCTGTTGGGATACACCGTGCGTGTGGAAGCGGTGGACGACGAGGCGGACAGCGACGTTGCTGTACAGGTGGCCCAGAAGGTGAAAGCCGCCTTGGAGCGCGGCGACAAGGTCATCGGCGTGGTTGGGCACTACAACAGCGGCCAAACCCTGGCCGCCATGGAGGTCTACAAAGACTTGCCGATCATCGTCATCACCCCAACGGCCAGCGACGTCTCGATCACCCAAAAAGGGTACAAGAATTTCTTTCGCGTCAACGCCACCGATGCGGCACAAGGGCCTTTCGATGCCCATTACCTCGTCGAGCAACTCGGCGCACAACGGGTCGCCGTCGTCTTCGCCGACAATGCGTATGGTCGGGGGCTGGGCAAACAGGTCGCCGATACCTTGCGACAGATGGGCTACCCGCCGGTAGCCGAAATCGAAATCCACGAGGGAGCGGCTACGCAGAAGAAAGCGGTCACCGCGATCCAGAAGACCCGGCCGGACGCCGTCTTCCTGGCCGGCTACGAAACCGAAGGCTACGTCCTGTTGCCGGAGCTGCGCGCGGGCGGCGTAGATGTCCCCTTCCTTTGCGGCGACGGCTGCTTCGTCTACGCCTTCATCGACGAGTCGGAGTTGGCCGCCGAGGGGGCCTACGTGAGTGCCATCACCCCGGACACCGGCGCGGTCGCCGACGCAGCCTGGTGGAAAGCCTACCAGCAGGTGGAAGCGCGCGACCCCGGCACATACAGCGCCGCCGGATACAGCGCCATGCACGTCCTGGCCGAGGGGGTCAAGAAGGCCGGCACGTTCAATGTGACAAAAGTCGAGCAGGCTTTGCACAGCCTGGATATGAAATCGCTGGTGGGACAGATCCGCTACAACGCGCAGGGCGACTTGCAAAATCCACGAATTTTCATCTTCCAGGTGAAGGATGGAGCATTTGGCCAGGTCTATCCCGCACCGTGAGGTTCAGGGACGGCCGTTTGGATGTAGCTCACGTAGGAGGTGCGAGGCATGGATTGGCTGCGGATTGCCCTGGCACAGATTGACACAAAGGTAGGCGACCTGGAGGGCAACGTGGAAAAGGTCTTGTCCTACCTGGACCTGGCGAGAGACGCAGAAGCCGACATCGTCGCCTTCCCCGAAATGGCCATCACCGGGTATCCGCCTGAGGATTTGTTGCTCAAACCCGACTTCATCGAAGCCAACCTTCGGGCATTGGAACAGGTCGTTGCCGCTACGCGCGGCTTGACCGTTGTCGTGGGCTTTGCAGGGTACAGCAATGACGACATCTTCAATGCGGCTGCCGTGGCCCATGATGGCCAGCTCGCCGGTGTCTATCACAAGCATTACCTGCCCAATTACGGCGTCTTCGATGAAGACCGCTATTTTCAGGGCGGGGAACGGGTGCCGGTGTTCGTAGACGAGGATGTGGTGTTGGGAATCAGCATTTGCGAAGACATCTGGTACCCCAGCGGCCCTCACGAAATGCAGGCCCTGCTCGGCCATGCGCAGGTGCTCATCAATATCTCCGCTTCCCCGTACCACGTTGGGAAGGGCCGCTTTCGAGAACGAATGCTGGCGACCCGGGCGGCAGACAACGTCGCCGTGGTCGCCTTCTGCAACCTGGTCGGCGGCCAGGACGAGCTTGTGTTCGACGGCGGGAGCGTCATCTTCGATCCGCGCGGCGACCTCATCGCGCGGGGCAAGCAGTTTGCAGAGGAGCTGGTCGTCGCCGATGTGCCGCTGGCGCAAGTCTTCAGACAGCGCTTGCACGACCCCCGCCGGCGAAAAGAGCGGATGGCGGTCTCGCAAAATGGTGGCGTCGTGGAGCGGATCCCGCTCGCCCCCTCCCGCCTACACCATAAGACTCGCCGCCGGCGTGAACCCTCACTGGCCCCGCTGCTCCCCTTTCATGCTGAAATCTACCAGGCACTGCTCACCGGCACACGCGATTACGTGCGCAAGAACGGGTTCCAAAATGTGGTGATCGGCCTCTCCGGGGGGATCGATTCTGCCTTGACGGCGGCCATCGCTGCCGACGCCCTGGGGCCGGAACACGTGACCGGTGTTTCCATGCCTTCGGTGTACTCCTCGGACGGCAGCAAGGATGACGCAAAGCAATTGGCCGAGAACCTGGGCATTCGTTATCAGACGATCCCCATCCACGATATCTTCCAATCCTATTTGGGAACGCTGGAAGGACCTTTCGCCGGCACAGCGCCGAATGTGGCCGAGGAGAATCTGCAGGCACGTGTGCGCGGCAATCTGCTGATGGCGCTATCCAACAAATTTGGCTGGATCGTACTCACCACAGGGAACAAGAGTGAGCTCAGCGTGGGGTATGCCACACTGTATGGGGATATGGCCGGCGGGTTTGCCGTCATCAAGGATGTGCCCAAGACGTTGGTGTACGAGCTGGCTCGTTATCGCAACACCCTTTCTCCGGTGATCCCCGAAAACTGTTTGACCAAACCGCCATCGGCGGAGCTGCGCCCCGATCAAAAGGACACAGACAGCCTCCCCCCCTACGAGATTCTCGATCCGATTCTTCACGCTTACATCGAGGAGGATCAGAGCGTTGACGACATGATCGCCGGCGGTATGGAGCCGGAAACGGTGCGCCGCGTGACGCGCATGGTGGACCGCAACGAGTACAAACGGCGACAGGCTCCGCCGGGAGTGAAGATCACCACCCGCGCGTTTGGCAAGGATCGCCGCTTGCCGATCACCAGCCATTACGGGAGAAGGAGCGAGTAAGCGAAGAAGCGAAACCGTCTCTTAAAGGTCATTCGCTCATTCGGCCTCTGCCGGCTTGGGCAATTGGCGGCGCCGGAAATCCACAAAGCGATAGCCCGCCCCCCGTTCGGTGAAGATATACTTGGGGTGTGAGGGGTCCGGCTCGATCTTCTGTCGCAGGTAGGTGATGTAGAGTCGCACGTAATGATCGGCCCCCTGGTATTCGTGTCCCCACACTTTGGAAAGCAACGTGTCGTGTGACATCACCCAGCCGGCATTGTTGACCAGATGATAGAGCAGTCGCCACTCCGTCGGTCGCAATTTGACCCGTTTGCCCTGCACGATCACTTCATGGCGGGGAAAATCAATGGAGAGGTCATCGTCGATCACCAGCACAGTCCTATCGGCCGGCGGCATCATCGCCGTGCGGCGCAGTACCGCCTTGATGCGGCTGGCCAACTCTCGCGGGCTGAACGGTTTGGTGACGTAATCGTCCGCGCCCAGCTCCAGCCCGCGGATGCGATCCCCCTCCTCTCCGCGCACCGTCAGCATGATCACGGGCACTTCGGAGACCTTGCGAATTTCGGCCAGCGTTTCAAAGCCATCAAGTCCCGGCATGGCCACGTCCAACACGACCAAATCGGGCAGGTGTTCTCGCACACGCTGTAGGGCTTCCAGGCCATCAGATGCCTCGCTCACCCAATAGCCGTCGGCCTCCAGGTTCAAGCGAATGAAACGGACCATGCGCGGCTCGTCGTCTACGACCAGGATATGTTTTCGCGATTTGTTTTCAGCCGGCATTCCTGTATCTCCTCTTCGCCAAGTCATTGTCGGTGGGTCATACGTGGCAGGGTAAAGCAGATGGTGGTACCCGGTTGTGGGGTCCTTTTCACCCAAATACGTCCCCCGTGCGCTTCGATGATTCCCCGGCTGATGAACAACCCCAGCCCGGCGCCTTTGGCCTTTTGTGTTCGCGGGTCACGTCCCCGCACAAAACGCTCGAACACGCGCTCCTGTTGGTCCGGGAGGATACCCGGCCCCTCATCCGAAACCGATAGGCCTACGACATTGTCGTCTGCCCAGCCCTCGATGCGCACCAATGTGCCCGGCGGTGAATACTTCACTGCATTGGAGAGCAAATTGTTCAAGACCTGGCGGATGCGCTCGGGGTCGCAACGTGCCGGGGGGTAATCGGGGGGAAAATCGAGCGTAAAGAGGTGACCCGTGTTCAGGACACGAAATTCTTCCACGACTTGCGCAGCCAACAGGTCCAACTTGGTCGCCGTAAAGCGGAGGGAGAGGCCGTCGGCCTGTACACGCGCCGTGTCTAACAGATTGTCCACCATACGGGTCAAGCGTTCGGCTTCTTCCTTGATCGTCGCCAGCCCTTCATGGATGGTTTTGTCGTCCCACTGTACGTCCCGGCGGGCCAAAGTGTCCGCGTAGCCGAGGATGAGCGCCAGGGGTGTCTTCAGTTCGTGGGAAATTGCCGAGACAAAGGCCGACTTCATCTCCTCCGTCTCTTTGAATTGAGAGATGTCTGTGACATTGACCACCACACTGTGCAACTGGCCCCTTTCATCGTAGAGGGGCGTGAAGATGACGCTCACGAAGCCCCCCCTGGTACCGTCCTGCCTCAGGAGGTACCCTTCCTGTCGAATGTGCAGGGGGGTATCGGAGGCATGTTCGCGGGGGAGTTCAGGCCAGTCTATCGGAATCCCCTGGTTGTTGACCAGGGCAATGACCCGGCTGGCATAGACGTTGGCCTCGCCGGCGACATGCGACCACCCGGTCAACTGCTCCAGGGCCCGGTTGATTACCTGTATCTGGCCATCGCGACCAAGAATCAGGACACCACCGCCGCTGTGCTCTAAGATCGTTTCGAGCCGTTGTTTTTCCGCGACCGATTCCTGGTACAGGCGGGCGTTTCGCACAGCAATAGCCGCCTGGTCGGCAAAGCCCTTCAGCATTTCGCGATCAACGGTGGAAAAGATGGCTTCTTGCCGGCTACGAAATACATAGATGACACCGGTGATCGCGTTGTCCACGATCAGGGGCAGCGCGACGCCTTGATGCAAATCGAGTGCCAGGGCGGCGGCTACCTGGGCCAGTTTGGCGCGTAGCTGCGGGATCGACCAATGTCCGTGGGCAAGATCGCCCGATGAGAGTGGAATGCCGGTGAGCAGGGGAGCAAACAGCGGCAACCAACGCGATTGCAGACCGTAGGAGGCAACGACAGAAAAAGAATCGTCTGCCTGTCGCAGCGCAATCAGGCCGGCCTGCCCTCCGAGCAATTCGACCGAGGATGTGAGAACCAGAGTCAACACCTCGTCCAAATCCAAGCGCGCGGTCATGGCCCGAGTGATGCGCAATAAATACTTGCTCTGCTGGCGGCCGTAATCTAGCCGGATACTCATGCTGCGATCACCCCTCCTTATTCAAATATGCTCCCAATTTCCCTTGCCTGAACAGTAACGCAGGAATCCCGTTCCTGCAAATTATACCACAGCGTGATGGGCGGGTCAATGCTAGGGGAAGGTTGCCAACTTTTAGAGAATTGGCAACCTTCCCCCATTTTCAAACCAGATTTGTACGTTGCCCCCAGTTAGGATATAATAACCGGGATGCCATACGGCTTGGGGAAAGGGGCAGGATGACTATTCGGGTGTTGCCGCCTGAGGTGGCGAACAAAATAGCGGCCGGTGAAGTCGTGGAACGGCCGGCGTCTGTGGTCAAGGAGCTGGTGGAGAATGCGTTGGACGCCGGCGCTACCGACATTCGCGTGGAGATTCGAGACGGGGGGCGACGATTTGTCCGCGTGACCGACAATGGGCAGGGGATTCCCGCAGCGGAGGTGGAGACCGCATTCGCCCACCACGCCACGAGCAAGGTACAGCAGGCCGATGACCTGTTCCATGTGCAGACACTCGGCTTTCGCGGGGAGGCCCTGCCCAGCATTGCCGCGGTATCACACGTGACCCTGATAACCCGCCCGGCAGAGGAGGAGGCCGGCAGTTATCTGCGCATCGAGGGGGGACACACCCTGTCCCGCCGGCCCCAGGGCGCGCCTGTGGGCACGACCATCTCCGTCGAAAACCTGTTCTTCAATATGCCGGCACGACGCAAATTCCTGCGCAGCGCAGCGACCGAAGCGGCCTGGATCGCCACGCTGGTTTCCAGCTATGCGCTGGCCTATCCGGAATGCCGCTTTACCCTGCACAACGATGGGCGCCGTGCCTTGCAATCTCCCGGCAGCGGGGCCTTGTACGATGCGCTTGTCGCCGTGTACGGCACCGATGTGGCCACGAAAATGCTGGCCTTGCCTGCAGATGATGACGCGCCGGTGCAAGTGTCCGGCTACGCCGGCATCCCTTCATTGCACCGCGCCAACCGAAAGTACATCACCTTTTTCGTCAACCGGCGTTGGGTGCGAACGCCCATGCTCAGCGCGGCCGTCATGCAAGCCTATCGCAGCATCGTGCCCACCGGTCGTTTCCCAATCACGGTGTTGAACATTCGCATAGACCCCACCGAGCTGGATGTGAACGTGCATCCGGCCAAGACGGAAGTGAAATTCCGCGACAGCAACGCCATCTTCCGGCTCGTAGAACGCAAAGTGCGCCGGCTGCTCGTCGACGAAGCGCCGGTCGCTTCCGCCCAACGCCTGGTTACGGAAACCGGTGGGGCCGCTTCCGTGCCGCCTGCGGCTCCGGAGTCGTGGTCTGGGCGACAGGGTCTGTTGGCTCTGGAAGCGCAACGCACAGCCGGTGAGCCTGCGCAAGCGGATTCGGTGCCCCTCATCGATGAGCGCCAACCCCGCCGGCTGCCCGTTCTCCGCGTGCTCGGACAGGTCCATCAAACCTACATCATTGCCGAAGGGCCGGACGGTCTCTATTTGATCGACCAGCACACGGCCCACGAACGGGTGCTGCTGGAACGGTTGCGGGCCCAGCGGGCGCGGATGGCCGTGCCCAGCCAGTCGCTCTTGGAACCGGCCACGGTTGAACTGACCCCCGAACAGCAAGCGGTGGCTGAGGAACAATCCGAAACGCTGGCCCTCCTCGGCTTTGCGCTGGAACATTTCGGGGGCAATACCTGGCTCGTGCGTACGATTCCGGAGGTATTGCGCGGCAAGGAGCTTGCGCCGGCGCTGGCCGAAATCCTGGATAATGCCCGCCGCGATCGTTCCGAGCTGAGTTGGGAAGAGCGCTTGCTGATGTACGCCGCTTGCCGGGGCGCGGTGAAGGCCGGCGACCCGCTGAGCCTGGATGAGATGCGCGCTTTGATCCGGCAGCTCGAAGAGACGGACATGAGCCGGACCTGCGCGCACGGCCGCCCCACGGTCATTCGACTCAGCCAGGCTCAACTGGAACGTGAGTTTGGACGGCGATAGAAATACGGAGGTCTCTTTGTCCACTTGTCTGGTCACCGGCGTAGCCGGCTTCATTGGTTCCCACCTGGCGGAGTGCCTGATTGCAGAGGGCCATCAAGTAGTCGGCGTGGATTGCTTCACCGATTACTACCCCCGCGCGTTGAAAGAACAAAACCTGGAGAACTTGCGCAATCAGGCGCAGTTTCGTTTTGTCGAGGCCGATTTGTTGGAGATGGATCTCGGCGGCTTGCTCCGGGGAGCGCCTCCCATCGAATTCGTATTCCATTTGGCTGCCCAGGCCGGCGTGCGGGCCAGTTGGGGCCGGCAATTCGAGGTTTACACGCGCAACAATGTGCTGGTCACCCAACGTTTGCTGGAAGCGGCCAAAGGTCTGCCCCTGCGCAAGTTCGTCTTCTCTTCGTCCTCGTCTGTGTATGGCGATGCGGAACAGTATCCCACAGCCGAAACGCTGCGCCCGCAGCCCGTTTCTCCCTACGGCGTGACCAAGCTGGCGGCGGAGCACTTGGCACACCTCTATTGGAAGAATTTCGCTGTGCCCACTCTCAGCCTGCGCTACTTCACCGTCTACGGGCCGCGTCAGCGTCCCGACATGGCCTTTCACCGGTTCATCCGCGCCATCGTGCAAGGTGAAACGATCACGATCTACGGGGATGGTGAGCAGAGTCGGGACTTCACGTATGTGCGTGATGCGGTGGAGGCGAATTTGCTGGCCATGAGGAGCGAGGCCACCGGGGAGGTATTCAACGTGGGCGGCGGGTCGCGGGTCACGGTAAACCAGGTGTTAGGCCAGCTCGAAGAGATCACGGGCCGGTCGGCACGGGTGGAGCATACGGAGACCCAAAAAGGGGATGTGCGCCACACGGCCGCGGACACCTCGCAGGCCCGCAAAGTGCTCGGCTATGCGCCACGGGTGTCGCTGCGCGAGGGGTTGCAGCGGATGGTCGCCTGGATGGAAACCATGCAGGCATAGTCACGCGGCCCCACCGTTACGCTCGCGGTGGACTCTCCTCCACGTCGAACAAGGCGCAGTCGGGGGGCTTCGCCCGGTCCGGCAGCCCAGGGCCACACGCAAGGATCACTTCACCGCCTCTATCACCAGCAAGATCGGGAATCCCAGATACTTGCGAGCTTTGGGGATAGCGTCGACCAGTGCGCCATCCCCTCGAAACGAATGGTGCCGGATGTTGGCAAAGCCACTGGCTCGCAGGCCATCCACATAATCTTGCATGGTGTGTTGGAACGCACCCAGCCGAAATTCCACGCCCTCTGCTTCAAAGTTTGCCTCGATGCCGGCCGCGGCCATCTCCGGATGATAGACAGAAAACAACACTCTGCCGCCCGGTTTCAACGCGTCGTACATCTGCGAAAACGCAGCGCGCAAATCTCCCAGATGTTCGCCGACCAGAGCACAAAGGACGGTATCAAAACTTTCCCCCCTGAGGGGCCAGGCCCGTTGAAGGTCGGCAAGGGCCAGGGGGATGCGGGGAAACCGGTCGCGCGCAACCCGCAGCATCCCGTAGGAGAAGTCGATGCCGCAGGGAAAACTCCCGGCTTGCAACATGGGTCGAAAGTGGCGGCCTGTGCCACAGCCGGCGTCCAGGATGCGTTCGGCGGGGCCGGCCGCGAGGAGACGCGCCGTGTGTCGTTCGTCCATGGCGACCACCGGATTGGGGGTGCGATCATACGTCTTTGCCCAGCGATCGTACCCTTCTCGAGCCGTGACGTGATGAATTTCCTTGTTGCTCATCGCGGGTTTCAATGCGTGGGCAAGTCCGCCTCGTAGGTGAGGATAATCGCCTCGGCCACTTTTCTCATGGGCTGTCGCGTGTTCATGCTCATTTTCTGGATTTTTCGGAATGCATCTGCCTCGCGAAGACCCTGCGAATCCATCAGGATGCCTTTGGCCCGGTCGACCAGTTTGCGGGTTTCCAGGGCATCGCTCAAATCTTCGACCTCTTTCTCTGCGGCACGAAAATCACGGAAACGGGCCAGGGCCACTTCGATTGCCGGCGGCAGGTCGCTCTCGCGGAAGGGTTTCATCAGATAGCCGACAACGCCGGCCTCTGCACCCCGATCGATCAAATCGCGTTGGCCATAGGCCGTAAGGAGCAAGACCGGAGCAATGCGCTCGCTGGTCAGGATGCTGGCGGCCTCGATGCCATCCATGCCGGGCATTTTTATATCCATGATTACCAGGTCGGGGCGGAGTTTACGGGCCAGGTTGACGGCACTCTCCCCGTCTCCCACATCCCCTACCACCAGGTAGCCCAACGCGGTGAGCATTTCGTTCAGGTCTCTTCGAGGGACCGACTCGTCATCAGCAATAATGATTCGAGTACGCGACATGATTTATCCTCCTCCAGGCGTTCAATACTTGCCTTCCCGTATCGTCTTTGGAATATGTGCTCCAGCGCATACCCCGTGTTCACTCCGAAAAACGAACTCTCCTTGCAGGTCCTCTTCCACCAATGTACGGACGATCTGCAGCCCAAGGTTGCTGTTTTGGCTCAGATCAAAGCCCGGTCCTAAGCCCCGTCCATCGTCTTGCACGATAATACGCAGCATGTCTCCTTCATCTTCCAGCGTGATCAGGATTGTCCCCGCTTGGCCAATATCAAAAGCGTGTTCCAGGGCATTTTGCAGCAACTCGTTAATCACCAGGGCACAGCTTGTGGCTTGTCGTGCCGAGAGGAAGACGCTGGTACCCCGGACACGAATATTGACCTGGTTCTTTGGATTCAGTGTACTTTGCGCAAACTGGCCGGCAATCCGATTGGCTACCTCCTTCACGTTGATGATTTGCCCCTCATGTTGGGAGAGGAATTCATGAACAACGGCTACGCTAAGAATGCGATTCACGCTTTCGTTCAGAATCTCCTTTACATTGGGGTCCTCGACCCGTCGCACCTGCATACGCAACAAAGAAGCAATCGTTTGCAGATTGTTCTTCACACGGTGGTGGATTTCCTGAATCATCGCTGCACGAACCGCTTTTTCCTGGGCCACGCGACGTGCCCGGGTGTTGTCGTGCAACGTAATCAAGATTCCTACGGTGCGGGAATTTCCCCAACCCCAGGACCACCGGTTATGAAGAAATGGCAGCTTCCAGGGAGAGCCAACCAGCGGTATCGCTTTTCGCACCCAAAAGAACTCGCCCTCTGCGGTTTCCTCCTCCAGGCAGATTCCTTCTTTGAGGGCACGCTGGGCCAGTTGCGCATCCGTGGTATCCAGGTCGGTGAGCAGCTTCCCGACCAAGTTGTCCGTGTACCCCAGTTTCCGGTAGAGTTTGGTAGCCAGACCACTCATATACAGAACACGGCCGTTGGTATCTACGACAACCAGCCCATCGTGGTCGGCAAAGGGAGACAGGTTTTCGACACCGGGCAACCCCTGCCGCAAAGCCGTGTGTACCAGGGTGTGCAACATCCGCTGGAAGTTTGGGTGGCGGTGACGGTGGCGCTCATGTTCGATTAAGCTCTTTTCCAGGCTCAGGACTCCAGTAACGTCACCGTTGTCCGCCCGAATCGGGAAGATTTCCTGGATCACGTGGGTGCGATGGCCGCTCAGACGGCGCTCACTGGTCAGGGAGCGACCATTTCGGAATACGCGCTGAACGGAAGGGTAATCCTCGGCATCAAACACGCGACCAATCAAATCTTCTTGGTGTACCGGAGAGACAGAGTGCGGACGGGCTTGAGCAATCACTTGCACCTGGTTGTCATTTCGGCGGCAAAAGACAAAAATGTCGGCCCGGCTGATGTCGGCTAAGATCGGCAACGATGCCATGATAGGCGTCAGCCACGACTCTTCCGCAGCGCAATTCTTTTGTTGACTCTGGACAACATTGTCCATAGCTGTCCACCCTTACTCTCTTCATAGCCTTTGACCGGCGATTCGTATCTTCTCAATAATTCGGGGTAGGGGCACGGCCTTGCGCCTGCCCTTGCCGGCCTTGCCCCTGCCCCGTAGGGCGACCGCTGCCCCGTAGGGCGACCGCAAGGGTACGCCCCTACTCTTTGAAAAGATACGGCGATTCCTAGAAAAAAAGTGGCCGGCACGATACGAACAGCGGCCACCAAGTAGTACATTTGCCGTCAACGTGTTTGTCAGAATGTAGAGATGAGGTACAGTCCACGGCAGTTTTTCAACTGTAGGCCACGTACCAGAAAGTCCAACCCCCTTTTTCCACTGTTCCGTAGCGCGTCCGACGACATACGATTCATTATATCCGATTGCACAGATTTGGCAAGTCCGAAACGGTACGAGCCACCCTAGCAGTCATCCGGCGGCGGCGCGCTCGTGGCGGTCAGGAAGGCGACGTGCATTGTCCAGGGAATGCGCTGCCCACGCAGCTTGCGTTCGAAGAGAGCCTGCACTTGGGCGATTTCGTCGCCGCTCAAGTGACCTTGGAGGCGTTGCCGGTATGTGGGGCGGCTGCCCGCGGCCCGCTCCCCAAACCAGCCGGCCAGCAGGGTAGCCGTGATTTGCAGCTCGGTCGCTTGCTGCTCGACGGTGATTCGCACGTCTGCCAAGGCGGCCTCTTCGGCAGCCGCGCGCAGGTCGCCGGCATCCCAATTGACCCGTGGGTTGTCCGGGTCTTCATAGATTGCCTCCTCGGCAGCCTCCACCCGGCCGGCAAGGTCGGCGCCCAGCGTGGAGAGGTCCACCAGGCGATAGAGTCGCGGCGTGTGCCTGGCAATCACGTCGGCCAGGCTGATTCGCCCGCCGGCCACGAGGAGGGCCGCAACCATACGGAACGCGGTCGTTTTGTCTCCGCACCCCAGCAAGGCATTGCGGCCGACAACGGCGTCGAACGTGAGCGCGGGGGCGTGTTCGGCAAGGATGCCGGGCAGGGTCGTCAAATCGCCTTGCAGAATCAGGGGCCGTTGCAGCTCGGGCAGCCGGTTCGCCATCTCGCGTATGGCGCCGGCCTCCTCTGCAGTGTGTGCCAGCACCCAAACGCCCCCTTCCGGTGTGCGCCGGAGTGCCTCCCACGTCAAAAGCCCGCTGCCGGCGTGCAGATCGAGGAGGACGTGGTGGCGCTGGAGTTGCGCGCCCTCCAGCACGCGATCGCGCGTCCGGCTCAAACGTTCACCGGCCTGGGAGATCACCCGTTGCAGCCAGCGTTCGCTGGCCGGATCGGTCGGCCCAAAGGTCAGCACTTCCGGTGGAGCGCCCACATCGCCCTCAACCATGGCCGCCAGTTGCGCCTCGCGACGCCGTTGCACCTCCTCCCCGATGCGCGATTCGTAGCCTTGATTCCCCGGCTGGTAGAAGACCTGTCCTTGCAGACTGGCCGGCAGATATTGTTGGGCCACCCAATGATCGCGGTAGGCATGGGGATAAATGTACCCCTTGCCGTGGCCAAAGCCGTCCTTGTCGCGACTGGCATCTTTCAGATGGGTGGGCACCTCCCCCTCTCGTTCCTGTTCGACGACCGCCAGGGCATCGAAGAAGGCGAAGATCGAGTTGGATTTGGGCGCGGTCGCCAGGTAGAGCGTCGCCTCGGCCAGATGGAAGCGGCCTTCGGGCAGGCCCACCCGGTCGAAGGCCTCCGCACAGGCATTGACGGTGCGAATCGCCTGGGGGTCGGCCAGGCCGACGTCTTCACCGGCGAAAATGAGCATCCGGCGAAAGATAAAGCGGGGGTCTTCGCCGGCGTAGATCATCTTGGCCAGCCAATAGAGGGCCGCGTCCGGATCGGAGCCGCGCAGTGACTTGATGAACGCGCTGATCGTATCGAAGTGGTAATCGCCCTCTTTGTCGTAGAGCACAGCCCGCCGCTGGATCGATTCTTCGGCCACTTCCAGGCTGACGATGATCTGGCCCGCTTCATCGGGGACCGTCGTCTCCACGGCCAGTTCCAGGGCGTTGAGCAGGGCCCGCGCGTCGCCGTTGGCCACGTTCACCAGGTGGGCCAGCGCCTCCTCGCGAACGACGACCGGCAACGCGCCGTAACCGCGGTCCGGGTCTTCCAACGCTTGCTGCGCGATCTGGCGCAGGTCTCCTTCGCTCAGCGCTTTCAGTTGGAACACGCGGCTGCGACTGACCAGGGGACGGTTGACCGAGAAGTAGGGATTTTCTGTGGTAGCACCGATGAACACGACCGTGCCATTCTCGACCCAGGGCAACAGGGCATCTTGCTGCGCCTTGTTCCAGCGGTGTACCTCGTCCAGGAAGAGGGTGGTACGCTGGTTGTAGAGCCGGCGGCGCTCCTGCGCTTCGGCGGTCACGCGGCGGATGTCCCGCACGCCGGCGAGCACGGCGTTCAGCGTGGTGAAGTGTGCGCGGGTGGTGTTGGCGATGACGCTGGCCAGCGTCGTCTTGCCGGTGCCGGGCGGGCCGAAGAAGATCAGCGATGAAAGCTGGTCGGCCTGGATGGCACGGCGCAGCAGGCGGCCGGGTCCCACGATGTGTTCCTGGCCGACAAATTCGTCCAGGGTACGCGGACGCATCCGGGCCGCCAGCGGGGCTTCCTTTGTCATTCGTTCCTGCAGGGCTTGATCAAAGATGTCCATTTTTTGCCTCCGCGCCCTATGTCTCGCGCCGCCGTGCCATCGAGCCCAGGAGCGAGAGAGCCAGCGCACCCAGAATGAGCAGGGCCAGTAATTTATCCAGCGGCGAGGGGAGCAGCAAGGCCAAAGCGCCCGCGCCGGCACAGATGGCGTAGTAGAGCAAGACCACACGCCGTTGCGATAGCCCGATGTCGTACAGACGATGGTGTAGATGACCGCGGTCGGCCTCCATCGGAGAGACACCGCGCCGGATGCGGGTGATGATCAGCCAGGCCACATCCAGAATGGGTACGCCGAGCACCAGCAATGCCGTGGCCAGTTTCGCGCCGGCCATGATCGAAAGTGCGCCGGCTGCAAAACCCAGGAAAAGGGAGCCGGAGGAGCCCATGAAGACGCGCGCCGGATGAAAGTTATAGGGCAGAAACCCCAGCGTGGCACCGAGCAAGGCCAGAGGCAGCAGGGCTACGCTGTACTGCCCCAGCCGCCACATGTGCAGAAAGAGTACCAGGCAAATGATGGCCACGACCCCATCGGCCAGCCCATCCAGCCCATCCAACCAGTTCACCGTGTTCATCATGCCCACCAGCCAAACCAGCGTAATCGCCAGAGTCACGGGCCAGGGGAACCAGATTTGCCGGCCGGTGAGCGGATTGGTCGTCACCTCGATGAACAGCAGGAAGCGGATGCCCACCAGGGCAATGGCGATTTGAGCGGCAAGTTGTGTCCAGGGGCCAAGGGCGCGTTTATCGTCCCACAGTCCCACCAAAACGGCCAGCGTGCCGCCGAGCAGCAATCCCTCCAGCCGGGTGATTTCATTGGGATCATGGCGGGCCAGGGGAATAAAGATGCCAACTGCGACGGCCAGCAGGAACGCAAGGTACAGAGCAATTCCCCCTAGACGAGGTATGGGGTGATCGTGGACACGCCTCGGTGTGTCCGGAATGTCGAGCACGCCCCATCGCCGGGCCAGGCGAGCAACCAGGGGAGTGATCGCAAAGGCCGTGAGCCATGCTACCCCCCCAATCAGGCCGAAGGAGGCTGGCAGGCTCACATCAACGGAATCCGCGTTCGGCTTTGTCCTTGCAAGAGGGGCAGCGTGTTGCTTCGGGGACTACTTCCAGTCGTCCGGGGGCTATCGGTTGGCCACAGTCCCGGCAGAAGCCGTACTGCCCGGTCTGTACTCTGGTCAGCGCCGCCTCGACACGGGTCAATTTGCGTTCCAAGATTTGGATCGTGGCCAATGTTTTCTCCCGTTCAAACAGATCGGGGTCATATTCGTCGCCGTCGAACTCCACTTCGGAGCGCAACTCCTCACGCAACCGCTCCAGCGTCTCCAAAGTTTCCCGACGTTCCCGCGCAAGCAATTTTTCAGGTGAAACGCCTTTCATTTTTCCGGTTTGCTCTCCCAGCCCTTCAGGTGTCAGTCCTCAGTCGTCAGTCGTCAGATGTCAGATGGCAGTCGTCAGTCGTCAGTCGCCAGATGGCAGTCGTGAAAACGTGCCAACGTGCATCACGCATCACGCATCACGTTTCACGCCGTTCATCATTCTGCATTCATCGTTTCAGAATCAGGCGGCTACTTTGGCATCGCTTTCAACGCATCATAAGCCAGCCGCGTTATTGTCTGTGGATAGTTCGGCTCGGTGATGCACCAATAATACTGCTCGTCCTCGCGAGTCCAGTCTGGATTACAGACGTAGATCAAGTTCATCAAACCGATCCACGGTTTCCAGTGTTCACCGGCCCATTTATAGGCACGGACAAAGTAATCCGCCTGCTCTTCTTCGGAAACATGGTGCCAGTTGTATGGCGAATCGGGCCGGTCGTCTACAGTCCAGCCAAATTCGAGGATGGCGACCTGTGTGCCGGTATCACCATATTTTTCCATGACCGCCCGCAGGTCCTCCACGTGACGGAAGGTGAACCACCGGCCATGGCCATACACGTCGGGATTGGCCATCACTTCGTCGCCGCTCATTTCCGGCGGGGCCTTGAAGCCCGGAGCGTGAACGCCCAGCACGTCGAGGTAGCCCTTGCTGCTGCCCCCCATGGCCTGGTACATTTTGTCGAGGTATTCGGTGTCGTCCATGGCGATGGGCATGGGGCCGCCGGTCGGTGACAGGCCGGCGCTGATCACAGTGGTGTTGGGGTCGCCCTGCTTGATGGCCTGATAGGCCAGCTTGAGGAGCCGCACATATTCTGCCGGGTCGGGCGGTTGGTCGCACCACTCGCGGGCCAGGTTCGGCTCGTTCCAGACTTCGTAGGCACGGATTTTGCCCCGGTATCGCGTGGCCATAGCCCGCAAGAAATCGGCGTAGTCCTGGGCATTGGTGGGCGGCCCTTGCATGGAACAACCCTGGCGCGCCCAATCGGGCTGGCTATCTACGCGGGCCAAGATGTCCAGGCCAAAGCGGTCGTGGGCCATCTGCACAACGCGGTCGCTGATCGACCAGTCGTATTGACCCTTCCCCGTCCCTTCTATCTCGCGCCACGGGAAACTTTGCTTGACCCAGCCGAAGCCGGCGTCCTTGATCAGATTGAGGTCCCGGTCGGCTGTCTCCGCGCGCCACCAGAGGAAGGCCTGCATGCCATATTCCGGCGACGCCATGCGGGTGGGCCATTGTACGGACCGGGACGCGGCCGGTTGCGTGGGGGCCGGCGCGGCTGTGGCCTGGGCCGGCGGCGGCGTGGCCTGGCGTCCGGGAATGGTCAGTACCTGCCCCACGGAAATCAAGTTGGGGTCTTGGATGCCATTTGCTCGGGCCAATTCGTCAACGCTCAGGCCAAACTTGTTGGCGACGCTAAAAAGGGTATCGCCGGTCTTGATCGTGTATGTGGCCGGCTTGGGCGGCAACGGGGTAGCCGTCGGCGGCCCGGCCGTGGGAGCGGTCTCGGCCACGGCAATCGTCGTCGTGCGCAGCTCCGGGGCCAGCGTGAACGTGGGCCGGGGGGCCTTCGTAGCGGTCGCCGAACGAGGCCGGTTGCCCGACCGGCCACTGCAAGCGGTCAGTGCCAGCAGAAAGCCGGTGATGAGCAGCACCGTCAGTTTCTTGTTCATTTTGGCATGTTGGCCAGGGCAGCGTAGGTCTGAGTCGGTTGCCAGCCGTTGGTCACAATGCCCCACATGGCTTGCTCGGACCCCGGGGCCACGACCTTGAAGTTGAGGTTCCAAAGGAACATCACGCCAACCCATCCCCACCTCTTGGCCATTTGATAGGCCTGTACTGTCCAGCGAGCCTGCTCCTCCGGCGTGTTATCCGAAGCGTATTCGTAATTTGCGACCGGTGACGCAGACGAGGCCCAGCCAAATTCGGTGGCCCAGACACGCTTGCCGCTATCCCCATATTTGACCATGATATTGCGGTACCCTTCCATCGTACCGCGGAAAACCCAACTGTGATGGTGATTGTCGGACGGGCCACGGAAGGCGGCGTCTGGGTCACTCCAGGTGCGCCAGTCCGCATCGGGTGGCACGTTGTAGCCGCTGGGATGTGCGCCGATGGCATCGGAGTAATTCTTCAGGCCGTGCTGGTACATTTGCTCCAGGTAGTTCATGTCGTCCACGGCACGACCGCCCACATCTCCGGCCGGCGTGAGCGCGCCGCTGATGACGATGGCCGAGGGGCAATTGGCCTTGATGGAGGCATACGCTCGTTTGAGCAGCTCGATGTAGCGGCCGGCGTCGAGCGGCTCGCCGCCCCACTCATACCAAAGATTTTGTTCGTTCCAGACTTCGTAGGCTTGTACTTTGCCACAATATCGCTTGGCGACCTGCCCCACGAAGTTGGCATACGTTTGCGGATCTGCCGGGGGGCCATTCGCGCTGAAGTCGGTGTTCGGCGGGCGGGCCCATTTCGGAGCCTTGACGATGCTGAACATGACGTTGATGCCGTTGGCACTCATCGTGTTGGCGATGCGGTCCATCTCCCCCCATTGGATTTGTCCCCGTACCGACTCGGCCACTTTCCATTCCACCTGTTGCTTGACCCAGTTGAACCCCAAGCCCTTCACAGAACTTACAATCGGATTCAGGTCCTGGTTCCACATGTGAGCCTGGATGCCATACCCGAAGTTCGTGTTTCGGGGGGCCGGGGCGGGAGAGCTGCTGCCACCGGAGGCCACAGCCACCTTGGGTTTCGGTTTGGGGGTAGCAGTGGGGCGCGGTGTGGGCGTGGGCGGTATGGGGGTGGGCGTGGGCGAAGGGATCACCAGGGCCAGCTTGGAACCGGCCCCATAGGTCGTCGCGCCGTTGTCATCCGAAAGGGAGGCGCGGACTGTGTAAAGCCCGTCAGAGGAGGGGGCCGTCCAGGCAAAGGCCGGGTTCGTGACCGGCTTGACCTCACCGGCAACCTGCTGCCCGGCGGCGTTCTGCACACGCCAGACCACGGCAAAGCGCGATTCGAGCGGGGCCACCCCTTCCGACTGGTATTGGGCGATTACTTTGGCCACCCGTGGGTCGCTCTGCGCCACATCCAGGAGCGACACGCCTCCAATGTGGTATTGCGATAGCAGGCCCAGTTTTCGTGAGAGGGTGGCGGCGTTTTGCAGTACGATGGTGTGCTCGCCGTTGCTGTCTCGATAATGGTGGATGCCGATTTGTGTTTGGGGGTCGAACGTAAACCCGCGCTGTTGGCCGAGATCGGCCACATTCAACTGGACCGTTTGTCCCGGGTTGACCAACATGTCCCCCGATTGGTTGACGACACGCCCCACCGAAGCCAGGGCCTGGTCGTACGGTATGGGCCGGTAGATTCCGTTGGAGCGCTCGTAGCTCGCCGTGGGGATCAGGAAACGAAGCTTGTAGCGATCAACCTGACCGACGGCCCAAGAGAGCAGGGCTTCCATCTGGCCGCCGGGGACGTAGGCCTGCGGGCTTTGCAGCGCAGGCACCACAATGTTGTCGGCAACCAGGCCGAGGGCCACCCAATCGTACGCGCCCGTTTCCCAGCGATCCTCGGCGATCTGTCGCGGGGGATCAACACGCACGGATAGTTTCTTGCTCTTTTCGTGCAGGGCCTTGGCCAGTTCGGTGATGAAGGTGCTGAATTCGCCCCGCAATTCGGGATCGACCTGGCTGTAATCAACCTCGATACCCGGATATCCCCGCGTTGTCAGCAGGGTGACAATTTGGTCAATGTGGTGTTGCCATAGTTGAGCATCGATCAGCAAGTTGTCGGTCAGGTCGCTGCGCACCACGCCCTGTTGCATGTTGTGCAATACGGGGACCAATGCCGCATTCGGAACCGTCTGGTCGGGCGACAGCGTGAATGATTCGCCGATGGACCCGTCACCCTGCAAGTAGAAAAGGCGCGGGTTCACCTCGGCCAGGGCGATGTTCTTGTTCAGTTTGACCGGAGCATTCAGTTCGGTCGTGGCCCGTGGTTTCAGCGCGGCGGTCTGCATGACGGCCACGGAGGAGGGGATGTAGGCCAGGTCGCTTTCCAGAGTGTCGTCCTCCGGAATCAGTTTGTGGGGGATCCAGGCCCATTCTCGTCCGGTCCAGGAATATAGGTCCAGCGTTTTATACGGCTCACTATCGTTGGGAATGGGCACACTAAGATGTGCCTGGGCGGAAGCCTGACCCCGCGTATAGATTTGGTACAACGGGCTTTTCAGGGCCAGGTTTGGCGGCAGCGCCTGTGCTGCATCCAGCACCTTCGGTTCTACATTGCCCTGCAAAAGGTCCAAACGGGGGACAGAGACCATCTTGACTTTGATGTCATTGCTCAGGGTTCCTGCTTGCAGGGTAAGTTGGGTGCCGTCGGGATCGGCGACAGAGCCGCCGTCGCGACTGATCTTGGTGTAGCCCGGGGCGATGATACGACCAGGAAGAGAGATTGGCGGCATTGCCAAGACCAACACAAATAGGAGTGCGAGTAGCCCATTGACGAACCAGGCTGATGCACCCCCTTCCAGAACCGCTTCGATATTTTGTAAGTTCGTACTTGGTTGCTCACGCAGCACAGTACACTGCTCCTTTCCCCTTGCCACATTGTCCTCTTTGTCTTGACTTGAGAAGTTCAACTTCTCGGAGAAGTTGAACTTCTGCTTTCTAACAACGTGTTAAGGTGTGATAAATCATACGCGCGCTATTCTAGCACAACTGGATTCTTTTGGCAAATACCCCCGTGACAAAGACGATTGTTGCAAAAAAAGTAATTTACTGGTATAATAAGTAGACCATAAGGACACTAGAAACTTGCACATTCATTCATGCGGTATGGTAGGGATGGTCACCACGAGCGGCTGCTCGCCACGAAGGATGAAAATGGCGTCGAGCGTGAGGACGTGAAACGTAATGCGTAACACGTGACAACGTTTCACGTTTCACGACTGCCATCTGACGACTGGCGACTGAATTCTCATAATAAATACGGGAGGTCATACACCAAACATGGTTATCCGCACCGGAGTTGTAGCGCTCGTGCTGTTCATGATTAGTGGCTTGTTGGTGGCTTGCGGTGGCGCACAGGGCACCCCTTCGCCGGCCAGCGGTCAAGCCACCGCGACCGTGCCCTCTGCGGCGAACGCGGCATCGCCGACGAGCGCCCCCGCCGCTTCCCCAATCGTGACCGCCACAGTCGTCACGGCGACCGCCCCGGCCGGCGTGGTCGCCATGGTAAACGGCCAGCCGATTTCCGAGGATGCCTTCGACCAGCAGATGGCCCAGGTACGCGCTTTTCTGAAGCAGCAAGGCACCGACCTGGAGTCGGACGAAGGAAAACAAATCCTGGATCAGGATCGTCATCGAGCGCTGGAACAAATGGTCGATCAGGAGCTGGTGCGCCAGGCCGCAATAAAGTTGGGTATCGAAGTGACCGATGCCCAACTTGAAAAAACGGTCCAAAAAGGAATCGAACAGGGCGGAGGCCGCGAGAAGCTGGATGCCTGGCTGGAACAGAACCAATTGACGTATGAGAATTACAAAGAATTGATCCGCAACGACCTGATCGCCAATGCCGTCCGGCAGAAAGTGGTCGGCGATGTGCCGCAGACAGCCCGCCAGGTACACGCGCGGCACATCCTGGTGAACTCGAAAGAAGAGGCCCTGGACATCCTGGCCCAGCTCAAGGCGGGCGGCGACTTTGCAGCCCTGGCCAAGGAGAAGTCGCTGGATGTAGTCAGTCGTGAGAAGGGGGGGGACCTGGGTTTCTTTCCGGCCGGTATCATGACCCCCGCATTCGAGAAGGCAGCATTTGCGCTGAAGCCAAACGAGATCAGCGGTGTCGTGCAAACCCCTTTCGGGTTCCATATTATTCAGGTGCTCGAGGTAGATCCGGCACGCGAGCTATCCCAGGATATGCAACAACGTATCGAAGACCAAAGATTCCGCAGGTGGCTGGCACAACAGCGGAGCCAAGCTACGATCGAACGCTATTTACCCTAACCAAGCCCGCGACCTGAAACGATGAGAGATAGAGGGTGGAGATAGGGAGCGTGAAGCTTCGGCAAGCAA